>DAORJJ010000564.1:0-4652 GCA_035439005.1 Polyangiaceae bacterium | reverse complement strand
ACCATGCGCCGCACGACCGCCTTCCTCGCCGCCGCCCTCCTCTGCCTCGCCACGTTGGGCGTGTTCGTCTTTTGGCCGTCGCTCGCCTGCCCGCTCTGGCTGGACGACTACATCCACCGGGCGATGGTCAACCATGTTTACCCTTCGCCGCGCGGCCCGCTCGAGCTCTACGACTTCGTGAGCGACCACGATCGCGCGGTGCTCATGACCCGCGGCGTGCTCCCGTGGTGGACCAACCCGCGCCTCGAGATCCGCTTCCTGCGGCCGCTCTCGAGCGCGCTCCTCTACGGCGACCACGCGCTCTTCGGCGCGCACCCGCTCGTCATGCACCTGCACTCGTTCGCGTGGTGGCTCGCGGCCGTGTTCGGGGCGCGCGGGCTCTTCCGGCGGTTCTTCGCCCCTCGGATCGCGCTGTTCGCCACGGTCGTCTTCGCCCTCGCGCCGTGCCACGCCATCCCGCTCGCGTGGCTCGCGAACCGCGAGGCGCTCGTGTCGCTGGCGCTCGGGCTCTTCGCGCTCGGGCACTACGAGGACTTCCGCGCGTCGCGCAGCCTCGGGCGGGGAGCCGCGGCGACGCTCCTCTTCGCGCTCTCGATGGCGGGCGGCGAGTACGGCCTCCTGCTGGCCGGCTACGTGGTCACGGCCGAGGTGTTCGCGCGCGACTCCACGCCGCGCCCGTCGTACGCCGCGCGCGCCCTCGGCGTGCTGCCGTGGCTCGCGCCCACGGTGGCGTACCTCGCCGTCCGCCGCCGCTTCGGCTACGGCGCCGCCGGCTCCGGCTTCTACTCGGACCCTACGCAGGCGTTCGGCGAGTTCATGAGCCACGCGCCCCGACGCTTCGCCTCACTACTCCTCGACGCGTGGCTCTCGCTCGACGGTGACGGCCTCCGCGCCCTCGACGGGTGGCAGGTCGGCCTCATGCTCGTCGCGCTGCTCGTGTTTCTCGCCGCGCCCGTCCACGGCGCCATCGCGAGGCTCGACGACCGCGCCGCCGGCCGCGCGACCGCCCTGCTCGCGGGCTCGGTGCTCGGCCTCGCGCCCGCGCTCGCCGTGAGCTCTTCTCCGCGCCTCCTCGCCGCGAGCATGCTCGGGGTCGCGTCGACCGTGGCGATCGTGCTGAACGACGCGTGGTTCGCGCCGTCCGCCCCCGAGGGCGCGCTCGAGAGCGCGCACGCCCCGCGCGGTCAGCTCACGGCCATCATCGCGTACTTGTTAGGTTTTTTGCACCTCATCCACGCGCCGGTCACGTCGTGGGTGGTGGGCAAGGAGATAGGCTTCGGCGCGCGCCTCTTCGCCGCGCACGCCCGCTCCCTCGGCAAGCGCGCGGGCGCCGTGGACGCGCCGAGCGAGGCCGCGGTGCAGCTCGTCCGCGCGCCGAACGCCGCGCTCTTCATGCCCTTCGCGCTGAACCCGAGGGCCGAGCCGCCGCGGCGGTGGAGGGTGCTGTCTCGGGCGCCGCACGTGCTCGCGACGCGGGAGGGGCCGAGGACGCTCGTGCTCGCCGCGCCGCGCGACGTGAGCCTCTTCACCACCGAGGACGGCGACGTGTTCGGCACGGCGCCCATGTCTCTCGGGGCGGTGCTGCGCGTCGAGGACATGGTGATCGAGATCCTCGAGGTGGGCGCGGAGGGGCCGCAGCGCGCGCGCTTCACGTTCGACCGCGACCTCGAGGCCGACGGGATGGTGTGGGCGACGGAGACGCTCCGCGGCTACCCCTCGGTGGCGCCGCCCGACGTGGGCTTCGGCGCGCCGTTCGACCCATAGCGGGCGCGGCTCAGCCTCACCCTGGCTTGCGCCTCCACCGCCGCGAGCGCCACGGCGGCGCTCGGGGCGCCACGTCCTCGGCCTCGTCCGGCGGCAGCAGGTAGGCCCGGCGCATGTCGCCAGGCGCGGCGCGAGCCCACGCCTCGGCGTCCCCCGCGAGCGCGGCGAGCTCTCGCTCGCTGAGCGCCCGCGCGTGGGCGAGGAGGGCCGGGAGCGCCCAGGCGGACATGGACGGGCGCGGGTCCGTCGCGCGGGCCGCGAACCCCAGCGGCTGCTGCGCGAGCGCAGCGAGTGCGGCGCGGAGACCTCGACGCGCCCCGAAGCGCGCGTCGACGACGGCGCCGTCGGCGAGCGTGAGCGCGCCCGCTTCGCCGCCGCGGTAGAGGAGCTCCACGCGCACGTGGGGCGCGAGCGAGGCGGCGACGCCGAGCAGCTCCCCCAAGGGGAGCCCGTCGAGCGTGCCAAAAAAGGAGGGCGGCGCGGTGGTGAGGAAGGCGGGCACGGGGCCACGCGAAGCAACGTTCGCGCCACGCGCTCGAGCCACGGAGAGTCGGTCAGTTGGGTTGACGTAGACCGTTCGGTCTAATACTCATCCGGAGGCTAGACCTATCGGTCTACTTCGTCCGCCAAACGACACCGCACCCTCAGGAATCAACGAAGATGGCCCCTCGCTACGAGCGCCTTGGTGGAGCAGGGCGATGAATCAACCGTACCCCCCCTACCCTCCGCAGCCTCCAGGGTACTTTCCCCACGCGCCTCATGGCGCTCCACCGCCGCACCTGCGACCGGGTGGGGTCGAGCTGAAGGTCTCGTACGCGGTGACGATCATTCTCCTGCTCCTGGCCGGCGCCTTCTTCCTCGCGATCGCCGGCATCCAGCTCTACGCCAGCGAGACGGCGCCCACGCTACCGCTCGCCACCGCCGACCTTGCGGCGACGTGCACCGACGAGCTGCGCGGCATCCACACGGCGTGCAAGGACACGCGCGGGCGGAAGATCACCTGGAGCACGACGAACGCCGCGAAATACCGCTTCGAGGTCGACGCCCCGGCGCCGCGCGCCCTGTCGGTGGAGAAGAACGGAACGAAGCTGAAGACGATCGCCGGAACGGCCGGAACCACGACCTTGTACGTAGACCTCGATCCGGGCGACTACACGCTCCGCGTCGACGACCCGGTGGGCGCGGACGCCGCCGAGGAATACACGCTCAGGGTCGACTGGATCGCGGTGAAGGGCCAGCCGCCCGACCTGTCGACCGGCAGACCTCCCCGTGCCGAGTTCTGGGTCTCGCTGGTCGCGGCGCTCGTGTGCTTTGCCGCGGTGGTGATCCCCGTCCTGCTGAAGCGGACCGTTCCGCTGCGTCTCGCTCCGAACGGGGTCACCACGCGCGGTGGTCGCACGTATCCATGGAACGAGTTCTTGGGCATTCGCTTCGTGAACCTGCGCATCGCCGGCCAGATACGCGCGTCTTCCGCGGAGCTCACCTTCCGCAGCGGACGCGTCGAGATCCTCTTCCGGCGCGTGAAGAACCTCTACGAGGTGAGGCCGATCCTCGAAGCGCTCGGCCAGGGCCGAAATCCCTGGGCGTGAAGCGCTTGTTCTCTCGAAGTCGATGGACGTGAACGCCGTTCCGTGCGCTTCGGAGAGATCTGGAAACCGTCAGGCCGCGATGCGCTCGCGCAGGCGGAGGCTGGGCTTCTCCACCACCACGTGGAGCACGTACGAGAGGGCGAACGACGCCACCATCACGAGGACGAAGGACAGCGGCCACACCACCACCATCGGCCACTTTCGGGCGCCGAGCGCCTTCGCCATCGGCAAGATGACCCGCTGCAAGATGGGGATGTGCACGAGGTACACGCCGTAGCCGAGGGTCGCCATGCGGCGGAACACGGGCCGCGAGAGCGCCCGCGTCACGCTGCCCGCGCCCGAGAGGAAGAGCAGGAGGCTCGTGAAGTACATCACCGTGGTGAGCGTGCCCCACGCGAAGACATGGAAGAGCGGGAGGTTCTCGCGTCCGAAGAGCTGGGGCTTCAGGAGCAGCCACAGGCAGCCGAGCGCGGGCACGGCGAGCAGCGCGCGGTGGAACGGATCTGTGAGCCAGGCCATCACGCGGTCTTTATGGCGCACGTGGACGAACGCGAGCGCGATGCCGCACACGAGCGTGTCGTAGCGCGTGTAGGTGCTCACGTAGATCGCGCGGAAGAGGGCGAAGTCCTCCCACGGGCCGTACCGGTAGAAGATGTACAGGCGCACGGCGAGCGCGCTCGCCCAGAGGGCGCCGAGCAGGCCGAGGCGCGCGCGATCGCTCGGGAGCTTCCACAGGAGCAAGAAGAGGAGCGGCACCGTGAGGTAGAACTGCTCCTCGAGGGCGAGCGACCAGCCCCAGCTCATGACGAGCTGCGTGTGCCCGCCGGGCATGAAGTTCGTCGCGTAGATGAGCTCGTACGGCAGGTGCGCGCGCTGCTGCGGCGTGAGCGTGGTGCCGAGCGCGAGCGCGATGAGCACCACGTAATAGAGCGGGAAGGTGCGGAACGCGCGCCGCACGTAGAAGCGCCGGATGTTCTGCGAGCCGTGCTGCTCGAGCGAGCGGAGCAGGATGGTGCCGATGAGGAAGCCGCTCAGCACGAAGAACATGTCCATGCCGAAGAAGATCGACACCGAGACGCCGCTGAGGTCGCGATCGAGCGTGATGTGCTCCTCGCCGGCCATGACGGCCGTCACGTGGAGCTGGACCACGCTCAAGATGGCGAGCACGCGCAGCCCGTGCAGCACCGGGAAGCGGTTGTCGAGCAGCTCGAGGGCGAAAAACCCCGGTCGAGGCTTCTCGGGCGACATGGGCGGACCGTACCACCCTCGCGCCGGCCCACGCGGAAAAGCGCCGCCGGC
>DAORJJ010000563.1:0-4654 GCA_035439005.1 Polyangiaceae bacterium | reverse complement strand
GGCGGCTACGGTCGGCGCAGGGGCGATCGCGCGGGGCGCGGCGACGGGCTCGGGCGGCTCGGCGCTGGTCGGGTCCTCGGCCGCGGAGCAGCCCACGCAGAGCAAGAGCGCGGGCAGCGCGGCGTGCGCGGCGGCGCGGAGCGAGTGACGACCCGTCATGCGCAGCGGCGTACCACGGATCGGGGCGCCGCGCCCGTCCGCGCGTCAGGCCGTCAGCAGCTCGGCGAGGGCCCGCGCCGCGCCCGACTCGGCCGCGGGGCCGAGGAGCGCGAGCACCCGCTGGCGGCCCTCCGAGTCGAGCCCGCCGCCCGAGGTCGCGATCAGTCGCCGCGCGGCGAACGCGCCGACGCTGCGCGTGAAGCCGGCCGGGGAGCCGTCCTTGTCCGGCGCGAGCGGGACGGCGTCGCCGCCGCGGCTCGTGGTCATCACGGCCCGCGCGAGGACGTGCTCTCCGAGGAGGTCGAGCGCGACGCTGAGGCCCTGCCACTGGCGGCTCTCGGCGAGGCGCCGGGTGGCCGCGCCGAGCGCGTCGTCGCTCGAGGCCTGGGGTCGGAGCGCGATCGCGCGGAGCGCGAGGGTCCGGCCGCCGCGCGAGCCCACGAGCCCGAGCGATCCCGCGCTCCACTGGAAGGCGGGCTCCTTGCGATCCAGCGTCGCCAGGTCGGTGAGGGGCGTGCGCTCCAAGAACTTGCTCAGCGTGCCGAGGAACCCGGTGCCCGACACCACGCCGCCGCTGCCGGGCAGCTCGACGAGCCCGCGCGGGAGCCGCGTCTCCTCCACGCGGCGCAGCTCCGGCCAGGCCTTGAGGCGGGCGGGGGGCTCGGTGCCGAGGAAGGTCTGCTTGCCGGTCCACCACGCCAGGGTCACGTCGGTGCGGGTCACCTCGAGCACGCGCGAGAAGAGGGTGTGGCGAGACAGGCTCTCCCCCACGCTCGAGGGGGTGGGGATGCGGTCGAGGGTGGCGTCGAGCACCGCGAGCAGCTTCCCGGGCGAGCTGCGCCGGAGCACGGCGTCGAAGCCCGGGTGTGTGGTCTGGATGAGATCGTTCAGCACGGCGGCGAGCGCCCACTCGTGGGCGGTGAAGGCCTCGAGGCGGTCGACGGGCGCGAGGCGCCGGGCGATCCGAACGCGCGCGAGCTGCACGTGGCTCCCGAGCTCGGGGTCGGCGAAGGGGCGATCGCCCTCCATGGCGAGCGCGGTGGCGCCCCCGATCGGCTTGTGGAGCGTCATGGGGCCGCCGAGCACCAGCGGCGCCAGGAACTGCGCGAACAGGACGTCCTGCACCGTGCCCGGGCTGGCCTTCGCCATGGTTCAGCCCCCCGGCGTGCCCGCGGGCGGGGGCTCCACGGCGCTCATGGGGAAGGCTCCCAGCGGCTCGAGGCGCAGGTCGACGGTGCGCTCCGCCAGGGCGCGCTCGATCGACTCGGCCACGATCGGCTCCCACGGCTTGCTCTCGAGCAGCACGGTCTCGAGCGGCACGAACGCCGACTCCTCCACGCTCATCGCGCGCGCGAGCGAGTCGATGAAGAGCACCTGCGACGCCGGCGCTCCGAGCGCGCGGCAGAGCACCTCCGGCGCCACCGCGGGCGTCACGTCGTACCCCGCGGGCAAGAACAGGCTCGGGTGGAACTCGTAGAAGAAGGTGCCGATCGGGATCGCCTCGATGCCCATCGACGCGCGCAGGAACGCGCCGCGCGGCGTGATCGCGATGCGCGTCCGCGTGATCGTGTCGTGCGGCAGCGCGTACGCGAGGCGACGCAGCAGGGAGACCTGCTCCGGCGGCACCCACGAGGCCGTCACGTTCTTCCAGGGGGAGGGGGAGGGCACGACCCGCAGCGGCACGCGCACGGCGTCGGGCTTCATCGTGCCCACCGCCGCGAGCGCCTCGGGGCGCCCGTCGTGCCGCAGCTCGACCCGCGCAAACGCGCGCAGGTCGCCCATCTGGGGGGTGCGCTCGAGCATCCACGGGTCGTCCCCGCGCCCCCGCAGGAGCACGAGCCCGTTGGGGTCGAAGACGGGGCACGCGCGCAGCGCGACGGGGTGGCGGTAGCCCTGCTCGACGGCGACGCCCGGCCCGGCCGGCAGGAACGTCGTGATGCCCGGCGTGAGCCGCATGAGGCTCAGCATGCGCTTCGGGAGCTCGGGCAGGCGCACGATGGTGCGGCGCACCGGGCCCTCGTCGAAGGCGCTCTCCGGCGGCCACTCGCCCACCGCGACCTCGCCCTCCACGCGCGAGCGGACGAAGTAGTGGATCAGCGCCGGCCCGAGCCCCGCCTCGGCGACCAGGATCCGCGGCCCCGTGTCGTCGTTCGTGCTGGGATCGACGTGCGGCATGAGCCGCAGGAGGAGCGCCCTTAGGTCAACCTTCTTGTCTATCTCGTAGACCTGCGTGAATTTGTCGTGGTAGAGGCACAGCGGCAGATCGGTGGTGAGCAGCTGCGTGGCGTCGTAGCCGAAGGGGGCGCCGGCGTCGCGGTACTGCACGAAGTGGCGGCTCGTCCCGGTGAACGCGAACCCGCCCACGAGGCGCGCGGTCTCCGCGATGCGGTCCATGCGATCGCTCGACTCGGCGGCGAACGACAGGGTGATCTCGCGCGTGCCCAGCTTGGAGCGCACGAGCTCGATCTCCATGCTGGGCATGAGATCCTCGAGCGAGTGCTCGCGCGTGTACACGCTGAGCCACGCGACGAGCCGATCGATCGAGGGGAGGAGCACGAGCCCCTTCGCGCCGAGCGCGACGCCCTTGCCCTCGAGGCCGAGGCCAGGGGTGCGGAGGCGAGTCTGGTGGAGAGCGATGCGTTCGAGCATGCGTGCAGCAGAGTACGCCAAGCGGGCCCGGGTGGGCGGATTGTCGTGCCGCGCGCCGCTGGCCACCGGAGGGCGTGAAACCGCCATGCGTGGTCACCGGACCTCGCGTAGGCTCACGGCATGGTGAAATGGCCCGAGATCCCCGCGCGCCTCCGCCACTACCTCGACCGCGAAGGCCTGCGCGTCGTCGGAAAGCACCCGATGTTCGAGGTCCGAAGCGCGATGAGTCGCGCCTTGCCTACGCTGGAGCACGCGGTCCGCTTGTTCGACGCGGTGGCCGAGCGGCTCGGGGATCGCGCCCACGTCGAGGGCGGAGCCACCGAAGCCCGCGCTCTCTACCTGCGCGACCCGGAGCGCCCCGAGTGGCTCGTCGGCCTTCCCCTCCTCGAGCTCACGAGGGTGGTGCGAATCAAGGCTCCGCAAGGGACGGTCACCGTGGTCGGTCCGGACGGCGAGACGGTCGGGACGAAGCCCGCCCCGGCGCCGCCGCCCGAGCGGCACGTGGACATCGCCCCGGTGGGCCAGTGGGCGCGCTCGGGGGACCTCGCGATACGCTCGAGCGCGGCGCCGCTCACGGTGAGCTACGACGATCGCGGCGTCGTGTGTGGCTCGACGTGGTCGGGCGGCGACCCCTTCACCTGGAGCTGGCTGCCGCTCGAGAAGCCCCTCACGATCGACGCGCTCGCGCGACCTCCGCAGCTCCTCCCGTGCGAGCTCCTCTGCCGCGAGGACGCGAGTGAGGCGAGCCCCGCGTGGACCATCGAGGCGCTCGCGGACCTCGTCGCGGCGTTCGAGCTCGCGCCGCACGCGCCGCTCCGAGTCCGGATCCCCGCCGCGTTGCCGGGAGGCGCGCGCGCCGTCATCCAGCGCGCCCTCCGCGTGCTCCGCGGCGCCCTCTTCGCCGACGTCGACCCCTCCGCCGGCACCCTGATCGTGGACGGCTTCGGCGGGACCGCCATCGCGCGCGGAGCGACCTTCGACGAGGCGCTGACCGCGTGGCAGAGGGAGCTCTTCCGGGTGCGACCGAAGCCGCCCGCGCCAGCCGTCGCGGCGCCGCGGCCTCCTCGGGACGCCCCCACCGCCTCGAGCCCCTCCGCGCGGGCGCCCGCCGTGACCACGACCGGCACCACCGAATACGTCGACAAGGACGGCAAGCTGGTCGGTATGTCCTTCGGGAGGATTGGCGTCGACCTCGGGGCCGGCGGCGGCGCGCCACCGAGCTCCCCGCTACCCCCCCCGCTCCCGTGGCCTGTCGCGATCCCCACGAACACGCCAGGCGTGCTGGTCCCCCTCGGACAGACCCCGGAGATCCCACCGGGGTTCCTCGCAGCGGGCTTCACCCGGTGGGCGCGGGTCGTCGGCGAGTTCGGCCATGTCCGTCACGTGCTCGTGCGCGACGACGCGCGCGGCCAGGTCCTCGTGGGCGAGGGCATCCTCGACCTCCTCGATCCCGCGACGCTCGACGCCGCGCTCGACGCCTTCGCGGTGGAGCACCGCGAGCGTGGCAGGGAGCTCCGCGCCGCGCTCCCGGACATCGGGGACCCCTACGACACGTCCGAAGGCGCGAGCCACCTCATCTCGGTGTGGGATGAGGGCCATCACCGGGCGACCCCGCCGACGAGCGCAGGCGACGTGTTCTCGAGTGGGTTCGATCCCGGGCGGCTCGACGGGGATCTCCTGCCGTGGCGCATCCGCTGGACGCGGCGGTTCGCGAGCGCGGCCTCGCCCTCCCAGGCATTCTCTCCCTGATTGGCAGCGTCTTGGTGGTCGCGGCTCTCTTGTACGCGTGCTCGCTAAGGCGGAACCCAGTTCCGCCGATCCTGAATCGTCAGAAGGCCATGTGCAC
>DAORJJ010000562.1:0-4659 GCA_035439005.1 Polyangiaceae bacterium | reverse complement strand
CGAGCAGCTCACCGAGCGGCTCGCGGGCCCGCTCTTGGGCGGCATCTTCGCGGGCGACGCCCACCAAATCTCGGTGCGGGCCGCGTTCCCGCAGCTCGTGGCGGCCGAGAAGACCCACGGCTCGCTGATCCGCGCGATGCGGGCGCAGAAGGCGGCGCGCGCCGCCCAAGCCCCGCTCCGCCCCGCGGCGAGCGAAGTCAGCGCGCACGAGAAGCGTGGCCCGCGCAGCAGCCGCGGGAGGCGCGAGGCGCGCGACTCGGCGCCCGAGTCGCGCAAGCCAGCGGGCCCTTCGGCCTTCCTGTCGCTCAAGCGCGGCATGGGCGATCTCGTCCTCAACCTCGCGCACCGTGTCCAGGGCGAGATCCGCCTCGGCGCGCGTGTCCTCGGCGTGTCGCGCGCCGCCTCGGGCCGGCCGTACCGCGTGGCGCTCCGCGACCAGGTGCTCGAGGCCGACCACGTCGTGTTCACCGGCCCGGCCCACGCCGCCGCGAGGGCCCTCGCGCCCCTCGACGACGCCCTGCCCGGGCTGCTCGCGGAGTTCGAATACGCCTCGACGGCGACGGTCTTCTTGGCCTTCCGGCGCGCCGACATCGACCACCCGCTCGACGCGTCCGGCTACATCGTCCCGCGATCCGCCGGGCGCGCGGCGCTCGCGTGCACCTGGGTCGGCTCGAAGTGGGACCACCGCGTGCCCAGCGGGCAGGCCCTCGTGCGGCTCTTCTTCGGGGCGGAGCACGCGGGCCGCGACGTGAGCGACGCCGCCCTCGCCGACCTCGCGCAGCGCGAGCTCGGCGCGTTCGTCCGACTGCGCGGGAAGGCGCAGTTCGCGCGGATCTACCGCTACGGCATGGCGAGCCCGCAGCCGCGCCTCGGGCACGCGGGACGCCTCGCGCGCGTCAAGCGCGCGCTCGCGGCGCACCCCGGCGTGTACCTCGCGGGGAACGGCTACGACGGCATCGGCATCCCCGAGTGTGTGCGGCAAGCCCGCGAGGTGGCGCGCGCCATCGTCGACGCGTCGACGGGGAGCGCACCGAAGAAGAGAGAGGCGCCCACGTGACGAAGAGTCTGCTCTATACGATTGCATCCTACAGCTACATGGCCCCGAGCTTCCTCGCCGAGGGCGAGCTCGACGAGGGGCACGTCGAGCGCAAGATGTTCCCCGATGGCGAGCGCTACCTTCGGCTGCTCGACGACGCCTGGGGCCGAGACGTCGTGCTGCTCGGCGGCACCCCCACCGATCTCGACTGGCTCGAGCTCTACGACCTCGGCTGCGCGATCTCGCGGGCCGGCGCGCGCTCGCTCAGCATCGTCATGCCGTACTTCGGGTACGCGACGATGGAGCGCGCCGTCTACCCCGGGGAGGTCGTCACGGCCAAGACCCGCGCGAGGCTCATCTCGTCGATCCCCGGCTGCGAGGGCGGCTCGCGGGTGTTCCTGTTCGACCTCCACACCGACGGCATCGAGTTCTACTTCGAGGACCGGCACGTCACGCACCACCTCTACGGCGCGCCCCTCGTCACCGAGCTCGTCCAGCGCACCATGGGGGACACGTCCTACGTCCTTGGCGCGACCGACGCCGGCCGCGCGAAGTGGGTGCAGAGCCTCGCGCGCACGCTCGGCGTGGAGCCCGCGTTCGTCTACAAGAAGCGCGACTCGTCGAGCGGAGCGCTCTCGGTGACCGGCATCAACGCCGACGTCGTGGGCAAGGACGTCGTGGTCTACGACGACATGATCCGCACGGGCTCGTCGCTCGTGCAGGCCGGGCGCGCGTACCTCGCCGCGGGCGCTGCGCGCGTCCACGCGATCGCGAGCCACCTCGTGCTCCCTGGCGACTCGCTCGAGAAGATCCGCGCCTCCGGCGTGTTCGCGACCGTCTGCGGCACCGACTCGCACCCGGGCAGCCAGCAGCTCGGCGCGGAGAACCTCACTCCCGTCGCGCCGCTGTTCGCGAGGGCGCTGCTGCGCTCGCGCTAGGTCACCGGTCGGGGCCCCACCTCCTGGTCTTGGGCCCCGCGCGAGAATCACGCTCGCGCTAGCCACGCGAGAAAACGCGTTGGCGAGGCGCAGGGGTTCCCCTAGCCTTTCAGCATGTCCTTCGATCCCCCCGCGGGTCCGCCGGCGCCCCCCGCCGCTGGCTACGGCGCGCCGCCCCCGGCGGGCGGCTACGGCCTCGACGCGAACCCGTACGCGCCGCCCCAAGCCTCCTTCGACGACGGCCTCCCGATGGAGTGCCCCCAGGCCAACACGGCGCTCAAGTACGCCCTCGTGGGCCTGTTCTGCTTCGGGATCGTCTTGGGTCCCCTCGCCATCAAGAACGCCCTCGACGCGAAGAAGTTCATCGCGCTCCGCCCTGGCATGACGGGCGACGGCAAGGCCACCGCCGCGCTCGTGATCGGCATCGTCGACGTCGCGCTCTTCTTGATCAGCATGTTCGCGCGCCTCGCCAACACGTAGCGGCCCGCGCGCGCGTCACTTGCGGCGCGGACGCGCGGGCGGGGCCCCGTGGTCGTGGCCGTGGCCGTCCGGGGCGTGCACGTGCGTGTGGCCGTCGTGCTCGTGCACGGGGCCGGGCTCGTCGGACGCCTGGGCGCGCGCGCGGTCGGTCACGAGCTCGAGGCCCCCGTGCTTCACGCCGCGGGTGGCCAGCATCCTCTGCGCCGCGTCGCGCAGGACGTCGGTGTCGCCTCGCATGACGATCACCTCGAGGCAGTGGTCGTGGTCGAGGTGCACGTGCATGGTCGAGCGGATGGCGTCCCCGAGGCCGTGCTGCACCTCGGTGAGCCGCTCGGTGAGGTCGCGGACGTGGTGGTCGTACACGAGGGTGAGCGCGCCGACGGCCGGCTCACCCGAGCGGACGCGCTGCTTCGACACCTCGGCGCGCACGAGGTCCCGGAGCAGCTCGGACCGCGTGGTCCCCCGGGCGGCGACGATCTCGTCGAGCTCGGTCAGCAGCGAGCTCTCCATCGCGAGGCCGAAACGCACGAGCACGTCCTTCATGCGACCAGGTTAGCCGAATCGTCAGCGGTGTTCGCGGGGCTTCAAATGTGGCTGTGGTATGAGGAGCGCGTGAAATTCGTCGACTCATGCGAAGTGAAGGCCCGGGCGGGCGACGGTGGCAACGGCGCTGTGGCCTTCCGCCGCGAGAAGTACGTGCCGTTCGGCGGTCCGTCCGGCGGCGACGGCGGGCGCGGCGGCGACGTCGTCTTCCGCACGGATCCGGGCCTCTCCACGCTCCTCGATCTCACGTACGCGCACACGCTCCGCGCCGACGACGGCGAGAACGGCTCCGGGGCCGACTGCTACGGGCGCGGCGCCGACGACCTCATCTGCCGCGTGCCGGTCGGCACCCAGGTGTTCGACGCCGAGTCGAAGGAGCTGCTCTTCGACCTCACCGTCGGCGGGGTAGACACGGTGGTGGCGAAGGGCGGGCGCGGCGGGCGGGGGAACATCCACTTCGCGACGCCGCTCGATCGCGCGCCGCGACGCGCGGAGCCCGGGGAGCCCGGCGCCGAGCGCCGCCTGCGCCTCGAGCTGAAGGTCATGGCCGACGTCGGGCTGCTCGGCTTCCCGAACGTGGGCAAATCGACCTTCGTGAGCGCGTGCTCGCGGGCCCGCGCCAAGGTCGCCGACTACCCGTTCACGACGCTCGTGCCACAGCTGGGCGTGGTGCGCGTCGACGACAACGCGTCCTTCGTGGTGGCCGACATCCCCGGCCTCATCCCGGGCGCTTCGACAGGGGCCGGGCTCGGCCTCCGCTTTCTCAAACATGTAGAGCGCACGCGCGCCTTGCTGCACCTCGTCTCGCTCGATCCCGGCGAGGGACGCGACCCGGTCGCCGACTACGACGCGCTCCGCAAGGAGCTGCGCCTCTTCGACCCCGTGCTCGCGAAGCGCCCCACGCTCGTGGCGCTCTCGAAGATGGACGTGACCGAGGTCCGCGAGGCCTACCCCGCGCTGCGCGCGCGCTTCGCGAAGAAGAAGATCAAGCTCCACGCGCTCTCCGCGGCGACGGGAGAGGGCATGCGCGAGATGGAGCGCCTGCTCTATGAGCTCGTCGCCAAGGGGCGCGCCGACGAGGCCGCTGAGGGCGCCGAGCGCGCGGCACGCGCCGCCGAGACCCCGCCGCCGAAGCGCCGCGGCAAGCGCGACGCATGACCGACGCCGCCGAGGAGGGCACGCTCGAGCCGACGCCCGAGCGCCTCCGGCGCGCGCGACGTGACGGCGATTTTGGGGCGTCGGGCGCGCCCGGCGGGGCCCTCGCCTTCCTCGCGTTCGTCCTCGCGAGCCCGACGGTCGCGGGCGTCTTGCTCGCGCGGAGCGGCGAGTCCGTGAGGGCGGCGGTTGGCCACGCGGGAGACGCGGAGGTCGCGCTCGCCTTCTCTCCCCGCGGGCTCGCGCTCGACCTGCTCGCGCTCGCAGGGCCGGTCCTCGGGCTCGCGGGCGCCGTCGCGCTGGCGGCCACGCTCGCGGAGACACGCTTCGGCTTCGCGCCGCGGCGGCTCTGGCGCGGCGCGGGAGGCGGAGGCGGGAGCGTGGGCGGCGCGGCGCGAGGCGTGGTCTACGCGGCGCTGGGGCTCTCGGTGACGCTCGCCACGCTCGCGCACCTCGCGCCCGCGGTGGTGCGCGTGGCGGGGCGCTCGCCCACGGCGACGCTCCGCG
>DAORJJ010000561.1:0-4669 GCA_035439005.1 Polyangiaceae bacterium | reverse complement strand
GGCCCGCCAGAGTCGCCGCGGCAGGTCGCTTGATCGACCTCGAACTCGCGGGGACCCAGCACGGCGCCCGTGCGCACGTTCGCCGTGGGCCCGATCGCGAGCACGCGGCTGTCGTTGCGCGCCACGCGCAACCCGACGATGTTGTTCATCCCCCCGCCGAAGCCCACGGGCACCACCCAGTCGCCCGCCTCCACGGAGCCATGCAAGCGCAGCGGGAGCACCTTCGCGCCCAGCACGGGGCGGTCGAGCACCAGGAAGGCGACGTCGGCGTCGCAGAGCACGCGGCCCTTCGGGTGGAGCGTACGCTCGGCGCGCGCGACGGGCGTGTCGACGTCGGGGCGGACGCGGCTCCCGACGTAGATCGTGATCCGGCCCGGATCCACGTCGGCGGACAGGTGGACGCGGTTGTGGGAGCGCCCCTCGGCGTCGCACGCGGGGGTCGATGTGAGCGCGCGCGTGACGCAGTGCCTCGCGGTGAGCACGAGGTTGGGGGCGACCAGGGCGCCCGAGCACAGGGTCACGTGATCGGCGCCCTCCTCGCCCGCGGTGGCGACGGCCACGACCCCGAGGGTCGCGTCGGCGAGGACCGCGGGAGACACCTCGGGAGGGCGCGTGCGCGCGCATCCCGCGGCGAGGAGGGAGAGGGCGCAGGCGACGATCATCTGCCCCGACGCACACAGCCGCAACCCCAAAGACCCTCGCTTCATCGCCATGGCGCCACCTCGAGCATCTCTCTCTCAAGTGTGACGCGCGCTCGCTCAGAGGGAAGGCCGGTAGCCGAATTTGATAATGATTTCTTAGGACTTGCAACGCGAACAGACTGCGCTAAGGGGCGCCCGAGCATGCGCGCGGAGGACAAAATGAAGCGCGGCGCGAGCCCGAAGGCGCGCGCCGGCTTGGAGGAACGCGGGGCGGACTACTCGCTGAGCGAGGGCTGCGACGGGAAGGCGAAGCCGACCGAGAGCGTGATCATCTGGTTGAACTTGAAGGTCTGATCGTTGCTGTCGATCTTCTGATCGGGGAACTTGCCGTCGTTGCCCCCGCCGCGCTGGTCGAGGCCCGCGCGGTTCCAGGAGTAGGGGAACGCGCGGTACTCGAGGCCGAAGTTCACGAGCTTGCTCGTGTAGAACTTGAACCCGAGGCCGAAGTTCGGCGAGATCGCGACGCGTGAGGCCATCGCCTTGACGTCCGTGGTGCACGCACCGCCGGCGCAGTCGGCGCGCTCCTCGAGCCCGTGGAATCCGAGGCCGAGGTGCAGGTAGAGGTCGGTGTCGACGAAGACCTTGCTGAGGATCGCGAGCTTCCCGCGGAAGGGTGCGATTTGCACCTGGGGCACGACCATCCAGGTCATCTTCGAGACCTGCGCCCCGAAGTCGCCCTTGGCGACGTTGACCGCGGTGCGCGGGTTGCGCGGCGCGGAGGTGTTCACGTTCTCGCTCAGCGCGGTGAGCGGAGCCACGACGCCGTAGCCGCCGTAGACGCCAAAGCCGAGCCAGTCGAACGCGTTGTACGTCGCCGTGGCGCCGACGACCATGGTGCGCCGGTACTCGTCCAGGAGCGTGAACGAGAACGCCGGGGCGATCTCGAAGCGCCCTTTGCGGTGCTGGCGGAGCTTGCGGACGGGCGGAGCCCCCGCGAGCGGGCCGGTGAGCTGAATCTCCTCGGCCTGCGCGGTGCGCTCGGCCCCGAGCACGCCGAGCCCGACGAGCCCTGCGATACCGAGCGCGTACGCGCCACGGAAGTTACGCCGCTTCATGACAGTCCTCTCTCGCGCGCTCATTTGGGCAACCGGTACTCGAAGCCGAAGGGCAAGAACACGCTCACCCCGAGCTGGGCCTGGATGTGGTTCGTGAGCGGCTTGTCGCCGAGCCACGTGTTCGGATCCGTTTGCTCGGCTTGCGATCGGCCGACCTGGATGTTCTCGAGCTGTTCAACATAGATGTGATCGCGGAGCTCGAGGGTCGCCGCGAACCACTTGTTGAACGCGATGCGGAAGCCGACGCCCACGTTGAAGTCGATCTTCGGCTTGAAGTCGAACTTGCGGTTGTCGGGGTCGATGACCGCGATGGGACGAGTGGACAGCGCGCCGACGCCGCCGAGCGCGTACACGTCGTAGTTGAAAATGAAGGCGTTGAAGCCCGAGAACTTGCCGTAGATGGGCACATACGAGAACTGCAGAGCGGCGCTCCACTGGTACTCGGTGAGCGGCACGGCGACGCGGGTCGCGCGGCGGTTCTGGAAGTTGAAGTCCGAGTCGACGTTCAGGCCGGCGAACAGGTTGCCGTTGATGCCGACCGCGAGGACGTTCGTGAGGTAGTAGTTCGCCGTGAGGCCGAAGGCCGGGTGGCTCACGAACTGGTCGTTCAGCGTGAACGCACCGTACGGGTTCACCTCGACGCGGCCCTTCTTCAGGGCGAACTCCTGCTCGACCGCGTACACCTCGGCCGCGACCTTCTTGTCGGCGAGCGCCTTGATGTCCGACTGCTTGGGGCAGGCGGTCGGGTCGATGTCGCAGATGCCCCCCGTGACCCCGCCCGCAGGCGGAGTCGCCGGCTGGTCTGGCGGCGTGTCCGGCTTCTTCGGCGCGTTCGGATCGTCGATCTCGATCGCGTCGCCGCCCGCGGCCGGAGCCGCCGGAGCCGCCGGCGCTGCCGCCGGAGCCGCCGGGGGCTTCTTGCCGCCCTTCTGAGCGAGCGCCACCTGCGGCACGGCGACGAGCGCCGACACCGCGAGAAGGCAGCCCGCCACGCGGCGAATGCCCTTCATCTGCCCTAGGCAACCTCGGCGTGTCGCACCGCCGGAAGTGGTCAGGGTATTCCCAGCCTGCTTCATCGCAACCCCTTCTGCCGCTCTACCCTGCACGGTGCGTAACTAACGAAAACGATTAGGGATTCAGGCGTACAGCGAAAGTGCGCGGGACTATACCATGCGCGTTTTCGAGCTTTCAACGACAATCCTTCTGCACGCGGTGAAGTTCGCATTTGACGCCTGAATCGGAGGGTTCTTCGCTCACTCGTCCGAGGACTCGTCGGCCGCTTCGGTCTGCCCGAACAGCGCCTCGACGAAGTCGTCGGCGTGAAACTCTCGGAGGTCTTCCGCGCGCTCGCCCAGGCCGATGTAGCGCACGGGGATCTTCAGCTCGTCGCAGATGCCGAGGACGATGCCGCCCTTCGCCGTCCCGTCGAGCTTGGTGAGCACGATGCCCGTGAGGTCCACCGCCTCCTTGAAGAGCTGGGCCTGGGTCAACGCGTTCTGCCCGGTGGTCGCGTCTAGCACGAGGAACGTCTCGTGCGGCGCGCCATCCATGGCCTTCGCGATGGTCTTGCGGATCTTCTTGATCTCGTCCATCAGCGGGGCCTTCGTGTGCAGGCGCCCCGCGGTGTCGACGAGCAGCACGTCGAAGTCGCCGTCCTTCGCGCGGGTGGTGGCCTCGAACGCGACGGCGCCCGGATCGGCGCCCTCTTTGCCGCGGATGACCTCCGCGTCCACGCGCTTGCCCCACACCTCGAGCTGCTGGACGGCCGCGGCGCGGAACGTGTCGCCGGCGGCGAGCGCGACCTTCTTGCCGTCGGCGTTCCACTTGGTCGCCAGCTTGCCGATGGTCGTGGTCTTGCCCACCCCATTGACACCGACCATGAGGAGGACGAGCGGCCGCCCCGCGACGGGGCCTCGGGCCTCCACCGAGAGAATGGCGGCGGCCTCGGCGCGCAGCGCCGCCCAGACCGCGTCGACGTCGTCGAGCTCCTTCTTCTCCAGGCGCTCGCGGAGCCGCTCGAGGATCGCGTGGGTGGTCTTGACGCCGACGTCGCTGGCGATCATGACCTCTTCCATCTGCTCGAGGATCGCCGGATCGATCTCCTTCTTGCCCGTGAAGAGCGCGGTCAGGCGCGCGATGAAGCCCTTGCGGGAGGCCTTCAGGCCCTTGCGCAGGCCCACCAAGTCGCGCTTCGACGTCGGCGGCGCCACGACCGGGGCCTCCACCATGACGGGCGCGACGGGCGCGACGACGACGGCGGGGGCGTCGGACGACTTCTCGCGCTGCGCCTTCGCTTGCGGGGCCTCGACGGCCGTGGTGGCGAGGGGCGCCGCGTCGGCCTTCTTCGCGGGCTCCGGCTTCTTCTCCGGCTCCGCCTTCTTGGCCGCGGGCTTGTCGGCTTTCTTCGCGGTCTCCGTGGGGTCAGCCGGCTTCTTCTCCGGGCTCGGCTTCTTTGCGGGCTCTGCGGGCGGGAGCTCTTCCGGCGCCTTCTTGGCGAACGCGAAGTAGGCGATGGCTGCCACGACGGCCAGCACGATGATGACGATAACGATTGGATTCATCGCGCTCCTTGGTCCCGACGCGAGGGACGGGCTTCACCTTATAGAAACTGCGTCCGTCGCATGTCAAACGCGCTTCGGCACCTTCGCCAAATCTTGGCGTGGATCGGCCGCCGCTCGAGGCGGCGCCGGCTCGCGCGCGACCGCTAGATTTGGCTGCGGAGCGAGCTCCAGCACGTCCGCTTCGGCTCGCTCGTCGACAGGCTGGTGATCGTAGGCCGCGCGCTCGACCGCCCCCGCCCAGGCCGCCACGCCCGGGTCGCGGCCCCGGGCCGCCCGCCGGACGGGGCCCGGCGTGGGGTCCGGCCGCGCGTCGTAGGGGCCGCCTGCGCGCCTGGCCCAGCCGACGAGCCGC
>DAORJJ010000560.1:0-4691 GCA_035439005.1 Polyangiaceae bacterium | reverse complement strand
GCGGCGACGGCGTCGCCATCCCGGACTACGCGGGCACCGGCGGCGGCGGCGGCGCGGGCCGCGTGCGCATCAACGCCGACCGCGCGACGCTCACGGGGAAGCTCTCGCCCTCGCTCGGGCCGTGCGCGACCGAGGGGCGCCTCACGCGGTGACGCGAACAGGGCTATTGCGTAGCCAGGATATCGCGCGATTCCCGTGTATCGCGATCCCAACTCTCACGGAGACTCGCCGCGCAGATCCGCGCGGCGAGTCGCGAGGCTCGACCGTCGACGCTACGGCGTGAGACGCACCTCCACCGGCTCGACACGGCTCACGGTCGTCCCGTCGCCGAGCTGGCCCTGATCGTTCTGCCCCCAACAGTAGACCCCGCGGGCGCCCCAGCCGACGCGAACGCACGCATGGTGCGCGCCTGCCGCGAGCCGAACGACCATCCTGGCGTCTCCGCCCGGCTCGCCGCTCACGACCCGCGCGACCCCGAGGCCACGACCGTCCCCGGTCCGCAGCTTCATGGCGGGCTCGTCGCCGAAGCAGAGCACTCGGCCATCGACGCGCGTGAAGCACGCGAACGTGTCACCGACCGCGATCTTGCGCGCGCTCCAATACGGAGAGGTCACGGCTCGGTACGCGGACGCCCCGCCCGCGAGGCGCGAGAGATCTCCCCAGCAGCGCACACGCCCATCCAGCTGCACACCGCACGCGAAGTCACGCCCGAGCCCGAGCGACGTGATCGACTGGAGACTCGGCACTCCGAGGTCCGCGTCCCGCGCCGACGAGTACCCCTCGCCGATCTGCTTCGACAGGCGATCGTCGGGCGAGCAACGGAGGGCGCTGGACGAGGTCATCGTGTGGAAGACGCAGGTGCGGGCGCCCGCTCCCGCCACGCCCGTGCGGTAGACGGGGCACATCGCGCTCCCCGCGCAGTCCGGGGAAGGTAGCCCGTCGGGAGCGCACTCGACCGCGCCGGCGCCCTCGTCGTAGCGCACGCAGCTGGCGCTCGGGAGCGCGAGCCACTCCCACCGGCGGCGCGCGCCCCGGAGGCGCTGGAGCAGCGCGGTGTGTGCGGGCGTGGGGGAGAGCGCGTCCGCACCGGCGGCGACGCCGAGCTGACCTGCGCCGTTGGCGCCCCAGCACGACTCGTCGGCGCACGTGTGCGCGTCGCCGGCCGCCGCCGTGCGGGCCGGGCGCGGCAGCGCTCGCACGGGGCTCGTCCGCCGCTCGCGCGTGCCGTCTCCGAGCTGCCCGTGCTCGTTGGCGCCCCAGCAGAGGAGCCCACTCGTGGTGTTCGCGCAGCCATGCGCGCGCCCGACGACGAGTAGCTCCTCCGACGGCTCCCACGCGTCATCGCCTGCGATGGGCTCCCCCACCTGCGCCGATGGCGCGGGCGCGGGCGACGCCGCGTCCACGACCGGGGGCACGGGCGGCGGCTCGACCGTCCCTGCGTCCACCTTGGGAGTGTGACAGGCGTGAAGAAGGAGAGTCGAAAGAAGGAGAACGCCCCCGAGTGCCGAGCTTCGCAGTCTCCTGAGTGGAACCCCTCCAGGCATGAGGCGAGGGAGGCTCACGCGAGCTTGAACACGCGCTGCGCGTTTCCGCTCAAGAAGAGCCCCTTGGCCTCGTCGTCGAGCCCGAGGGAGTCGACCTGCGCGAGGCACGCGCCGGGGAGCATCATGGGGTAATTGCTGCCGAACAGCACCTTTCGACGCCCGTGGCCGCGCATGTACGTCACGAGCTCTGCGGGGTAGCGGCTGGGCTTGTAGGCCGAGGTGTCGATGTACACGTTCGGGTATTTCGTAGCGAGCGCGATCATCTCGTGCGTCCACGGATACCCGATGTGCCCGCCCACGATGACGAGCTCGGGGAAATCGAGGGCGACCTCGTCGAGATAGGGAATCGGCCGCCCCGGGTCGGAGCGACACAGCGGCCCCGCGTGGCCCACTTGCAGGCAGAACGGGATACCGAGCTCGATGCACTCGGCGTAGAGCGGGTAATACTGCGCAGCGTTTGGGGGCGCGTTCCACAGCCACGGGAGCATCCTCAGCGCGCGGAAGCCGAGGGTCTTCACGGCGCGCCGCAGCTCGCGCACGGCCTCCATGGGCCGCGAGAGATCGACCGAGGCCACCCCGACGTAGAGCTCGGGCGCCGAGGCGACCACGGCCGCCACCTCGTCGTTCGAGAGGAGCGGGCCGGTGGGCCCCCACCACGCCGTGACCAGCGCGCGCGTCACGCCGGCGGAGGTGAGGGCGGCGGTGGTGAGCTCGTGGGGTATCTCGTCGGGTATCTCGGCGTCGGCGCTCCAGCGGCGGAGGGTCTGGAACATCGGGTTCCGCGCGAAGGCGGGCGTGGGGTGCTGAATCCACGCGTCGACGATCGCGGGAGTGGGGGGAGGTGCGGAGCTCACGCGGCCGAGCGTATCTCGCCTCGGCGCGGGCGCAACCCGAGCGGCCGCGCCGCCCTCGCCTCTACCGGTGCTTCTTCCAGAGCCGGAGGACCGCGTCCCCGAGGACGGCCACGTAGTCGTCGGTCACCGCCACTGCGGGCGCGGCGGAGGCCGGGACCGCGCCGATCGCCACGACCGCGTCGGTCGGCACCTCGGGGCGGTCGAACGCGGTGAGAGGCACCGCGCGGAGCTGCCCGCCCGCGACGAACCACAGGTGCGTCGCGTCGATGGCCAGCTCTCCCGCGAGCGGGCCGAGGGGCGCGAGGCTGAGCACCGACAGCGGCGCCGCGCCGTCGAGCGGCGCGCGGACGACACGCCCCGACTCCGCGAGGTAGGCGTGGGCGCACGTCGCGGCCACGTCGAGGACGGAGCCCGCGTCGCCGAGGAGCGGGCGCCCCGCGTCTGCCGCGAGGTCGAACACCCCCGCGCCGCCGTCGTACCCGTACACGAGGCGGTCGTCGCGCGCGGCGAGCGACGCGCCGTGCGCGGGCAGCGGGACGCGCCGTCCGGGTGGGCCGCCGTTCTTGTAGGGCGTGGGGTCCATGCCGGAGACGCGGTACTCGACGACCTGGGGGGCGAGGTCGGGGTGTTCGACGCGAATCCACGCCGACTCGGCCTCGACGCCCACGACGCGGCCCATCGGGCGCGCCCACTTCAGCTCGGGGTACTCGTGGTAGTTGCAGAACTCCGGGGCCACGAGGGCGCTCGCGTCGAGGGCGGCGGCCTCGGGGAGCGACGCGGCGTCGACGCACTCGTCCCGGTGCCGCCGCACGCCGAGCTTGCCGCTGGAGGCGTTCGTGGTGATGAAGACCGAGCCCTGGGCGGCGCCCATGCGGTGCGCGCTGGGGCTGCCGAAGAAGGCGACCGGCGTCACTCCCGCGGGCGGCGCCACGGCGTAGAGGAGGCGCGCCGCGACGAAGAAGCGCTCACGGTCGGACGCGAGCGCGACCAGTGGGGCGCCCGCGCCCTCGGGGCTCGCGACGTCGGTCGGCGGGCACGCCGCGCCACACAGCTCCCCACCGGCCGGGAGCGCGCAGACCCGAGACGCGTCGGGGCTCGCGACGTCGACAGGCGTCGTGACGACGGCGTCGGCGGTGGCGGCGTCGGGGGGAGCGACCTCGCCGGGGCCGATGTCGAAGAGCTGGTTGCAGGCGGCCGCGAAGCCGAGGGCGGCCGCGACGAGGGCGAGGGCGCGCGACGGACGGGGAGAGCTTGGAGTGCGGGGCGCGCTCATTCGTACTTCCGGAGCACGAGGAGGGCGCGCGCGCCGAGGACCGCGACGTGCGTGTCGGTCACCGCGACGTCGAGCGCGCTCGCCTGGCCGCCGTCGTCGACCGTGCTGTCTACCTCGACGGAAGCGGGCCCGGGGGCGGCGCCCGAGAACGAGCCCACGGCAGCGGCGTGCAGCGCCCGGCGGCCGCTCTGCGACGCGACGAACCACACGTGGGTCGCGTCGACCGCGAGCGGGCCGAGCTCCGCCCCGCCCGGCCCGGGGAGCGTGCGGCGCGCGACGTCGAGGGTGCCGTCGCCGCCGAGCGAGGTCGCGACGAGCCGGCCGGCATCGACCTCCCAGCGTCCCCTCGGGCCTCGGACTTCGGACTTCCTTCGGTGTTCGGATCTCGCAACCCGGATGCGCGCCCGCTGGCGAGAGCGTGACGAACACGTCGGCGCAGCTCGTGGCGAGCCGCCGCGGCGCCCCGACCGTCGCGAGCAGGGCGGTGATCGCGGCGCCGTCGAACACGCTCACCCCTCCGGCGCCCGAAGACTCCTTCCCATAGCCGAGCACCACGCGCGCGCTTCGCACCGCCAGGGACGCGCCGACCGGCACGCCGCTGAGGGTGCGCACGCCGCCGTCCTCCGCGTCAAACCGGGTGAGCCCTCCCGCGCGAACCCAGGCCGCGGTGGCGGAGGTCGCCGCGACGTCCCCGACCGCGTCTGCCAACTGCGTCGCGCTGACCGTCGCGCACGCTCCCGCCTGGCACGCGTAGCGCGTGAAGGTGGCCTCCCCGCCGACACGCCAGGCGGTGAACACGACGTCCGGCGCCCCCACCGAGAGCGCGTCCACCGGGACGGGCGTCGCCGTGAGCCGAGCGAGCGTCGGCTCGCCGGGCCGGAGCGAATGGAGGCCCTCGGTGGTCGCCACGTAGAAGCGGTCACCGAACGCCGCGAGGTGACGAAACGCCACTCCGCCCGCGTCGCTCGGCACGTCGTAGAGCCGCCGCTCGGCGCAGGCGGCGCCGGTGACGCACGGCTT
>DAORJJ010000559.1:2866-4704 GCA_035439005.1 Polyangiaceae bacterium | reverse complement strand
GACCTCGCGCTCCGCGAGTCACGCGTGACCGCCGAGGCCGAGACCCGCGCGGGGGTGCGGAGGCTCATCGCCCTCGGCGCGAAGGGCGCGCTCTCCGCGATCGCGGCGCGCCTGCCTCCGCCGCCGCCTGCCGAGAGCGGCGCCCCCACGCCGCGCGCAGAGGCCGACGCGTTCCGAGGCGTGCTCCTCGACAAGATTGTAGACGAGGCGTTCGGGCTCGCCACCGCGGCGCTGCCCCGCGCGAAGCCCGCGTTCGACGCCCTCGTGGCCAGCGGCCTGCGGGACCTTGAGCCGAGCGCGCGGAGGGTCGCCGCGGCCATCACGGCGGTCACGAGCGAGCTTGGGACCACGCAGAAGGCGCTGCGGTCCGCGGCCCAGCACCCGAGCGGGAGGCTCGCGAGCGCGGACGCGCGCGCCCAGCTCGCCCAGCTCCTCCCGTCGGAGTGGGCGCGGCGCTACCCGCTCGCCCGGCTCGCCCACCTCCCCCGCTACCTGAAGGCGATCCGCGTGCGCCTCGATCGCGCGCTGGCGGACCCGCGCAAGGACGCCGCCAAGCTCGAGCCGCTCGCGCCCGTGTGGGCCGCGTTCTTGGCTACCCGCGGGACGGCGCGGGACGCCGCGGCGGTGGACGCCTTGCGCTGGGACCTCGAGGAGCTGCGCGTCGCCATCTTCGCCCCGGAGCTCCGCCCCCAAGGCGCCGTGTCGCTCGCGAAGGCCAAGGCCGCCCTCGCCGCGCTCCGCTGACGCACGATCCCGGAGCGGCGCGCGCGGGGCCTCGCCTACACTGTCTGCCGATGCCCCACGTGCTCTTCATCGCGCCCCGCTTCTTGGAGACGACGAACCGCACCCTCGCGGCGTTCGCGCGCACCGACGACGTGCTCTTGAGCGTCATCAGCGAGGACCCGGAGTCGTCCGTTCCGCGCGCGCTCGCGCCCCGCGTGGCGGGCCACTACCGCGTGAAGAGCTCGCTCGACGCCGCGGAGCTCACCACGGCCGCGCGCGCGATCACGCGCGGGGTCGGGCGCATCGACCGCCTCGCCGGCGCGCTCGAGCAGCTCCAGACGCCCATGGCCGAGGTGCGCGACGCGCTCGACCTCGAGGGGCTCCGCGCCGAGACGGCGCGCCGCTTCCGCGACAAGGACCACATGAAGGCCGTGCTGCGCGCGCACGGCGTGCCGGTCGCCAAGAGCCTCCTCGTGCGCTCCCCGCGCGAGCTGTGGGCAGGACTCCACGAGCTCGGGTTCCCGGCCATCGTGAAGCCGCAGGCCGGCCTCGGCGCGCGGGCGACCTACCGCGTGGGCTCGCCGGAGGAGGCCCACGCGCTCGCGCGCCAAGGCGTCGTGCCCTCCCCCGCGCGCCCGCTGCAGCTCGAGGAGTTCGTGCGCGCCCGCGAGCACACGTGCGAGACGGTCACCGTGCGCGGCCGGGCGGTCTGGCGCAGCGGCACCCGCTACCTGCCGAGCCCGCTCGAGGTGCTCGAGACGCCGTGGGTCCAGTACTGCGTGCTCTTGCCCCGCGAGGCCGACGATCCCACGTTCACCGCGTTCGCGCCGACGAACGACGCCGCGCTCGCCGCGCTCTTCGGCCCGTGGGCTGGCACGGCCGCCGGCACGGCGCTCACGCACATGGAGTGGTTCCTGCGCGACGACGGCTCGGCGCTCGTCAACGAGGTCGGCGCGCGGCCGCCCGGCGTGCTCATCATGCCGCTGATGAGCCTCGCGCACGAGACCGACCTCGTGGCCGACTGGGCCGAGCTCGTCGCGCACGACCGGTTCACCCCCAAGGCCCGGCGCTGGGCCGCGGGCGCCGCGTTCTTCCGCGGTCACGGCGGCGGCGGG
>DAORJJ010000559.1:0-2856 GCA_035439005.1 Polyangiaceae bacterium | reverse complement strand
CACGTCGTCGAGGTCACCGGCGTGGAGCGCGCGGTCGAGGAGGCAGGCGACGCGCTGGTCGAGCTGCGCGCGCCGCGGGTGGGCATGGCGCGCGCCGAGAGCTACGAAGGCGAGGGCTGGGCCACGGTGCGCGCGGCGACGACCGAGGGTGCGAAGCGGGCCCTGCGCGCCCTCATCGAGAACGTGCAGGTCCGCTACGGCTGAGCTCGCGAGCGCGCGCGATTGTCGTCGCCGGCACGGCGGGGCGCCGTAAGCTGCGCGCCCATGACGAAGCCGATCACGCTCACCTACTTCGACGCCCCCGTCAGCCGCGGCGAGGAGTGCCGCCTGGCGCTGCACCTCGCGGGCCTCCCCTTCGAGGACGACCGCGTCAAGTTCGCCGACTGGCCCGCGCGCAAGCCCACCACGCCGTTCGGGGGGCTGCCGGTGCTCACCCTCCCGGGCGAGGCGCCGCTCGCGCACTCGAACGCGATCCTCACGCTCATCGGCCGGCGCCACGGGCTCCACCCGAAGGACGATCTCGAGGCCGCGCGCCACGAGGCGCTCATGCAGCACTGCGAAGATCTCCGCGCGCACGTGGGGCCCACCCTCCGCATCAAAGACGAAGACGAGAAGCGCCGCGCGCGCGAGCAGCTCGCCGCCGTCTACTTGCCGGCGTGGGCCGGCTACACCGAGGCGCACCTGGGGGACGGCCCGTTCGTCGGCGGCCCGGCGCTGAACGTGGTCGACCTGAAGCTCCACATGGTCGTGCGCTGGTTCAAGGGAGGCGCGGTGGACTACGTGCCCGCGACGGTGTTCGACGCCTTCCCGAAGCTCACGCGCGTGCACGACGCGGTGCGCGACCACGCCGGCGTGAAGGCCTGGTACGCGCGCTGACCGGGCGCCCCGCTACTCGGCGAGCTTGCGCAGCTCGCCGAACGCGACCTTGCCGTTCGAGGTGCGCGGGAGCGCCTCGATGGGGATGAACTTCTGCGGCCGCTTGGCCGGAGGGAGCTTCTCCCTCGAGAGGGCGCGCAGCGCGGGGATGACGGAGGCGTCGGCCTCGACGAAGGCCCAGAGGGCGTTGCCGAGGTCCTCGTGCGGCACCGCGATCACCGCGGCGTCGCGGACGCCCTCGGCCGTTCGCATGTATCCTGCAACTTCCTCGACGCTCACGCGCTCGCCGCCGCACTTGACGACGCCGTCCTTGCGGCCCTCGACGAACACGTAGCCGTCGGCGTCCACGTGGCCCGCGTCCCCGCTGCGGAGCACGCCGCCCGAGAGCACCTTCGCCGTCGCCTCGGGGTCGTCCATGTAGCCGACCATGACCGACGGGCCGCGGAGGGCGATCTCGCCGTGCACCCCGGCCGGCAGCCGGACGCCCGCCTCGTCGACCGCGAACACCTCCACGCCGTCGATGCCCTTGCCCACCGAGCCGCGCGCGTACGCGGGCTCATGGTGCGAGAGCGCGGTCACGCGGGGCGAGGCCTCGGTGAGACCGTACTGGTTGAAGCGCGTGGCCTCGGGGAACGCCTGCGCGACGAGCTCCCGGGTGTGCTCGTCTTGGAAGCCACCGGCGGAGGCCACGTAGCCGAGGCGCGGGGTCTTCTCGGGGCCCGCCGAGATGCACGCGCGCGCGATGAGCCGGAGCGACGGCGGCACGCTCGAGAGGCCCGTGACCCCGTGCGTGACCATCGCCTCGACGAGCTTGGCCGGGTACATCACGTCGGAGAGCAGCACGGCGGTGCCGCCCGCGGCGAGGGTGGTGAGCGCCTGGCCCACGAGCCCGTAGCTGTACGACAGCGGCAGCACGATGCCCGTCGTGGGGTGCTTCGCGATCGGCAGGTACGCGTTGATGGCGCGCACGTTGTGGGCGACCCCCGCCGAGGGGAGCAGCACGCCCTTGGGCAGCGCCGAGGTGCCCGACGTGAAGAGGATGAGCCCCAGCGACGGATCGAACGTCCGCGCGGCGACGCCCGTGTCGAGGGTCTTGGGGAGCCCGTCTTCGGTGATGCCCATCGCCAGCGACACCACGCCCACGCGGCGCGCGCCGGTCAGGGGCAGGCTCTCCCCGGCGCGCGCGTCGAGCAGCAGCACGATCGCGTTGGCCTGCCACGCCGCCAGCGCGAGCGTGAGGTAGTCGGCGGGGTCCTTCGCGGCCACCGCGACGACCTTGCCGGGCCCGGCGCCCGACGCCGTGAGCGCCTCGGCCAGGCGCGAGGTGCGCGCGTAGAGCTCGGCGTACGAGAGGCTCGCGCCGCTGGAGCGCACGATGGCGGGGGCGTCGTCCCGGCGAGACACGAGAGAGAACAACATCCGGCCAGTCTACCCGGCTCGCCCGGCCTTGCGGCGCGCGCCTCGCGCAGAACGCGACGGTGGGCGCGCACGAAATGACGCACTGTCCCACACGGACCCACAAGTTGACGCACCGCGTCCAGAGCCTTACCTTCTCGACCATGGCAACCACTCACTCACCGAGGCCCGAGTTTCACGGGGATCCGGCGCGGATCGCGCTCGCTCGGGAGCTCTTGCTGGCCGCTCTGTGGGCGCTCGCCCTGACCGGCGTCGCGTCAACGTGGTGGCTCCACGCGTCATAGCGTCGCGCCGCGCGTGACACTCGAAGTGTCACTTCTCTTCGGGCGCGCCGCTCGACGCCAGGCGTCCCGGCGTGGCGGGATGTGGTAGGACTCCCGGCGAGAGGTACCGTTGGCCCGACGAAAGAACGAGACGCGACCGAAGAGCGGCGCGAGCGCCCACGAAGACGGCGAAGCGGACGAGCACGCGCGCGACCCCGAGTCGGACGAGGCCTCGGAGGGCGGCCCCGAGTCGGACGCCGGCTTGGGTGAGGGTGAGCGCGACGACCTCGGCGAGGACGCG
>DAORJJ010000558.1:0-4705 GCA_035439005.1 Polyangiaceae bacterium | reverse complement strand
GCAGCGCGCCCTCGACGATGCAGTGGCGTCCGTCGTCGCCCATGCCCGTGGGGAAAAAATCGACGCCGCCGCTGAGCAGGTGCACGAAGCCGGCGGCGATGTTCGCCCGGCCTTCGCGCTGCCGCGCCGTGGGCTCGCGGGTGAACGACGCCGCGTCGAACAGCGCCGAGGCCGCGACGGGATCGCCCGCGGCGAACGCGTCGAGGAGGGCGCGTACGTTGTCGGGGAGCACCACCGGCAGCGGCGGGAGGTTCATCGGGGCGCGCCCCGTGCAGCGAGGCAGCTCGCGCGCGCGGCAGTAGACCCGCAGCTCCACCTCGCGCGACTTGCGGCGCTCGGCGACGACGGCGATCGGCAGCGCGAGCCGCAGCTCGGCGCGGTCGAACTCGAGCGTGCCCTCCGTCATGTCGCGGTCGATGCCGGTGACGAACGCGTAGCGGTCGAACTTCGCGTTGGTCTCGGCGAGCTTGTCGCGGAGCCGCTCGAGGTGCGCGGTGAGGTCGGCCAGGCCCGAGCTCCGCCCGAACATGGGCTCGTCCAGGGTGGCGCGCGCCCCGAGGCGCAGCAGCAGCGGCTCGAGCTCGCTCGCCAAGATGGCTGGAAAGAACACCTCGGACAACCAGCCACGAAGGCTCGATGCGTTCCCGCGCTCTTCCGATCCGATGCTCATCGCGCCCTTGAGACTGCTCCCTTTCCCCGGGGGAATGCAATCTCTATTCTGGTCAAAAGAGGGTTTGATGGCCAACGAAAAGGTTCTGTTCGCTTCCGCGCCGAGCGCTGCGTCGATCTACGAGGTCTCGATGCGAGACGGCCTCCAAAACGAGGCGCGGACCCTCCCCCTCGCCGACAAGCTCGCGCTGCTCGACGCGCTCCTCGAGAGCGGCCTCAAGCGAGTCGAGCTCACGAGCTTCGTCTCGCCCACGTGGATCCCCCAGCTCGCCGACGCCGACGAGCTCGCGCGAACGGTCGCGGCGCAGGCCACGCCGCCGGGCGTCGTCCTCTCGGCGCTGTGCCCAAACGCGCGCGGCCTCGCTCGGGCCCTCGCCGCCGGCGTGCGCGAGATCGCCGTCTTCGTGAGCGCGAGCGAGACCCACAACAAGAAGAACGTGAACCGCAGCATCGCTGAGTCGCTCGCCGGCTTCGAGGCGGTGATCGCGCCCGCGAGGGAGGCGGGCGTCGCGGTCCGGGCCTACGTGTCGTGCGTGTGGGGCTGCCCGTACGAGGGCGACGTGGACGAGCGCGTCGCCCTGGACATCGCGCAGCGACTCGTCGCGCTGGGCTGCTATCAGATCTCGCTCGGTGACACGATCGGGGCCGGCACGCCCCGGCAGACCGCGCGCATCGTCGAGAGGTTCCTCGGCGAGCTGCCCGTCGACTCGGTCGCGCTCCACATGCACGACACCCGCGGGACGGCGCTCGCGAACGTGCTCGTGGGGCTCGAGCTCGGCGTGCGGCACTTCGATGCCTCTGTCGGCGGCCTCGGCGGTTGCCCGTACGCGGCCGGGGCCGCGGGCAACCTCGCGACCGAGGACCTCGTGTACATGCTCGAAGGGATGGGTGTGCGCACCGGGCTCAGCCTGCCTGCGCTGGTCGAGGCGGCGCAGGTCGCGTCGCGCGTCGTGGGGCGAGCGCTGCCGGGCAAGGTGCACCGCGCCGGCCCGCTGCGCCGCGACGGCGCTCACTTTGCCCCCGAAGGCGCGCCGTCTTCGAGTAAGTGCACGGCGTGACCCGCCCCGTGATCCGCCCCGTGGCCCCTCCGCCTCGCCTCGCCTGCCTGCTGGGTCTGCTCGGCCTCGTTGGCCTGGTCGGCTGTCGACGCTCCCCCGAGGAGCTCCCTCCGCCCTCCACCGTGGCGAGCTCCGCGTCGATCGCGCCCGCCGTCGCGACGCAGGCCGCGGTCACGGCCGCCTCGGCGTCGCCGCCGCCGCCGAGGGTGCCGGGCTGCCCTCCCGATCCCGAGGGACCGCCCATGGCCGCAACGCTCCCGATCGTCTTCCCAGAGGCCGCCGGCGCGAAGGTCGAGGCGGAGCTCGCGCGGAACGAGCACGACGTCACGCGCGGCCTCATGTACCGCACCGAGATGCCCGCCGACCACGGGATGCTCTTCCAGATGCCGCGCCGCGAGGAGCAGATCTTTTGGATGCGCAATACATGTCTCTCGCTCGACATGCTCTTCCTCGACGACGACGGCACGGTGGTCGGCGTCCTCGAGCGCGTGCCCATCCTGAACGAGGCCCCGCGCACGGTGCGCAAGCCCTCGCGCTACGTGCTGGAGGTCAACGCTGGGTGGGCCGCGGCGCACGGCGTCCGCGCGGGCATGCGCGCCAAGCTCCCGCCCCTCTGAGGGCCGCCGCTCGCCGAAGTTTCGCGCTATTTCGCGGGCGATGCGCGCCGTGGTAAAGGAAGCCGCATGCGTCACACGGCCCCCGCCCTCGCCCTCGCGCTCACGTCCGTCGCGGCCCTCGGCTGCAGCAAGAGCTCACCGCCCGAGCTCACCACCGCGCACGCCGATCCCGCCGTCGCGAGCGCGGCGCAGAGCGCGGTCGTCCAGCCGAGCCAGCCGGGCCACGGCGGGGCCGCCTTCTCCTCGGCCACCGGCGGCGATCCGCTCGCGGGGCGCTTCACGCTCGCCGACGCGACCCGCGACATCCACGGTACCGGCGCGCTGCTCGCCACCATCGACACCTCGAAGGGCGCGCTCACGTGCAAGCTCTTCGAGGACAAGGCCCCGGTCACGGTGGCGAACTTCGTCGGCCTCGCGACCGGCAAGCGCCCGTGGAAGGACGGCGACTCGTGGGTCAGCCGCCCCGCGTACGACGGCACCACGTTCCACCGCATCATCAAGGGCTTCATGATCCAAGGCGGCGACGCCAAGGGCAACGGCACCGGCGAGCCCGGCTACGTCATCAAGGACGAGCTCTGGGAGGGCGCGAAGCACGACCGCGCGGGCCTGCTCTGCATGGCGAACCGCGGCCCCAACACGAACGGCGCTCAGTTCTTCATCACCGACGACCGCGCCCCGCACCTCGACGCGAGCTACACCATCTTCGGTGAGTGCGCCCCGGTGGACACGGTGCACGCGATCGCGAACGTGTCGGTGATCGGCGAGCGCCCCGCGACGACCGTCACCATCAAGAAGATCACGGTCGCGCGCGAGAAGGCCGCGCCCCCGGCCGCCAAGTAGTCGCGACAGGTCGCCGTCACGCCTCACACTGTGGGGCCCGCGACGTGGAGCACGCGAGTCGGACGGCTAGTCGGACTGATAGAGCACCGACTGCGAGCCCTCGCGAAAGTAGAACCTGTCGTGCTCGCCGCGATCGAAGGTCGCGGCCCCGAAGAGGTTCCACGCCACGCTCCACACCGCGGCCGCCTTGAACAGGCCGCGCATGGGCCGCTGGCCGAGCGCGAGCAACACGAAGAGCAAGACCGCGTAGTCGTTGGAGAATCGGTAGCCGAACTGCCGCCAGCCGCTGTTCTGGTAGAGGAGATCGAGCGCGCAGGGGAGGAGGGCGGCCACGGCGATGAGCGTGTAGGTCTGCGACCGCGCCCTCGGCCGGAAGAGCCAAAAATAGAGCGGAGTGGTGAACCACAGCGCCAGTCCGTGCTCGTTGATCCGGAACGGCGTGCAGGCCGGCCGCGCCCCGAAGAGCCCGCCCACGAAGGCGGAGGCGGCGCCGAAGAGGCTCTGCTGCGGCCCCTCGAAGCACGCGAGGTGGCCCGGAGGGCGCCACGGCAGCACGGTGAGCATGACGCCGAGGTTCTTCGGCAGGTAGTGATAGCCGAAGAGCCCCCAGCTCTGGATGCGCCCCTTCCAGACCACCGAGAGGTGCTCGTGGCCGAAGGCCGTGGGGCTCGGGTTGCCGAAGCGCGCGTAGTTCATCGCCGACGAAAGCACGAGGACCACCGCGAGCGGCGCCGCGAAGGGCGCGAGGCGCGCCGCGAGCTTCCGCAGGTCGAGCCCCGCCCAGAGGGCGCGCGCGCGCTCCGACAGCTCACCCTCCTCGGGCAGTCCATGCTTGCTCGACAGGCGGATCGCCTCCACGACGAAGACGAGGCCGATGAGCACGGTGGAGGGGCGCGTCATCCAGGAGCAGGCGAGGCACAGCCCGGCGAGGAACGGCCGCTCCGCGTCGAGCGCAAAGAGCAGGTAGAGCGCGGCGAGGCCCACGCCGACGACGTGCGCCGCGAACCACACCGTGCCCTCGACGGCGGTGAAGAAGTAGACCGTGCCGAAGGCGAACAGGCACGCGAGCGCCACGTTCTCCCCCTCGGTGCGCGACGAGAGCCCCCTCCGCCGCAGCTTCTCGAGCACCAGGAAGAGCACGGCCGGGCCCACCCCGGCGAGCCACACCATGAACTGCCCGTCGCGGAAGTCCTCTGGGCTGCCTGCGGCGGCGACGAACGGCAGCATGAGCACCGCGGGGAAGGGCGGGAAGCTGATGTACGTCTTGCCCTGAAACTGAGCGAAGTCATTGCCTTGCGCGTACTCGGGCGGCCCGTTGCGCAGGTCCTGCCGGCCGTGGAGCCACGCGTCGGCCAGGTGCGCGTAGTGGTTGAACGCCGTGTGCTCGGTGAGGCGGGGCTTTCCCGCGACGGCCGCGAAGACCACGAGGCACAGCGCGTAGATCGCGAGCCCCACCAGGAGGCGCCGCGAGCGCGTGCCCGAAGCGAGCCAGCCCCGCCAGCCTGGAGGCCGCGCCGGCCC
>DAORJJ010000557.1:0-4706 GCA_035439005.1 Polyangiaceae bacterium | reverse complement strand
ACTTCACCGGCGCGCGGCGGTCGACGGCGACCGTGGCCGCGACCGGGTCGAGCGACGTGACCGGCGGCCGCTCGAGCCGCTCGAGGAACTGGCGCGCGTACGGGCTGAAGCTCTCCACGAACCGCCGCTGCCCCTCGGCGTAGAGCGTGTCGAGCGCGAGCGACGACTTGCCCGCGCCGCTCGGGCCGGTGAGCGCCACGAGCGTGCCAGGGGCGAGCTCGAGGTCGACACCCTTCAGGTTATGGGTCCGGGCGCCGCGGAGGACGATGGGGAGCATGCGCAGAGACCGATGCCGGAAAGAGGGTATGGAGCGCAAGCTCGGCGGTGGGCCCGCGCGACATCCTTCGCGCGCGCAGCCTCAGGCGCGGGCGTCGCGGGCGATGCCCTCGAGCTCGTCCGCGGTCAGGATGAGCTCTTGCGCGCGCCAGTTCTCCTCGACGTGCTCGGGCGAGCTCGTGCCCGGGATGGGGAGCATCACCGGCGACCGCGCGAGGAGCCACGCGATCGCGATCTGGGCAGGCGTAGCGCCGAGCCGCGCGGCGGCGGCGGCCATCGCCGGGTGCGCCGCGCCGAGCGCGCCCGCGCCCAGCGGGAAGAACGGCAGGTACGCGATGCCACGCGCCTCGCACGCGGCGAGCACGGCCTCGGGCCCCTCCACGACCGCGTGGGCCGCGCGCGCGAGCGGGCCCTGACCGCCGGTGATGTTGTACATGTTCTGCACGGCGACGATGGGCGTGCGCGCGAGCGCCTGCTCGAGCTGCGCGGCGCTCACGTTGCTGAGCGCGAGGTGGCGGATCTTCCCCTCCCGCTGCAGCTCGATGAGGGCGTCGAGCGACTCGAGGAAGGGCGCGCCGCCCGGCGCGCCGATGTACCGCAGGTGCACCACGTCGAGCACGTCGCGACGGAGCCCGCGCAGGTCGTGCTCGCACCCCTCGCGCAGCTGCTCGGGCCGCGCGAACGGGGCCCAGCCCTTGTCGGGGGTGCGCCGGCCGCCGAGCTTCGACGCGATGACGAGATCCTTCGGGTACGGGTGGAGCGCCTCCGCGATGAGGCGGTTCGCGACGTGCGGGCCGTAGTACCAAGAGGAGTCGATGAAGTTCACGCCGAGCTCCACCGCGCGGCGCACCACGCGGCGCGCGCGCTCGGGATCGTCGGGCTCGCCCCACACGTCCTTGCCAGGCAGGCGCATGGCGCCGAACCCGAGGCGGCGCACGACGAGGTCTCCGAGGGCGATCGAGGAGGGCACCATCCGCGCAGCGTAGACCGGGTCGGCCCGCGCGGCATGTTGGTCTCGGCGGCCCCATCGCCGGGCCGCCGCGCTCAGGTCCCCGCGGCGACCGCTGCGAAGACCTTCAAGTAGAGCTCATCGACCGAGACCTCGCAGCCGACCGACGAGAGCACCAGCGTGTCCCCCGCGCCGAGGTCCTGCATGAGCGACCACACGCCGCCGTCGCCGCGGACGTGTCGCTCGACCGCCGGGACGTCTTGCGCCACGAGCACGTACTCACGGAGCGACGGGATCGCGCGGTAGTAGCGGAATTTCCTCCCGCGATCGTAGGCCTCGGTCGAGTCGGAGAGCACCTCCACGATCACCGTCGGGTTGAGCAGCGTGTCGCGCGCGGTGTCCTCGAACTCGGGCTCGCCGCAGACGACGAGCGCGTCGGGGTACGTGTAGAGGCCTCCGCTCGGCGTGGGGATCCTCACCCGCAGGTCGGAGGGCGTGACGTCGCACGGCCGGCCGCGGAGGGCCTGTCGAAGCTCCCCCACGACGTTCCCGACGATCTTGTTGTGCGCGAAGCTCGCCCCGGCCATCGCGAAGATCTCGCCATCGACGAGCTCGTGCCTCTCTGGCGCCGCGCGCTCCCAGGCGAGGTACTCGGCGGGAGTCCAAAGCTTCTTCGGGGCGGCCTCGGCGCTCATTGGTCAAGGTTACACCTGGCGCGGGTCTACGGCACGGCCCTCCCCACTCAGGGCGGCGCCCGTTTGGCCGCGCGGCGCGCCGCGATGGCGCCCAGCACCGCGAGCAAGGCGGTGACCCTCGAGGCGGACGAGCCCGCGAGGGAGGTGACACCGCAGGAGCACGGGCCGCAGGTGTCGTCGTCCCACGCTCCGTCCAGGCTCCGCCGTAGCTCGCTCGCCAGGCGGCCTCAGGCCTCTTCAGCCGCCGCACGCCGACGCGCACGCCTTGCTGGCGCACGTGAAGAGCCCGCTCGACTCGTTGCAGGCGCCGCAGGTGGAGTCGAGCGTGCACTTCTTGCAGTCCTCGGGCGAGGTGCAGGTGCAGATGCACTCGCCGTAGCTCTTGCACGCGCCGACGATCGCGCCCGGAGCGGGCTTGTCGCCGAAGCACTTCGCGAACTCGGTGGGACACGCGCGCTGGTAACACGCGAAGCAGCCCTCGGTGAACGACGCGCCGCACTTGGCGCCGCCGCCCACGAGGCCAGGAAAGCTGACGGCGCCGTCGCCCACGAAGCCGCGGCTGAAGTGGGTAATCGACGCCGTCGCGCGGCCACTCGCCACCTTCGTGTCGAGCTTCTCCCAGGTGGCGCCGTCGCTGGAGGACCAGAACACGGCGGCATTCGCGGCGACGCCGGAGAAGCCGAACGAGATCGTCGCGGGGGTCTTGAACGCGAGCCCCGCGGGCTCGAAGGTGACGACCTCCGAGAGGCGCGACGCGCCCGCGGGCGACGCCCCCGTCGCGGAGAGGGTGATGGTCGTCGTGGCCGCGAGCGCGTTCGGCGGGATGGTCAGAGTGACCTCGCCGAACGTGACGGTGCCGCCGTCGGCGGGACCTATCGACGCCGACACGGGTGCGCGCGGCGGCAGCCCGGAGTCTGAGGCCGGGAGCGTGCTGGCGCTCGAGCACGCGACCGTCAGCGCCACGAGCGCCACGACACACCCCATCGCCCCCAAAGCTCGCCGCAGCGTCATCATGCCCCCAGCCGCGGGTCCGCTCCGCCCCGCCTCTCACGTGATCGTCGCATCGCCCCGAGGCGACCGCAAGCCCACAAAAATGCGGAGCCCGCCGCGGCGCGAGGCCGGGCGGGCTCGGGGAAAACTGCGGACCTCGCGGCCCGCGGGCTCACATGTGGGCGATGATGTTGTCGCCGAACTCGGAGCACTTCACCTCGGTCGCGCCCTCCATCTGGCGGGCGAAGTCGTAGGTGACCTTCTTCGAGCCGATGGCGCCGTTCACGCCCTTGATGAGCAGGTCGGCCGCCTCGATCCAGCCGAGGTGACGGAGCATCATCTCGCCGGAGAGCACGACGCTGCCGGGGTTCACCTTGTCGAGATCGGCGTACTTCGGCGCCGTGCCGTGCGTCGCCTCGAAGATGGCGTGCCCCGTCACGTAGTTGATGTTGCCGCCCGGCGCGATGCCGATGCCGCCGACCTGCGCGGCGAGCGCGTCGGAGAGGTAGTCGCCGTTGAGGTTCAGCGTCGCGATGATGTCGAACTCCTTCGCGCGCGTGAGCACCTGCTGGAGCGTGATGTCGGCGATGGCGTCCTTGATGAGGATCTTGCCGGCGGCGAGGGCCGCCTTCTGCTCGGCGTTGGCCGCGTCCTCGCCCTTGGCCTCCTTGGTCTTCTCCCAGGTGGCCCAGGTGTACACCTTGTCGCCGAACTCGCGATCGGCGAGGGCGTAGCCCCACTTCATGAAGGCCCCCTCGGTGTACTTCATGATGTTGCCCTTGTGCACGATCGTCACGCTCTTGCGCTTGTTGTCGATCGCGTACTGGATGGCGCCGCGCACGAGGCGCTCGGTGCCCTCCACCGACACGGGCTTGAGGCCGAGGCCCGAGGTGCCGGGGAAGCGGATCTTCTTGTAGTCCTTCGGGAACTCCTTCTCGATGAACGCGAGCACCTTCTTCGCCGCTTCGCTCTGCGACTCGAACTCGATGCCGGCGTAGATGTCCTCGCAGTTCTCGCGGAAGATCACCATGTCGACGTCGCCGGGGCGCTTGACCGGGCTCGGCACGCCCTCGAACCAGCGCACGGGGCGGAGGCACACGTAGAGGTCGAGCATCTGCCGGAGCGCCACGTTGAGCGAGCGGATGCCGCCGCCGATGGGCGTGGTGAGCGGGCCCTTGATGCCGACGAGGTACTTGCGGAAGTCCTCCACGGTCTGGTCGGGCAGCCAGTTCTGGAACTTCTGGAACGCCTTCTCGCCGGCGTACACCTCGTGCCACGCGATCTTCTTCTTGCCGCCGTAGGCCTTCTCGACGGCCGCGTCGATGACGCGCACGCTCGCCCGCCAGATGTCGCGGCCGGTGCCGTCCCCCTCGATGAAGGGGATGATGGGGTTGTCGGGGACGTTGAGTTTGTTGCCAGCGCCCATGGTGATGGGCTGTCCGTTGATCGCGGTCATGTCGGAATCCTCCGAGGAAATGGGGCTCCGTCGCTAACACGGTTGGTCGGAAGCCTCAAGGACGCGTTGTCCTCGGGCCGACGCGCGACGCCGCGAGCGAGCCGGGGCGCAGGGCTAAAAGACGACGTTCGGCTGAGCCGACGCGGAGGGCGCCGACGACGGGGCGGGCGCGGGCGCGGACGCCGCGCCGATGGCCCAGGCGGCGAGCAGCGCGCCGGCGACGATGCCGCCGATGCCCACGACGATGACGGTGAGCCACATGGCCTTGGACCAGCCGCGCAAGGAGGACGTCGGCGGCGGCACGACCACCACGGAGGGCGGGACCCGCTCGACCGCCGCG
>DAORJJ010000556.1:0-4706 GCA_035439005.1 Polyangiaceae bacterium | reverse complement strand
CTCCCGTCATGGCGCGGGGGCTACGCCGACCGCCGGCGGCGCAGGCGCCCGACCACGAGGCCCAGCGCGCCAAGCCCTGCGAACAGCGCGCCCCCCGACGAGGCGTCGCCGCTGGCGGTGGCGCAGTTGCTCCGCGACGCCGCGGCGGACGAGCTCGAGCCCCCGCCCGCCTCGCTGCGCGGCGCCTGCCCCACCACGTCGCAGCCGTCGTAGACGGGGCAGATGGGCTCGTTCAGCTCGCGCGTGACCTGCCGCGTGTTGCCGAGCTGGCTCTGGTCGGCCGACGCTGCGAGCACGAGGTCCTCGGTGAGCGCGGCGTGGGCGAGGTCGGCGCGCAGGCGCGTCGTGCGCAGCTCGGCCCCGGGCACGAGGCGCCCGAGCAGCACGCCGAGGTCCTCGTCGCGCACCTCGGCCGCGGTCTTCGCCGGCTTGCCCTCGGAGGCAGGGATGGGCGCGTAGTCGGCGTCAGCGCTCGTGCCGGGCTGCGGGCCGCCGGGGCCGCCGGGGCCACCCGGACCCGAGAAGAACCCGGTGCGGATGGCGTTGTCGAGCTGCTGGAGCGGGAGGCTGAGGCTGGTCTCGAGCTCCCAGCCGCGACCGCCGGCCGCCGCCGTCTTTTGCGCGCGTATTTCTTTGAAATTGCTTGCGTTCTTTACCCAGTCCCACGCGAGCTCGTCGGCCTTGATCGTGAACTGGGGGAAGTTCGTGGGCTCGTAGCGCCCCTGTCCGAGCACCCAGAGCGAGATGCCCACCGTGGCGCCGGTGCCGGCCGCCACCATGCGCAACGGGAGCGTCACCGAGGAGCCCGGCGTGGTCACGCGGACCGGGCGCATGGACTTCACACTCGCCCCGGGGCGAAGCTTCATGGCGAGGAAGTTGAAGTGCTCGACGACGTAGGCCGCGACGACCGGCTTCACGTCGTTGGGGAGGGCGAAGCCGTTGGCCTGGAGCCAGTCGTTCAGCGCCTGCGGGTTGGTCGCCTGGAGCTGCACGGTCTCGTAGGGGCCCACGACCTCCGACTTCGTGACGGTCACGCCCCCGCCGCTGCTGTCGCCTCCGGCGGCCGACGGGGCCGCGGCGTTCTTCCCAAACGCGTCGCAGTCGGGCGGCGGCGGGCAGTTGCGCGGCGGCGCGACCACGGCCACCTGGGTCATCGCGTCGAGGGCCGAGAACACCACGTCGGCCGAGAGGCCCACCTGCGCCTCGCCCGTGATGGGGAGGACCCACGCGAACGACTCGGGCGCGCCCTGGTAGCGGATCTGATCGTAGAGGGTCGACTGCCCCTGGGCCACCGAGAGGATCATGCGGTGGTCGGTGACCACGGTGTTGTTCTCCGGCGGGACGAAGCAGCCGCCGCACGCCTCCGCGGGGCGCGCATAGAGCAGGGTCGAGGCGAAAGCCGAGCCGAGGGTGAGCGAGGCGAGGAGGGCGAGCCGGGGGCGGTTCATGCTGCAAACCGTAGCACCGCGCGCGGGGGGCGCCGCTACTACCTCAGCCTTTGCGCGTGGGGCCGGCGCGACGCGGTACGCTCGCTCCTCCCATGCGCGTCGTCGTCGACACCAACGTCCTCGTCTCGGCCCTGCTGCGCCCAGGCAGCGTGCCGGCGCGTGCGCTCGACCGGCTGACCGAGGCGGGCGCCTTGTTCTTGTATGATGCACGTATCGTCGCCGAGTACCGGGTGGTCCTCGAGCGCCCCAAGTTTCGGGCGATCGACGCGGCCGGGCGCGTGCGGCTGCTCGGGGCGCTCCTCGCCGCGCCGCCGGTCGCTCACGTGCCGCCGTGGCCCGGACCGCTGCTCGACCCGGACGATCGGATGTTCGTGGAGGTGGCCCTCGCCGGCCACGCCGACGCGCTCGTCACCGGCAACCTGCGCGACTACCCGCGCGACCTCGGCTTCGAGGTGCTCCCGCCGGCGTCGCTGCTCGCCGGGCTGGAGGCGAGCCGCTGACTATTGCGCGGTGACGATGGCCCGGACGAGCGCGTCGTATTCGTCTTTCATGGGCAGCTCGTGGTCGACGACGAGGCGGCGACGCTCGCTGACCGTGGCCTCGCCGCTGCGCGGATCGACGCCGGGCTCGGCGACCGAGACCCACCGGACGGCGCTGCCGCGCCGCTGCCACGCGGGCACGTCGTTGAAGTTCAGCCCGTGGCGAAAGAGCAGCTCGTTCCGGTCGGCGACCGAGGCGCCGCGGAGGCGCTGGGTCGCCTCGTGGTCGTCGAGCCCCTGCCCGCGCAGCAGCCAGTAGGCGTGCCCGTTCAGGGCGTTGCGGGCCGCGTCCTCGTGGCGCCAGCGGAAGTAGTCGACCACGTCCTCGTCGCGCGGCAGCTGCGAGATGCGCGCGTCGAAGGCGCCGAGCGCGCCGAGCTCGAGCGAGAACTTCGCGCTGGCCTCGCCGGCGAGCACGCTGAGGAGCTTGCGGAGCTTGCGCCCGAACAGCGCCTCGTCGCGGCGGAGGAGCAGCGACAGCTCGTCGCTCTGCGTGTACCCGTACAGCACGGAGAAGCCCGTCGCCGTCGCGAGGTGCACGAGGGTCGCGATCATGCAGTCGCGAAACCGGAGGTCGTACGGCGCGTCGAACTTCTGCGCGACGCGCGTGAGGTGCGAGAACGAGCGCCCGTCGATGCGCGCCACCATGTGCACGCCGGGGAGCACGTTGTGGTCGTGGGCGGTCTCGAAGACCCGCATGCGGCGGTCGAGATCGGTGAACTTCATGGGCGGCGTGAGGGTGAGGGCGCTCGTCGCGCGGTCACTTGAACTTCGAGTGGCACTCCTTGCAGGTCGCCTTCATCTCGCCGAGCGCGGCGCCGGCGGCCTTCGCGTCTTTCGCGGACGACGCGGCCCCGAGGGCCTTGGCCTTCTCGTTCAGCTTCATCGCGAGCGCGTCGAACTCGGGGCCCTTCGAGAAGTCTTTGATCTTCAGGCTGGTGATCTGGATGCGCTCGGCGACGGCAGAGAACGCGGTGTAGTCGGCGTCGGTGTAGCTCGCCGCGCCGATCTTGCCCCACTGCGGGTCGGCGATGGTCGACTGGTTGTCCATCACCGCGTCGAGGGACGTGAGCTTGGGGATGTCGGCCAGCGGCGTCGAGAGCTTGGGCGCGCACCCGGCGAGCGCGGCGGCGGCGAAGGCGGCGAGCGCGAGGGGAGCGAGGGCGACGGCGAAGGAGGGCGGGGACTTCGTGGACATGCCTCAGGCGTATCATTCTTCGCGCCTCCGCGGGCGCTCGGGGCCCCCCGCGACGAAGCCGGCATCGACGCCGCCTGGATCATCGGCGCCGCGCGCCGCGCGCGTGGGCAACCGGTGCAGATCACACGCGATCCAGCGAGGGCGCTGCGCACCCCGTGACGCTGGAATCTTCGCGACGCCTCCAGCGGCACGGAGGTTGCTCCTGGGAGCCCATGCGCACCCTCGCCACCCTCGCCACCCTCGCCACCCTCGTCGCGATCTCCGCGTGTGCGTCGGAGACCTCGCCCGGTGAGGCCGAGCGCCTCGGGCAGGACGAGGGGGCGGGCCCCGGCGGCGGGGCGGGCCCCGGCGGCGGCGGCGGCGGCGGGGCGGGGGGCCCCGGTGCGCAGCTCATCGCGGCGAACGACGTGCCCAACTCCACCCGGCTCGAGGTCCACAACGTCGCCGAGCTGCTCTCCGCGGGCTGCAACGTCGCCACCGACGCGGCGGGCGGCGCCTGCAGGACCGCGGGCGACGCGGTGTGCCGCGCGCGGGGCTTCACGAGCGGGACGGGGCCCGTGGAGGTGGGCCCCGTCTTCACGCTCATCGCGTGCCAGCCGGTGCGGACGGTCCCCTCGGAGATCGTCTCGGGTCCGCTCGGCAAGCAGCGCCCGATGAAGCTCGGCCCGAACAAGCTCGGCGGGTACGTGGCGGGCGCCGACGAGGTGATCCCGCCGGACGTGTTCTACAACGCCGGGACCGAGCCGCTGCTGCTCCGCAACGTGACCTTTGGGAGCAACTACCCTGGCCAATACGGATACTCGCGTGATTCGTGCCTCTTCCTGAACCAGGTCATGATTTGGCAGTCCGACACCGACCTCAGCGGAGAGATCGCGTGTGTTTATTCGGACATGGCGACGGACCCCACGCTGAGCTTCCGCGACGCCGGGATTCTGGTCATGCCGGGCGAGCGGATCGCCTTCCAGGCCACCCCGCGCTGGGGCCGGAACGCCGCGGGTCAGCCGCGCGGCTTGGGCTATTTTTCTTGGGCGAACGTCGACGTGAGCGTCGTGGGGAGCAGCTCCCCCGTGAGCCGCCTCCGCTTCCCGAAATGGGATACGGCCTACAACGTGACGGGCTCACTCTCGATTGAGGCGGGGAACACTACCGCGTCGCCCGCCCCGGCCACCGTCCCCTCCGGCAAGCCTCTCCGGAACTCGAACGAGTGGTTCGTCTCGCAGCGCGCGACGACCATTCGAGGGATATCGCTCTTCATGAGCAACGGCGCCCCGGCGGGCGTGCAGAGCGGCAAGGCGTGCCTGCGGGTCGTGCAGCAGGGCGGCGCGAACATCGTCCCGCCCCGGTGCGTCGAGATCGCCGCCGACACGTTCGGGCCCTCGACGTTCGCCGCGATGGCGGGGTCGACCCCGGACGGCTCCGCGTTCCTGCGCTTCGATCAGGCCGTGCCGGCCGGCGCGTTGATTGGAGTCGACCTCAGCTTCAGGACGGCGTCCCCGGGTGGGCTCGATCTCGCCGCGTACG
>DAORJJ010000555.1:1514-4712 GCA_035439005.1 Polyangiaceae bacterium | reverse complement strand
CTCCGCGACCGCCACCGCCACCGCCACCGCCACCGCCACCGCCACCGTCGACCCGACGCCGAGCGCGACCGCGGCCAGCACCGCGGCGGCCTCGGGGAGCGCCGCGGCGGCGCACGCGGCCACGCACGTGAAGCACGCGCCCCCGCCCACCGTCACCACGCCGACCGCGCCGCCCTCCGCCACCGCGCCGCCCGCCGTCACGGTGGTGCCCACGATGGGCATCAAGTGAGGCTCGCCGCCGCCTCGCCGTCATCGAACTCGCCCCGCACTCGCCCCGCACTCGCCTCGCCCCAGGAGAAAATGATGAAGCACACCACGTCCAGGCTCGGTCTCTCTCTCGTGGGGATCACGAGCGCGATCGCCTGCGCGGGCATCCTCGTCGACGGCGTCGGTTGCGCGGTCGCCGAGCCGACGGCCCTCTTCTTGGGCGTCAGCTCCGACATGCGGGTCGCCGACGACTTCGACTCGGTGGGCCTCTTCATCTCGGTGAACGGCGAGGTCAAGTACCAGGGGGTCCACCCCGTGAGCCCCACGGGCGAGGTGCTCCTGCCGGCCTCGCTCTCCATCCTCCAGCCCGACGAGCCGTCGACCCCCGTCCACATCCGCGTCGCGGGCTACCGGGCCTCGCAGGTCATCGCCGTGCGCGACGCCATCACGACCATCCCCTCGAACCAGATCAGCGTCCTGCGCCTCCCGGTGCAGTGGCTCTCGACGGGGACGACCAAGGGCCGCGCGGCGGGCTCTCCGGGCAGCGCCGCCACCACCTCGGTGTCGCTCGGCGGCGTGAAGCTTCGCTCCTCGGCCCCCAGCGACGACGCGAGCTTCTCCGAGTTCGCGAAGTTCTTCTCGGGCCTCGAGCTCCCCTGCCCCGCCGGGCAGACCTCCGTCGCGGGCACGTGCGAGAGCGTCTACGTCCCGCCGAACGCGCTCGTCGCCGCGAAGGGGGGCGCGCACGTGGGCGAGGTCTACGGCGGCGCCACGGGCCTCGACGAGCAGGGCAAGGCCGCGGGCGGCGCCTGCTTCTCGGTGGAAAAGTGCTTCGCCGAGTCCGAGGCGGTGCGTCCGGAGGACATCACGGTGCGCCGCGACGGCGCGACGGTCATCGGGTGCGAGATCCCGAGGCCGCGCGGCGCGGCGCTCGACCAGCTCAACGTCGCGATCGACCGCGACGGCACGCCCGGCGCGTACGTCGCGCTGAACAGCGAGGCCGCCGAGGAGGCGAAGGAGGGCGGGTGGCGCGACACGGGCGCGGCGATCGCGCTGCCCCCGGCGGTGTGCGCGCGCCTCGGCGCTTCCGCCCGCGGGCTCCGCGTGAGCACCCGCTGCGCGGCGAAGCGCGCCAAGGACCCGACCTGCGGGCCCTGGTCGGCCGTGAAGAACGCGCTGGAGCCCGGCTTCACAGCTGGGCGTTATTACACGGGCGGGGAGGCGGGCGCGGTCGACGCGGGCCGCGACGGCCCCGTCAGCACAGTCGACGCGGCGGACGGCGGCGCCACGACCGAGGACGGCGCGATCGACGGCGGCCAGGGCGACGCCCGCGCGCCACAGGTGGTCCCGCTGGGGGCCACGACCGTGCAGGAGCCCACCCGGATGGCGTTCGACGCCATGGCCGGGGCGCTGTGGATCAAGGGTCGCCGTGGCACCCTCCGGATTAGTGACGTGGAGAGCGCGCCGCGCGCGGTCGCCATCGCCGACTCCACGACCTGCACCTTCGGGTTCGTCGCCGCGCGCGACGGGCTGGGAGCCATCGCGTGCCACGGCGGGCCGGGCTCAGGGTACGCGAGCGTCGCGCGCGACGGCACGACGGTGGAGACCCCGACCATGAACGACCTGAGGGGGGTCGCGGTGACCGAGACGACGCCGGTCGTCGCCGCCACCGGCGGGGGCTCGTCGTACCTCAAGTTCCTTGGGGCGACGCCGAACGCGGTCCAGCTGGACTACGGCGCGGCCGCGGACCCTGGGTTGAGCGAGATCGTCTACCGGCCCGCGGTGGGCCCAGTGGAGGGCAGGTTCTTCTTCACCGCGGGCACGCGCGTGTACTCCACGAACGGGCTCGGCACGACCGCGCCAGTGGAGGCGCTCGTGTCGATCCCCTCGCCGTTCTCCGACGACATTCAGGGCGCCGCGCTCTCCGCGGACGAGAACCGCGTCTATTTCTACGGGACCAACGGCATCCCCCCGCTCCCCGGCGTCGTGCAGGGCGTGCTCTTCAGGTACGAGCTCGCCGGCCGCGACGCCGGGCCCGACGGCGGAGAGGTCTTCGCGACGCGCATGACCGACAGGTTCCCCACGTTCACCGAGAACCCCGGGGTCGACAAGCCCGCGCTCGTCGGCGACGACACCGGGGTCTACTGGTCGGACGGGCGGACCGTGTACTGGCTCCCCTCCACCGCCACGCCCCTGACCATGCCCGCCCCCATCAACGCGCCCGCCGCGGGCACGCACACGTACGCGATCGCCCTCTCGCCGAAGTACGTCTACTGGGCGGAGATCGCGGGGGCGAGCTGGACCCTGCACCGCGCGCTCAGGCGCTAGCGGCCACGCCGCCCAGCGAGACCGCGCGCCGGAGACAACATGAGCGCCGTTCATGACGGTCATGCGCGTCATGAGCTGGCGCGGGCGCCCCGAGGAACCTACGGTGGTCTCCGTTCGCCGCCGGGGACGATCTCCGGCGGTCCACACGGACTCAGGAGGGTTGTTCCATGGCAAAAATTGCGGTGCTCGGCTCGGGTGACGTCGGCAAGGTCCTCGCGAACGGGCTGCTGAAGCACGGGCACGAGGTCATGCGCGGGAGCCGCGAGCCCGCCAAGCTCGCCGACTGGAAGGCGAGCGCCGGTGAGCGCGCGCACGTCGGCACGTTCGCCGAGGCGGCGGCCTGGGGCGGCAGCGTGCTGCTCGCGGTGAAGGGCACCGCCGCGGTGGCGGTGCTCGAGCAGGCGGGCACGGCGAACCTGGCCGGCAAGACCGTCATGGACGCGACGAACCCCATCGCCGACGCGCCCCCGGTCAACGGCGTCATCAAGTTCTTCACCGACCTGAACGAGTCGCTCATGGAGCGCCTCCAGAAGGCCGCGCCCGAGGCCCACCTCGTGAAGGTGTTCTCGTGCGTGGGCAACCCCTTCATGGTGAACCCCCAGCTCCCCGGCGGCCCGCCCACGATGTTCATCTGCGGGAACGACGCGGGAGCGAAGGCCGAGG
>DAORJJ010000555.1:0-1504 GCA_035439005.1 Polyangiaceae bacterium | reverse complement strand
CCCCATCCTCGACCAGTTCGGCTGGGACACCGCCGACATGGGCGCGGTCGAGGCGGCGCGGGCGATCGAGCCCTTGTGCATGCTCTGGTGCATCCCCGGCATGACCGGCGGCGGGTGGACCCACGCGTTCAAGCTCTTGCGGGCCTGAGCGGCCGGCGCGCGTCGCGGCGGGGCCCTCCCCGCCGCGGTCGCTCACGCGCGCTTGGCGAAGCGCACGCGCAGGCCTCCGCGCGGCAGCGGGCCCACGCCGCCGGCGCCCGGCGTGAGGTCTTGCTCCGGCAGCGAGAGGTCGCGCCCGCGGAGGAGCGAGACCACGAACAGCGGCAGCACGAGGTCGACGAACGACTCGCCCGGGCACCTGTGGCCGTCCGGCGGGCCGCCGCCTTGGGGCACGTAGGCGTTCTCCGGCAGCTTCCCCGTCGCCTCGTCGGTGAGCCGCTCGGGCTCGAACGCGGCCGGATCGCGGAAGGTGTCGGCGTGCTGCAGCGTCGGCCAGAGGGCGCCCACCCCCTTCCAGCCCTTCGGGATCGAGTGCCCCTCGAACTCGAGATCGCGGAGCGCGACGCCGAAGAACGTCGCAGGCGCGATGGGGTACGCCCGGCGGACCTCGCGGCACACCGCCGCGAGGTAGCGGAGCCCCATGAGGTCGGCGTAGCCTGGCTCGGCCGGGAGCCCCTCGAGCTCGGCGCGCACCCTCGCGGTGAGCTCCGGGCGCTGGGCGAGCACCACCACGAGCCACGCGAGCGCGCCGGCGATGCCCGCGTGCGCCGCAAAGAAGAAATGGAGGAGCTCCATCTCGAGCTCGCGCGCGCTGAGCGCCTCGCCCTCGGGGCCGCGGGCGGCCTTGAGCACGGCGAGCGCCGTGCCCTCGCCGTCGCGCGTGCTCACCGCCTCGTGGATGTAGGCGCGGAGCTTGTCGCGCGATTTCAGCGCCTTGCCGTACGCGGTGAACGGGAGGTTCACGGGCGGCGCGAACGCGCCCTGCACCACGCGAGAGAACTCCGCCGCCATCGCCTCGTCGGACTGGTCCGGTGGGGCGCCGGCGAACAGGCGGTTCGCTACGTCGAACGCGAGCTGCGTCAGCAGCGGGTTGAGCTCCGCCTCGGCGTCGGCGGGCAGCCCCGCGAGGGTGCGGTCGACCAGCGCGCGGAGCCCCGTCACGTACCCGGCGAGCGCCTCTTTCGTGAAGGCCGCGAGCAGGAGCCGCTTGCGCTTGCGGTGGACCTCGCCGTCGATGAACGGGACCGCGTCGTGGCCGAGCAGCTCCTGAAGGTGCGGCGGGGACCCCTTCTCGCGGGTGAAGTTCGCCGGATCGAGGAAGAAGGTGAGCGCCTTCGGCCCGCCGAAGAAGACCACGTTCGAGCCGAGGATGCGGGTCTTCCAGACCGCGCCGTGCTGCGCGGCGCGCGACGCCTGGAACGTGAACGGGTCGTCGAGGAACGCGAGCGCCTCACCGACGAAGGGGAGGCCGAGGGAGCCGGGGGGCAGGGTGGGGAGGGTCGCC
>DAORJJ010000554.1:0-4715 GCA_035439005.1 Polyangiaceae bacterium | reverse complement strand
CTCGCCCTCGCCCTCGCCCTCGCCCTCGCCCTCGCCCTCGCCCTCGCCCTCGCCCTCGCCCTCGCCCTCGCCCTCGCCCGCCGTGAGGGTCGCGCCGACGCCCCCGCCGCCGAGCTCGCCCGCTCCCGCGCCGGTCCCTCCCGGCCCCTCGCTGTCTCGCGTCCGGGTGGAGTGGCTCTCGCAGCTCGACCACGCGACCCGGGGCGAGAGGACGCGGCACGAGCTCGCCCTGCGCTACGTGGTCGGCGCGCCGCGAGAGACGCTCCGCGTGGAGCTCGAGGTCTCCATGTGGGGAGGCCCGTACGCGGCGATTTCACCTGAGCGCGCGGAGGCCGCCGCGCGCGGGCGCTTGCTCCCCATCGACCGCGCCATCGTCGACGAGCTCCGGTGGAGCGTCAACGCGCAGCTCCACGGTGAGCGCGGGGCGCGGCTCGCCGAGCTGCTGCTGACGACGGGGCGCGTCTTTTGGCGCGGCGACGCCGTCTCGGCCGACGGCGCCCCTCCACACGTCGCCGTACGCCGAGGAAGCCCGCGCGCGGCGCGCCTCGGCTTCGCGGTCGGGGCGAGCGGGGTCCAGTGGCCAAGCGTGGCGCTCGACTCCGCGTCAGGTGGCTCGGGTGGCGTAAGCGCGCGGATCCTCCCGACGATCCCCGGCCTCTACTTCGACCCCGACGACGCCACGCTCGGCGAGATCGTGGTCCCAGGCGCCTCGCCCGCGGTCGTCGCGACGTGGAGGCTCGGTGAGCCGGTGCCGCCCCACGACGTCGCCGAGCTCGCGCAGGTGCTGGCCTCGCGGGGGCTCCCGCAGCCGAAGCCCGTCCGGCGGCGGGCGGCGCCGACGCGGGCCTTCCTGCGGCTCGAGTCGGGCGAGCTCCGGCTCGCCACGTCGGCGGCCACGCGTGAGGTGAAGCCGTGGGTTCGGCCGTTCGTCGAGATCGACGGAGAGCGTCGAGCGCTCGACGAGGCGCACGCCCGCGGCGCGGCGGTCGAGACCCCGGACGCGGTCGAGATCGTCGACCCCGATCCCGCCGCCGCGCGCGCGTTGATCGAGCTCGTCGAGCGAGGTGTCCTGCGGCCGGCGCGGAGCGTCTACTCGACGTGGCGGACGCCCGCGGGGGCGTTCGCGTCCCCGCGGACCGCGCCGGCCGCGCTGGAGCGCCACCTGCGCGCGGCGCTCGTGGGTACCCCCATCACGCTCGAGGTCGCCGACGACTACGCGTTCCACAGCGTCGAGGTCGGCGAGGTGCGCCTCGGGCTCGAGGACCCGGCGGGCCTCGGCGACGTGTTCGACGTGTCCCTCGGGATTGAGCTCGAGGGAGAGACGATCGACCTGCTCCCGCTCGTGCTCGCCGCGCTGCGGAGCGATCCGAGCGCCCTCACCGACGGGCTCTACGTCGAGCACGAGGGCCGGCACCTCCACCTCCCGAAGGAGCGGCTCGAGCCGATCACCACGCTGCTGCTCGAGCTGGTCGCGCAGCCCGCGGGTCCGCAGGTCTCCCGGGTGCGCGCGCTCGGGATCGATCCCGCCCTCCTGCCGCGCCCCCCGGAGAGCCTCGCGCGCCTCCGCGCGGCGCTGCGAGATCCCAAGCGCGCGCCGCTCCCGAAGGCCCTGCGAGCTACGCTCCGCGACTACCAGGCCGAGGGCTATCGGTGGCTCGAGGCGCGCCGCCGCGCCGGGCTCGGGGCGGTGCTCGCGGACGACATGGGGCTCGGCAAGACCGTCCAGACGATCGCGCTGCTCGCGAGCGAGCGCGCTCCGCGAAGGGGGAGCGACCCGAGCCGAGCGAGCGCATCGCGCGCGCCGAGCCTCGTCGTGTGCCCCAAGAGCGTGGCCCCCAACTGGGCGGACGAGCTCGCGCGGTTCGCGCCGAGCCTCCGGGTCCACGAGCACCACGGGCGCGAGCGCCAGACGAGCGCCGAGGCTTCGGCGGCCTTCTCGGAGTGCGACGTGGTCCTCACGACCTACCCCACGCTCGTGCGCGACGAAGCGCTCTTCGCGGGCGTGCGCTTCGCCACCGTGGTGCTCGACGAGGCGCAGGCCATCAAGACCGCGGGAGCGACCCTGGCGACGGTGGCGTGCGCGCTCCGGGCGGACTTTCGGCTGGCGCTCACGGGCACGCCGATGGAGAACCACCTGGGCGAGCTGTGGAGCGTCATGCGCTTCGCGTTGCCGGAGTTGCTGCCCGACGCGCGCACCTTCGCGCGCGTCTTCCGTCGCCCGATCGAGCGCGACGGACACGACCTCGCCCGCCACACCCTGAAGGCGCGCCTCGCGCCGTTCGTGCTGCGCCGGCTGAAGGAAGAGGTGGCGAGCGAGCTGCCGGCGAAGACGATCATGGTCGAGCGCATCGAGCTCTCGCCGAAGCAGCGCGAGGTCTACGAGACCGTGCGGGTGACGATGCACGCGCGCGTGCAGCAGGCGCTCGAGGAGAGGGGGCTCGCGCGGTCGCAGATCGTGCTGCTCGACGCGCTGCTCAAGCTGCGTCAAGCCGTGTGCGATCCGCGCCTCTTGAAGGTCGCCTCCGCGCGTCGCGCCGGCTCGGCGAAGCTCGACGCGCTCGTGGAGAAGCTCGCGGAGCTCGCCGCCGAGGGCCGCCGCGTCCTCGTCTTCTCGCAGTTCGTGACGATGCTGGAGCTCATCGCCGAGGCGCTCCGCAAGGTCGACCTGAAATACGTCATGCTCACGGGGCAGACCGAAGACCGCAGGGAGGTGGTGCAGGGGTTCCGCGAGGGGGACGCGCCGGTGTTCCTGCTCAGCCTGAAGGCCGGCGGCTCGGGCCTCAACCTGACCGCCGCCGACGTGGTGATTCACTACGACCCATGGTGGAACCCCGCGGCCGAGGCCCAGGCCACCGACCGCGCGCACCGCATCGGGCAAGAGAAGCCCGTGTTCGTCTACAAACTCATCGGGAAGGGGACCATCGAGGAGAAGATCCTCGCCCTCCAAGACAAGAAGCGGGCGCTCTTCGCGTCGATCTTGGACGACGGCGCCGGCGTGGCGAAGGCCCTCACGGAGGCCGACGTGGCCTTCCTGTTCTCGTAGCGCCGTCGCGGACATCTGCGGCGTCTTGAGTCGCACCGCCCTCGCCGACGGCTCACCGCGACGCGGGCGCCGGCTCCACGGCCGCAGGCTCCGCGGGCGCGGGCGCGGGCGTGCGGTCGAGCGCGATGAGGAGGCCGCCCGCGACGACGAGCCCCATGCCCCCGAGGGTGAGCGGCGCCGGCCACTCGTGGAGCGCGAGGGCGCCGGCGGCGGCGCTCGTCGCGACCGCGAGGTAGCTCACCGCCGACACGCGCGCGGCGCGCTCGAGGGCGTACGCTCGGGTCATCGCGAGCTGAGCGAGCCCCGCGGAGACGCCCGCCGCACACATGTAAAGTGCATCTTTTGCGCCGGGGATGCGGAGGCTCGGGAGGGCCAGCAGCGAGAACGTGGCCGCGGCGACGAGCGAGAAGTGGAGGGCGATCGGCTCGGGCGCTTCGGACTGGCCGAGCTTGCGGAGCGCCATCATCGCGAACGCGCCGAACACGGAAGCGAGCGTCGCGACCGCGCCCGCCGCGAGCGTGCCCGGCCCGGTCGCCACGCCGGCGCCGAACAGGGCGGCGGGGCGGAGCACGAGCGCGACGCCGGACAGGGAGATCGCGAGCGCGACGAAGACGCGAGGGCCCGTGCGCTCACCGAGGAACGCGGGCGTGAGCAGCGCGAGGATCACGGGGGTGAGGTTCAGGAGCGTCGTGGTGTCGCCGAGCGGCAGCTCGCCGCGGGAGAGGGCGTAGAACGTGCACACCATCGCGACGGTGCCGAGCGCGCTGCGCGCCCACATCCGTCGTGGCTGGCGCGGGCGCAGCGGCACGCCGCGCGCCGTGGCCACGAGGGCGGCGATGAGCGCGCCGGTGAGCGCGCGCGCGGCCCCCACGAGCTGCCACGGGGAGCCCGCGCTCGCGAGGCGCGCGAAGAAGTTCATCGAGGAGAACAGCACCGCCGAGAGGGCCATCCAAGCGTACGCGCGGGGGATGCGGGGCGGCGTGGCGGGCGGGGCGGGTGGACCCAAGGCGGCCGCAGGGTACCACCGGGCGCCGCGCGGCTCGCGCGGATTCGCGGCGCGCGCCCTCCCTTTCGTTCGCCTTTCCTTGGCCGAATCCCCGTACCCCCTGTGGTACGTTTGTGAAACCGGTCGCGCGAGTCTGCGCCGCCCGGCACGAGGAGCCATGCTCAAAGTCGAGTGCGAGTCCTGCCATGCGCCTTACCAAGTCGACGAGCGCCGCATCCCCAAGGCCGGACTGAAGATGCGCTGCCCACAGTGTGGGCATTCCTTCCTCGTCCCGCACCCGACCGCGGAGACGGCGCCCTCGGTGCCTCCGCCCAACGTTCCCCCGCCCGATTTTGACGACATCCTTGGGGTGAAGGGCATGGCGGCGCCCCCGCAGGGCGGCTCGGGCATCGGCTCGTTCGCCACGGCGCTCGACGATCTCGATCTGGACCTGCCCGCGGTCTCCCACGACCCGCCCGCGCGCAAGGCGCCGAAGCCCGCCGCCGCGGCGCCGCCGGCTCCGTCGTTCGCGCCGGCGGAGGCCCGCCCGCCGTCGCCGTCGTTCGTCGGCTTTGGCATGGTGGAGGACGACCTCCCCGTCCCCGCGGGCTTCGGCGAGATCGACATGCCCTCGGTGAAGAAGGCGCCTCCGAAGGCCGCGCCCGCCGCGCCTCGCGCCGCCGCGCC
>DAORJJ010000553.1:0-4715 GCA_035439005.1 Polyangiaceae bacterium | reverse complement strand
CAGGCGGCGGCCGAGCCGCACGCGGGCGCGCGCGTCCGCCTCGTGGAGCACTTCCGCTCGCAGCCCGCGATCGTCGCGCTCGCGTCGCGCTGGAGCGGGTATCGCCTCGACGTGCGCACTCGGCCGCGCGCCCTCACCGAGGTGTCGCCGCGCCTCGCCGCGGCGGTGCAAGCGATCGCCGTGCGTGGCCGCGGCGAGCGAGCGCCCGAGGGCGTGGTCAACGACGCCGAGGTCGCGCACGCCCTGCGGTGGGTCGAAGCGCTCCTCGGGGACGGCGTCGCGCCGGCCGACGTGGCCGTTCTCACACCCTTCGTCGGGCAGGCCGTGCGCCTCGAGCGCGAGCTCTTCCAGCGCGGGCTGCTCCAGCGCGGCGGCGTGCTCGTGAGCACGGTGCACAGGCTGCAGGGCGGCGAGCGACGCGTCGTGGTCTTCTCCGTCACGGCGACCTCGCGGCGGCACCTCCGCTGGCTCGGCGCGCGCCCGCACCTGCTCCACGTGGCCGCGAGCCGCGCCCAGGACCACCTCGTGATCCTCGTCGATCCGGAGGCGGCCACGCGCGAGCCGGCGCTCGCGCCGATCCTGGAGGTGCTGGCCGCCGGGGCTCCGTGAGCTCGTCGACCGGGGCGCGCCTCAGGGCTGCGCGAGGCGCGCGAGCTCTGGCGCGAGCGAGGTGATCGCGCCCTTGGCGGTGACGGCGCGGGCGCCCGCGTCGAGGTAGCTCGCGACCTTCGCCTTGGGCGCCTCGCACACGAACACAGGGAGCCGCGAGGTGGAGGCCGCGGCGCCGAGGGCCACGAGCGCCTCGAGCACGTCCATGCCGGGCAGCATCGCGTCGAGCACCAGCGCGCGCGGCGGTGACGTCGCGACGGAGAGCAGCGCCCCGGCCCCGCTCGTGGTCACGACCACCTCGACGTCGAGCGGCCGGAGCGCGCGTCGCAGCGGGCGAATGTCGAGGTTGCCGCGCTTCGCGAGCAGCACGGTCAGCTCGCGCGGGCTCGCGGCGGCCGGCATCGGTAGCCCCTCGGCCTCGCAGAAGGCGACCACGTCCTCCGCGCGCACGCGGTAGTGCTCGCCCGGCGTCTTGACGGCCGGGAGCTTCCCCGTGCGGAGCCAGGCCGTCACGGTGCGGGGGTGGATGCCCCACGCCTTGGCGAGGACGCTCGGCCTGACGAGGGCGGCCATGCGGTCGACCGTAACAGTCGAGGCCGCGGGGTGCACGCGGCGACTCCGAGCGTAACACCCGGCGTAACGCCTCCCGGACGTTACGCTAAGTGTTACGGTTCGGGGGTCGAGCGTAACACCTAGAACCAAGGAATATCGGCAAGTTACGGTGCGAGAGGGCGCTGGCACGGCCGCTGCATAAGTCCCGGCGCGGCGTCACAGTGGCGCGTAGCACGGAGGGACTCGACAATGGCTCACGCAATCAGCAGCAAGGTGGCACCGGTGGACGCGTTCTCGAGCGACGAAGCCCTCGTCGCGGGGCTCGTGGCCAAGGAGCCCCGCGCCTGGCGTGAGCTCCAGACCCGCTACGGCCGCATGGTGACCCGCTGCATCGCGAAGGTGACCCGCCGCTTCTCGTCGCGCGTCTCCGAGGAGGACGTCCGCGAGATCGAGGCGACCTTCATGGTGTCGCTCTTCGCCAACGACATGCACAAGGTCCGCTCGTTCGACGCCTCGCGCGGTCACCGCTTCTCGAGCTGGCTCGGCATGCTCGCCATCAACTGCGCCTACGACCACCTGCGCTCGGTCAAGCGCGAGCCGCTCAAGGAGATCCTCGGCGACGACCTCGACCTCGCCTCCGAGCTCCCCGATCCCTTCGAGGCGACCGCCACCCGCGAGCGCGCCCGCATCGCCTCCGAGTCGCTCGCGGGCTTCAGCGAGAAGGATCGCACGTTCGCCGAGCTCTACTTCGTCGAGGGCCTCGAGCCGGAGGCGGTCGCGCGGGTCATGAACATCAGCGTCAAGACCGTGTACTCGAAGAAGCACAAGATCCAGGCCCGCCTCGAGGCGGCGCTCTCGCAGCTCGCGGCCTGAGCGTCCGCTCGCTCGCCCGCGCGCGCGCAGCCAATCCAGCCCCGAGCCCACCCCGTGTGCGCTCGGGGCTCGCGTTTCGGCGCCCGATGGACCACTCTGGGGCCCGAATGGACCCGGATCCGCTCGCCCTCGTCGGGACCACGATCGCCGACAAGTACCGCGTCGAGTCCGTCGTGGGCGAGGGCGGCTTCGCCGTCGTCTACAAGGCCACCCACCTCGTGTGGAACCTGCCCGTCGCGCTGAAGGTGTTCAAGGCGCTCGGGGAGGTCCGCGAGGGCCGGCGCAAGCAGCTCTTCGACGATTTCGTCCGTGAGGGGAGCCTCCTCGTGGAGCTCTCGGAGCGCTCCACCGCCATCGTGCAGGCGCGCGACATCGGCATGGTCACGCTGCCAGGCGGCGGCGGCGAGGCCGTGCCCTTCATGGTGCTCGAGTGGCTCGACGGGGAGACCCTCGAGGCGCTCATCGCGCGCGAGGCGGCGGCCGGCAGGGCCCCGCGCTCGCTCGACGCGGCGGCCGCGCTGCTCGCCCCCGTCGCCGAGGCGCTCGCCCTCGCCCACACGAAGGGCATCGCGCACCGCGACGTGAAGCCCGGCAACGTGTTCGTGGTGGGCGACGTCTACGGCGACCACACGGTAAAGCTCCTTGACTTCGGCATCGCGAAGGTCGTCCAAGAGGCAGCGAAGGAGGACTTCCGCAAGACCACCGGGCGCTCGTCGTTCACGCCGCTCTACGCCGCGCCCGAGCAGTTCGATCGCACCCTCGGCGGCACCGGCCCGTGGACCGACGTGTTCGCCTTCGCCCTCGTGTTCGTCGAGCTGCTCCTCGGCCACGAGGCGCTCCAGGGGGACAGCCTGCTGGAGCTCGCGCGCGCGGCCGCGAACGAGCGCGTGCGGCCGAGCCCACGCGGCCGCGGGCTCGATGTCCCCGACGCCGTGGAGGCCGTGTTCCTCCGCGCGCTCAGCGTGTCGCCCGAGCGCCGCTACCAAGACATGGGCGAGCTCTGGCTCGCGCTCGGGCGCGCGCTCAGCGTCTCGGGGCACGACGAGCTCGCCCCGCGCGGCTCGCTCCGCGGCGTCCGCGCAGCGTCGCTGGCGTCGATTCGGGTGCTCCCCGCCGCGAGCGCCGAGGCCGGCCCCTCCCTCGAGATCGCCCAGACCGTCGTCCTGCCCGACGAGCCGTCCGGCGCGAGCCCTCCCGACCCGGGCGCGACCCAGGTAGCGAGCGCGCCGTCGTCCGCGCCGCCGGTCCCCACGTTCCCCCCGCCGGATCCGAAGGCCGCGCGCGGGCTCGCGGCCCTCGTCGTCGCTCTCGGGCTGCTCTTCGTCGTGACGGGCGCGCTCCTCGCCGCGTTCGCCTTCGACAAGATCTGACCTACTCGGCGATGGGCGCCACGTCGCGGCAGAACGTGGCCGCCGCCTCGATGTACGCCGCCACCGTGCTCTTCACCCAGTCGAGGTCGCGCTCGGTGAGCCCGCGCACCACCTTCGCCGGCCGGCCCATGACCATCGTCATGGGGGGCACCACCATGCGCGGCGGTATGAGCGACCCCGCCGCGATGATGACGTCGTCGCCCACGACGGCGCCGTCGAGGATGGTGCTGCCCATGCCCACGAGCACGCGATCGCCGATCGTGCAGCCGTGCACGAGCACCATGTGCCCGAACGTGCAGTCTGCACCAATCGACACGCCGGACTTGCCGCCCGTCACGTGGACGACCGAGTTGTCTTGGAGGTTCGTGCGCGCGCCCACGCGGATGGGCTCGAGGTCGCCGCGGAGCGTGACGGAGAACCACACGCTCACGTCGTCGCCCAGCGTGACGTCGCCGATCACCGCCGCGTTGGGCGCAACATACACGCGCTCGCCGAGCCGGGGTCGGGCCTCTTTGTACCGGTAGATCATGGCTCGCCAGGCGCGACGCGCGGGTCGCCAGGTGGGGGCGCGAGGGGGAGGAGCCGTCGCCGCTTCTCGGGCGCGCGGCGCGGCGCGCGGAGCGCGAGCTCGGCCAGCGCGGCGGCCGTGGGCGCGCCGGCCAGCGAGTGCTTGTACGCCGCGGTGATGGTGACCTCTACGAGCGCGCCGACGGCGGAGAGGCCCTCGGGCACCTCGACGTGGACGATCTCGTTCTGGCCCGTGCGACCCTCGAAGGTGCCGCTCTTGCCCTTGCTCGCGCCGTGCACGAGCACCTCCTGCCGCGAGCCCACCAGGGCGCCGAGGTGCGCGCGCCCGAGCTCCTCGCCCAGCGCGAACAGGCGCGCGAGGCGGTCGGACTTCTCGGCCTCGGTCACGTCGTCCGCGAGCCGGGTGGAGGGCGTGCCGGGCCTCGGCGAGTACTTGAACGCGAACAGCGAGGTGAACCCGGCCTCGCGCACGAGCGAGAGGGTCTCGAGGAAGTCGGCCTCGGTCTCGCCGGGGAACCCCACGATGAGGTCGGTGGAGAGCGTGATGCCGGGCCGCGCGCCCACGAGCGCGCGCGTCCGCGCGAGGTACTCTTCCCGCGTGTAGCGGCGGATCATCCGGCGAAGCATGCGGTTCGAGCCCGACTGCACCGGCATGTGCACGTGGCGCGCGAGCACGTCGAGCTCGCGGTGCGCGCGCACGAGCGAGGCGGTCGCGTGGCGCGGGTGCGGGCTCGTGTAGCGCAGGCGCGTGAGGCCCGGCACCTCGCGCGCGAGGAGGCGGAG
>DAORJJ010000552.1:0-4716 GCA_035439005.1 Polyangiaceae bacterium | reverse complement strand
CGCCCCTTCGGGGCTCACTGCCGGGTTCATTCCTCCACGCTACCGCGTTCCACGGACCACGTCAGCGCGCGGCGCCCGCGCCCGCCGCGCGCCTGCCAGGTCCCGCGAGCCGTGGGGGGGGGCGAGGTGCCTGCAGAATGCATGAAACCGGTGCGCTCCGGCGGCAGGTTCGTTTGGTCGAGCGGCGCGGGCCCGGCGCGCGCGGAGGTGCACGCGTCGCGCTCCGCGCGCCGTGGCGCGGAACTTGGCCGCGCTGCCCCGTCGCGCCTAGCCTCGGTGGCCCTGGAGGACACCATGATCGAACGCCGGACCCGTCGAAGCGAGAACGCCTACACCGCGACCCAGCTCTACCTCGAGGGGTGCGCCGAGCGCCACGGCTGCGCCGCGCTCGCCCTCGTCAGCGACGACGGCCTCCTCATCGCGGGCGTCGGCGACGACGTCGAGCGCGTCGGCGCGGTCGCGAGCTCCGTCGCGACGAGGTGGAACGAGCCCCTCGCGCGGTCCTTTGGTCGCCCGCTCCAGGCGTTCTCGTTCAACGTCGGTCGCCACCGCGTGCATGTCGGCGCGCTCGGTGCCATTCCCGAGGGGCCCTGCGTCGAGAGCCTGGGCCGCATCCTCGGGCCGTGCCTGGGCGCCACCGCCTGAGGAGCGCGCGCACTCTGGGCGCCTCACGTGGCGTCCCTCGAGGAGGGGCGCCTCCCGCCCTCGTGTTCGCGGTCGTTCCCTGCGTGTAGGCTGGCGGAATGGGAGCCCCGCTGCGCCTCTCCGCCCGCGTCCGCGCCACGTCCCCACGACGGCCGGCGCGCGCCTGGGCGGCGATGCCCGCGCTCCTGGCGCTCGCCATGGCGTGCGGCGCGCCCCGGGACGACGGCGCAGGTCAGCGCGGCGCGCTCGCCGACGCCGGCCCCGACGTGGCCGCCGCCGCCGTCGGTCCGCCGGGGCTCCTCAGCCCGTTCGGCGTCTTTGGACTGTACGAGTTCATGCTCGACGGCGTGCCGGCCGGCGTCAGCAGGACCACGGCGGCCGACCACTTCACGGCACTTGGCGCAAAGTGGGTGCAGGAGATGCCCACCGAGCTCTCCGCGCTCCCTCCGCGCGCCGCGGGCTACACGCGGATTGGCAAGGAGGGGGCCTACAACCACGGCGGCGATCTCACGGCCTACAGGGCGGCGCTCCAGACTTTCGTCGCTCAGAACAAGGAGCGGGTGAAGCTCTACGAGGTCGACACCGAGCCGAGCGGCGCGCCCGCGCCCGTGGGCTGGGCGAACGACCCGACCGGCTACGTCGCGCTGCTGCGGGCGTCGTACGAGACGGTGAAGGCCGAGTGCGCCGACTGCAAGGTCGTGCTCGGTGGCGTCCCCGGGATCGGCGTGGCGCCGACGGCGACCGATCCGCACGCGACGTTTCTGAAGGCGATCTTGGCGCAGGGCGCGGGCAGCTACTTCGACGTGTTCGAGTTCAAGCAGCACCACTACGCCCCCAAAGACTACGTGATGCTCAAGGCGCGCTACGCGATTTTTCGCGAGATCCTCGCGAGCCACGGCGTCGACATCGACGCCCGGCAGGTGTTCCTCGAGTCCGCGGCCTATGACGGGCAGCCCTCGTACTCGGCGGGGCCGCTGGCGGGCGTCAGCTTCCCGGCGCAGACCGAGTCGCAGCAGGCGTCCGCGCTCGTCAAGCTGCTGGTCTACGCCCTCTCGCTCGGCGTCGACCGCATCTTTTGGAACTCGATCTTCGAGCGGCATGATTTCGCGGGGTCCGCCGGCGACTCCTTCAACTTCTACGGCCTGGTCAACAACGCGAAGAACCCCGACGGCAAGTCCAACGTGAAGTGTGCATACTACACGTATCAGAGACTCGTCGCGCTCCTCGACGACTGCGACGCGGGCTCCATCACCACGCTGCGAGATCCAAGCGCCGGTGCGGTGGCGCTCGTCAAGCTGCGGAGGGCGGGCCGCGAGGTCTGGGTCGCGTGGAACGACGGCGCCGACGTGACCGACGTCGCGCTCTCCGACGTGAGCTCCAAGGTGACGATCACCGACATGGCTCCGAGCGTCGCGTCGTGCCCGGGCTCACCACCGACGTTCGTGACGAGCACCGCGGAGCCGGTGGCGGGGATCGTGACGGTCAGGGTCGCGCCAGACCACCCCGTCGTGGTGGTGCGCTGAGGCCGCGTCGGCGAGCCCTCGCGCGACGGAGGACGAACGCCGGCGCAGCTGGGACGCGGTCACACTCGGGCGGCCTCGCGCGAAGGGAGGCATGCGCCACCCCTCGCCGTCTGCTGCTCCCACGCTCCGCCCGCTCCGCACGCTCGGCCTCGCCGCGCTCCTCGCCGTCGCAGGATGCACCCCCGCGCGGCGCGCCCCGCCCGCTCCCGCCCCGTCGGTCGCGACCGTCCGCGCGGGGCGCGACGGCGCCGACGCGGGCGACGCAGCGCCGCCAACGGTCGTCGCCACCCCTGACTTCCTCTGGCGCACGACCCGCGAGCTCGGCCCGGAGGAGCTGCCCGACGCGGCGGTGTGGCGCGCCGTCGACGAGGTTACGCGTGAGGCGTCGAGCGCGCCCGCGCGCGCCGCCGCCCCCGCCACCCCGTGGGACCGCAAGGCGAAGCCCAAGTACCTGGAGCGCGTCGTCGAGCGCTACGGCCTCACGGCGACGGAGCGGTCGCTGCTCTCGCGCAACGGCGTGGTCGTGCTCTCACGGGTCACCTTCCCGAGCTACGGCCACGCGATGCACGAGATCCATCGGCAGGAGCTGCCGCTCTACGTCACCTCCGACAGCCTCCTCCAGGCGGTCTTCCGCACGCACGAGTCGCTGCTGGTGCGCGCGGAGGCGGCCCGAGCGGCGCAGGTGGGCACGGTGCTCGAGGGGCTCCAGAAGGCCCTCGCGGCCGAGCGGAACGCCCCTTCGCCCCGCTACGCGCCGGTCGTCGCGCGGGACGCCGCGGTCTACTTGGGGGTCGCGCGCGCGCTGCTCGACGGGCAAGACGGGGCCGACGCGGCCTCGGGCGACGCCGAGGTCGATCGGCTCGTCGCGAAGGCGCACGCGGCTGGGGCGGTCGAGGCGGTGGACCTCTTCGGCCGGCCGCGCGTGGTCGACTTCACGTCCTACGCGCCGCGCGGCGTGTACCTGAGCCAGGGCCAGCTCCACGGCTACTTCCGCGCGATGGTGTGGCTCACGCGCCTCGAGCTGAACCTCGCGTCGCGCGGCTCGCGCAGCTCTGCGCCCGCGCTCACGACCGACGAGACCCCGCGGGAGGCCGCGCTGGCGCTGGCGCTCGCCGATCTCGCCGCGCACGCGGGGGTGGAGGGGGACCTGGCGCAGCTCGACGCCTTCGGGCGCAAGCTCGCCGGCAGGACCGAGGCCGTCACGCCGGCTCATCTCTCCAACATCCTGAAACGAAAGCGTGTCTCGCTGCTCGACGTGGACGCCGCGGCGGCGACCCTGCGCGGCGAGCTCCGCGACCTCCCCGCGCGCACGCTGAACTACCACGTGATGCCCTACGGCACGTCGGAGGCCTCGCTGCCCACGATCGCCACGCTCTTCGGCGTCGCGATCACCGCCGACGCGCGCTCGCTCGCCACCCTCGCCCCGAGCACGCTGCCTCCCCACGTGCCGCGCGGCCCGGAGCTCGCGTACCTGCTCGGCGCGGACGCCGGCCTGCGCTACGTCGACCCGAGCGGCTCGCCCGCGCTGCTCCGGCGCGCGCGCGGCGATCTCGCCAGCCGCCTCGGCGGCGACGATCTCCACACCGCGTGGACCCGCCTCGTCATGGGCGCGATCGAGGCGCCCGCGGGCGCCGCGCCGTCGTTCTTCGCGACGCCCGCCCACGCCGACCGGCGCGTCTCCACCGGCATGGCGGGCTACGCGCAGATCCACCACGCGCACGTCCTGCACACGGCGCAGGTGTACGATTTCGCGGGCTGCACCATCCCCGACGCGTACGTCGAGCCCACCGTGGGCGCGTACGACGCGACCCTCGCGTACGCGGCGAGGCTGCGCGAGCTCGGGGCGCTGCTCGGCCCCAGCGCCGCGGGCGACCAGGACGTGGCCGGGGAGCTCACGGAGGCCGCCGAGCGGCTCGCGAAGGTGGTCGCGGCGCTCCGGGCCATCGCGGTCGACGAGCTCGCGGGCCGCGCCGTGAGCGACAAGCAGCTCGCGCTCCTCCGCATGGTGGCCGAGTACATCCCCTCCGGCGGCGGCTACGAGGACAACACGCCCGGTCGGTACAACGGGTGGTACCCCGCCATGCACGCCGATCGCACCGACGCCTTCGTCAAGGTGCCGTTCGCGATCGACCACTTCACCTCGACCCGCCTGCGGCAGATCGCGTACGTGGGCGAGGGCCGCCCGGCGCTCGGCGTCTTCGTGGTCGACGTGGGCGGCGAGCCCCGGGTGATGGTCGGGCCGGTCACGCGCGCCTACGACCGTGTGCGCCCGCTCGGCCGTCGCGCCCCGGCGCCCGACGCCGTGCCTGGCATGACGGGAGACGACGCTCCGCTCGACACGCCGCCCGTGGCCGCGCACGAGCGGAGCTACGTGGCCCCTCGTGAGGCGCCACCAGACGCCACGATCGGGGTCGACGCCGAGAGCGTCACGGTCACCGCCGCGAGCGCGCGCGCGGTCGGGTCGCTCACGGTCGAGCTCGTCGACGCCCACGGCGCGACCTTGGCGACGGCCCGGGTGCCGCCCCTCGCGCCGTCGCGCGGCTCCGAG
>DAORJJ010000551.1:0-4720 GCA_035439005.1 Polyangiaceae bacterium | reverse complement strand
ATCCCGGGTCGCTCGCGCGCCCCAAGATCCGCCGCATCGTCGGCGCCCCGAGCCTCGAGGACGGTCCGCCCACCCAGCGAAAGAACCGCTTCGACACCCTCGCCGAGGACGCGACCGCGAAGGCCCCGGCCCCGACCCCTGACCCCGGGCACGCCCACGCGCACGCCCCGGGAGGAGCCGCGCAGCACGCGCACACGCACGCGAAGGAGGCGCCCACGGGGAGCGATCCGCACGGGCACGCGCACGGGCACACGCACGCTCACGCCCACACCCACGAGGGAGCCCACGCCCACGTGCACGCCTCGGGCGCGGAGGAGCACGAGCACACGCACGAGCACACGCACGAGCACGACCACGCGCACGACCACGCGCACGTGCACGACGAGCACGACGAGCACGACGAGCACGACGGCGAGCATGTCTCGGTGGCCGCCCTCGTCGAGGAGACCCTCGGCACGATGCCGCCCGCGCCTCCCGAGTCGGCCTCGGTGCTCGAGCCGCTCGAGCCCGCCCGGAAGCCCAGTGAGCCGGCGCCCCACGCGCACCCGCACGTGCATCCTCACGCGCATCCGCACGCGGAGCCGCACGCGCATCCGCACGGGGAGCCGCACGCGCCGCTGCGGCGCCACGCCCGCGACGAGCTGCCGCTCAACGCGGGTCGCGGGAAGGTGCTCTTCCTCGACGCCCCCGCCGGGCTCGCGGGTGACATGATCGTCGCCGCCCTGGTCGACCTCGGCGTGCCCGAGAGCGTGGTCATCGACGCGATCGCCAAGCTCGGCCTCCAGGGGTACTCGCTCGTCTTCGGCGGCCGCGAGCAGAGCGGCATCGTCGCCACCAAGTTCGACGTCGAGGTCCACACCGCGCAGCCCGAGCGCACGTTCCGCGCGGTGCGCGCCATCCTGCTCGACTCCGAGCTCCCGCAGAAGGTGAAGGATCGCGCGCTGCTCATCTTCGAGCGGCTCGGCAAGGCCGAGGCGAAGGTGCACCGCATGCCGATCGACGACGTGCACTTTCACGAGGTCGGCGCGGTCGACGCGCTCTGCGACGTCGTGGGCGCGGCGGCCGCGCTCGAGTACGTGGGCGCCGAGGTCGTGGTCTCGCCGCTGCCGATCGGGCGCGGCTTCGTCCACGCGCGCCACGGCGTCCTGCCGCTGCCGGCGCCCGCGACGGTCGAGTGCCTCACGGGCCTCCCCACCTACGACGCGGGCATCGAGGGCGAGCTCGTCACGCCCACGGGCGCGGCCATCGTGGGCGCCTCGGCCTCGCGCGCCGCGCGGTGGCCGAACATCCGCACCGATCGCGTCGGCTGGGGCGCGGGCACCCGCTCGCTCCCCGATCGCCCGAACCTGCTGCGCGCGGTGCTCGGCGCGTCCACGGTCGAGCCGGTGGTCACCGCCGCCGCGGGGACCCACTGCGTGCTCGAGGCGAACCTCGACGACGCCACGGGCGAGATCGTCGGCCACTGCATCGAGACGCTCATCCGCGAGGGCGCGCTCGACGCCTGGGCGACGCCGACCACGACCAAGAAGGGGCGCCCCGGCCTCATCCTCGGCTGCCTCGTCCAGTCCGCGCTGAGCGAGCGCATCATCGCGGCGCTGCTCCGCGAGAGCACCACGATCGGTGTCCGCCGCACCGACGTGACACGGGTCGCGCGGCCGCGTCGCGAGATCGTGGTGCAGACCTCGTACGGGCCCATCTCGGTCAAGGTGAGCGAGGGCCCCTTCGGCACGCCGCAGGCGAAGCCGGAGTTCGACGAGTGCGCGCGCGCGTCCACGCTCCACCGCGTGCCGGTGCGCGAGGTCATCGCGACCGCCATGACCGCCGCGCGCGCCGCCCTCGAAGCCGAGCGCTGAGCGCCGCGGCCTGCGGGCCTGCGTGGCACCTGCGTGGGTGCCTCCTCGCGCTGCCCGCGGCGCAGGGGAGGGCGCGCGCGCGCCTGCGGCCCGCGCGTCAAGGGAGCGTCGCGCACGATTGTTCCTTGACAGTTCGTCAGGGAAGCATCATTGACAGTTCGTCAGTTATGCCCCGCGCCCCCGATCACGAGAAACGCCTGGACCTCGCCCGCCGCGCCGTGGCGGTGCTCGAGCGTGAGGGCCTCGGCCTCTCCACCGAGCGCCTCGCCGCCGCGCTCGGCGTGAAGCGCCCTACGCTGCTCTACCACTTCCCCACGGTCAGCCACCTCGTGGAGGCGGCGCTCGTCGAGCTGCTCTCGCAGCAGGCGGCGTACGTCATCGCCGAGATCGAGCGCCACGCGCACCCCATCGACCGCCTCTACGCGCAGCTCCGCGCGGTGCACGCGTTCCACGAGGGGCGCGAGGCGCGCCTGGTCTTTCTCACGCAGGCCATCGCGGCGAGCGGCGGCGCGCGTGTGCCCGAGATCCTCGAGCGCGGCACCCAGGTCTTCGACGCGTTCCGGCGCGCCGCGGCCGACCGCGTGCGCGAGGGCATCCGCGCGGGGATCGTGGCGCCGTGCGACGCCGACGCCCTCGTGGTCACCGTGCGTGCCCTGATCGACGGCCTCATGATCCACAGGGTCACGAGCCCCACGCTCGCGCTCCCCCCGGTGCACGCGTTCGTGTGGGACCGCCTCCTCGCGCCGCTCAAGCTCGCGCCGCGCGCGGCGGCCACGGCGCCCGCGCCCGCGCCCACGCCCACGTCTGCGTCGAAGCCCGCGTCGAAGCCCGCGTCGAGGTCCCGCGCGCGGACCAAGCCGCCAACGAAGTCCTGAGCGCCCGTCGGCGCCTCACCCTGGAGGTCTCTCATGTTCGGTGTCTCTCTCGGCCGCGGGCCGCGCCCTCTCCGCATCGCCTACGGGCGCCTCTTCCACGAGGCCAACGCCTGGTCGCCCGTGCTCACCGAGCTCGAGGACTTCGAGCGCCTCCACCACATGGCGGGCAGCGAGCTCGAGGCGGCGACCACGCTGCGCGGCACCGAGCTCAAGGCGTTCATGCCCCACGCCGAGCTCACGGGCTTTCGGCAGGCCGCGCGCCTCGCTGGCGGCGTCGAGACCGTCCCGCTCCAGTCGTCGCTCGCGGTGCCCGGCGGGCCCCTCTCGCGCGCCTGCTTCGACGGTCTGGTCGGGGGCCTCGTCGAGCGCATCCGCGCGGCGCTGCCGCTCGACGGCGTGTACCTCGCGCTCCACGGCTCGATGCAGGTCGACGGGCTCGACGAGGCGCCCGAGGCGCACCTCCTCGCGAAGGTGCGTGAGCTCGTCGGGCCCGAGGTGAAGCTCGCCGTCAGCTACGACCTCCACGCGAACCTCTCCGAGGGCCTCGTCGCGCCGGTCGACGTGCTCGTGGCCTACCGCACGAACCCGCACTGGGACCTCGCGCCCACGGGCTTCCGCGCGGGCAACCGCCTCATCCGCGCGCTCCGCGGGCAGATCCGCCCGGTCCACGCGTGGCGCAAGCTGCCCATCGTGATCGGCGGCGGCAAGACCATCGATTTTCTCGCCCCCATGCGCGGGGTGTTCAAGTACCTGCGCGACCTCGAGAAGGACCCGCGCGTCGTCTCGGCGAGCCTCTTCATGGTGCACCCGTACACGAACGCCGAGCACCTCGGCTGGGCCGTGCACGTGTGCACCGACGGCGATCCCGCGCTGGCCGAGGAGCTCGCCGACAAGCTCGCCGACCGCGCGTGGGAGGAGCGCGACGTGGCGCTGCCGCCGATGTTCGGCGTGGAGGAGGGGCTCCGTCGCGCGACCGACAGCCGCCTCCGCAAGCTAGGCCCGGTGACGCTCGTCGACTGCGACGACGTGGTGGGCGCCGGCGCGCCAGGCGGCAACACGCGGCTCGTCGAGGCCCTCGTCGCGCGAGACTGGGGGCTCGAGGCCTTCGTGCCCGTCCACGATCCGGACCTGGTCGAAGCGCTCTGGCAGGCGCCGCTCGGCGAGCGCCGCTCGGTCACCCTGCGCGGCACCCCCGGCTACGGCGCGCCGCCCGTCCCGCTCGACGTGGTCGTGGTGGCGCGCGCGACCACCGACTCGGGCCGCACCCTCCGCCTGGACACCGGCGCCCCGGGCGCTCCCCGCGCGCAGGTCCACGTCGTGGTCTGCGATCGCGCGCCCCTGCCCATCCACCCGAGCTTCTGGTCCGCGGTGGGCCTCTCGGCGCGCTCGGCCGACGTCATCGTGCAGAAGAACTTCTTTCACTACAGGATGTTCTACGCGACCATCTCGTTCGACCACCTGCCGGTCGTCAGCGCCGGGGCGACGAGCTTCGACGCCGTGCGGAGCGCCGACTACGTCGTGCCGATGGTGCCCGCGGCCCGCCTCGACGACTGGCGGGCGTCCGACCCGGTGCTCCGCCAACCCAAGCGCGCGCGCGTCGCGGCGCCCTCGCTCGTCGTCGAGGCCTGAGGCCTCACCCCGGTCAGTGGATGGCGGCGACCGCGCGGTCGAGGTCGTCGTCGCTCTGGGCGGCCCCGCCGACCCAGCGCACCACGCCGAGCGAGTCGATCACGAACGTGACGGGCAGCGAGCTCGCGCGGAAGCGCCCCGACAGCACGTTGCCCGAGTCGAGCACGACGGGGAAGGTGAGCCCGTAGGTGCGCACGAGCTCGGCCGCGTCCGAGGCGTGCTCGTCCTCCGACACGCCCACGATGGCGATCTCCGGGAGCCGCGCGTGGAGCGCCTGCACGCCCGGCAGCCAGCGTTGCCAGCCAGGGGACGGCGGTGCGGGGTGGTCGATCATGCGAGGGCAGCGCGCGCCGCTATTCGAGG
>DAORJJ010000550.1:0-4721 GCA_035439005.1 Polyangiaceae bacterium | reverse complement strand
GCGAGAGCGGCGCGCAGCTGCCGCCCGCCGCCGCCAGCGAGCCGTCGTTCGCGCGCGCGATCGAGGCCAGCGCCGAGCGCCCCTCGTCGCCCGCGCTGTTCCTGGGCGGCGGCCTCGCGCAGCCGATCCCGGCGCGCCCCGCGCGGCCGCAGGTCGACGAGGAAGAGGGGCCCACGCCGGATCCCGGCGATCGCGTGGAGCACTTCGCCTTCGGGAGCTGCGAGGTCCTGAAGAGCGACGGCGAGCGGCTCCACCTGCGCCTCGGCAAGAACGGGTCGATCAAGGAGATCGCCCTCGAGATGCTGCGCGTGTCCGAGCTGCCCGCCGACGGCGGCCCCGGCCGGCGGTTCAAGCTCGAGCGCCGAACCTAGCTCGGCGCGTCGGTCGCGTCCTCCGGGACGATCGCATGCACTCTGCACGCGCTCCCGCCGACCACGACCTCACCGCCGGCGACCGCCACCGCGCGCTTGAGCATCGCGAGCGCGGTCCACGCCCCGCTCGCCGCGGCGGCGACGCTCGTTACGAGGCCCGCCTCGGCGCCGTCGGCCCGTGCCGCGGGCGCCCCCACGGCCGGGGCCGGGCCCGAACCCTCGAGGCGCACGAGCCGCTGCTTCGCGTGGCCGCGGTGCTCGAGCATGTAGAGCACCTCTTGGCCGAGGTAGCAGCCCTTGGAGAACGAGACCCCCAGCGTGTGCAGCGAGGTCTCTTGCGGGTAGTTCGTGGGCCCGTAGTCGACCCCGAAGCGCGGGAGCCCGAGAGACACCCGCACCCACTCCTCCACCTCCGCCGAGGCGAGCCCGCCGTCCGCCTCGCGGAGCGCCCCCGCGAGGGCCTCGCCGAACGCGTCCGCGCTCGCCTCGTCGGCCGGCCCCAAGAAGAGCCCCCCGCCCTCCCCGCCGACGGCCCACGCCCAGCCGCCGAGGGCCTCGAGCACCGCGCCCGCCCGCGGGCCGTACGCGCGGAAGAGCGGCCGCTCGGAGAGCGAGAGCGCCACGTCTTCCATGATGAGGTGGTGGTCGAGCACCTCGAGCACGCCCGCGCGGGAGGCCCCGGGCACCGACAACAGCGCGCGCTCGGCCTCGAAGAACACATGCAAATCGCACACGATCTTGCCCTTTTTCTCGCAGAGGAACGAGAACGCGACGTCGCCGGTGCGCGCGCGGCTCACGTCGGCCGTAAGCAGGCCGTTCAGCCACGCGACGCGATCGGGCCCCTCGGCCACGACGAGGGCGCGGTCGGGCGCCGGCGCGACGAGCGCGCGCGTGCGAGCGAGGAGGAGGGCGTCTTCTGGGCGAACGGGCTTCACTTCTTGGGGCTCCTTCGGCTGCGCGACCACCCTACCCGCACCGCGCGCTCAAAGTACGCACCCGAGGAAGAAATGCGACCGTTCCTTGACGGATCGATCGCGCGGGGGAATGCTTCGCGGCGAATGGCTGGAATCGGCGTCGTCCTGAACCCCAAGAGTCGGCGAAACCTCAAAGACCCCCGCGCGGCGCGGCGCCTGGCGAGCGCGCTCGGGGATCACGGGGTCGTGCGCGAGGCGCGCTCCCTCGACGATCTCTATAAGATCGCTGAAGATTTCAAGCGCCTCGACATCGACGTGCTCGGCATCAGCGGCGGCGACGGCACGAACCACGTCACGCTGACCGGCTTCATCGACGTCTACCGCGGCAGCGCCCTCCCGCAGATCGCCTTCCTCCGCGGCGGCACTATGAACACGGTGGCCAACTCGGTCGGCGTCGCGCGCGGGAAGCCCGAGGGGCTCTTGTCGCGCGTCCTCCGCGCGTACGCGGCGCGCGCCGTGCGGCCGCTCTCCAACGTCGAGCGCTACGTCGCCCGCATCGGCAACCACTACGGGTTCCTCTTCGGCACCGGCGCCGTGCGCGGCTTCCTCGCCGAGTACTACGCGGGAGGCCCGCCCGACCCGGTGATCGCGGCGCGCACGCTGCTGCGCGGCGTGGGGTCCGCGCTCATCGGCGGCGAGACCGTCCGCCGCATGGCCGCGCCGTTCCGCGGCGAGGTGCATTTCGACGACGGCACCTCCTGGGAAGAGCGCGACTACCTCAGCGTCGCCGGCGGCACGATCGACCACATGGGCCTCAATTTTCGCCCGTTTCACCGCTACGCCGAGCGCGACGGGTGCTTCCACCTGCTCGGCATCCACGCGTCGCCGGCGCGGTTCGTCGCCAACCTGCCGCGCGTGCTCCTCGGGCGCCCGATGGCGGCGAGCGCCACCTACGAGGCCGTGGTCCCAGGGGCCACGATCGTCGCGCGGGGCGGCGAGCGCGTCGAATACATGATCGACGGCGATCTCCACGAGAGCACCGGCCGCGAGCTCCGCGTCACGACCGGCCCGAAGGTGCGCATCGTCACGCTGTAGTCGCGCGCTCGCCCTGGCGCCCTCCTCCGCGCGGCGGCGCGACTCCTTGCGCGCGTCCCCGGGGCGTGATTACCCTGCCCCTGCCGTGCGTTCTGCTTCCATGCACAGCCCAGCGCCTACCCCGTCGACCGCAGCGTCCGCCCGGCGGCTTCGCCGCGCGCGCGGATTGCTCGCCGCCGCGGCCCTCGCGGCGACCACCCCCCTCGCGACCGCCGGGCGCGCCTACGGCGATGAGCTCTCGCCCGGCGAGCGTGCGCGGCTCGCGCGCGGCGAGACCGTCACCCGCCCTGTCACCATCGAGGGCGACGACCGACGCTACGTCGGCGGCCTCACCTACGCGGTGCTCGACGCCTCGGTCTCGGAGCTGCAAGAGATCTTCGAGGACGTCACCTCCTACCGCCACCTGCTGCCCCGCACCAAGCGCGCCACGCTGGTCGACCGCGCCGGCCAAGACGACCTCGTCGAGCTGCGCCAGGGCAACGCCATGATCGACGCGCGGTACACGCTCCGCGTGCGGCACGAGCCGTGGCGCCGGGAGGTGCACTTCTGGCTCGTGCCGAGCCGCCCGCACGACGTCCGGGACGCGTGGGGGTACTTCCACGTCGACCCGGTCCCGCCGACCGAGGGGGCTCCAGGGCCGCGCTCGCTCGTCACCTACGGCGTGCTGGTCGATCTCGGGCCCGGCCTCGTGCGCGATCTCTTCGAGGAGCGCCTGCGCACCGTCCTGCTCAGCACCCCCGACATCCTCCGCCGGTACATCGCCGCCCGGCACAACCCCCCGCGCCAAGGCTGACGCGTGCTCCTGCGCATCCTCGCCATCGCGCTCAACAGCTACCGCGAAGCGGTCCGCGCGCGCGTGCTCTACGGCCTCTTCGGGCTCGCGCTGGCGACCACGCTCTACTCGGTGATCCTGGGGGCGATGTCGCTCCACCAGGAGAGCCGCGTCGTGTCCGACGTGAGCGCGGCGTCGATCTCGCTCTACGCCGTGCTCGTGGCGGTCGTGCTGGGCTCCACCTCGCTGCACCGCGAGATCGAGCTGAAGACGCTGTTCCCCATCCTCACGCGGCGCCTCGTCCGGCACGAGTTCGTCCTCGGAAAATTCCTCGGCACATGGCTCACGCTCGGCGTCTTCGTCCTGGTGGACGGCGGCACCGCGCTCGGGCTCCTCGCGCACCAGTCGGGCCGCAGCCTCGCGGCCGTCCTGGGGGCCGCGGCCGGGCTGGGCGCGCTGCTCGGGGTCGGCCTGTGGCGCCTGAAGCGGGCCCGCGCGTTCCTGCTCGTGCCCTGGTCGCTCGTCTTCTTCGTCGTGATGGCGCTGCTCGCCGAGCCGGCCTCCGGGGAGCGCTCGCTCGTGCTCGCGTCGTGCGCGCTCACGCTCCTCGAGGTGGCGATCGTCACGGCGATCACCCTATTTTTCTCGGCGTTTTCGTCGCCATTTCTCACCGCGATCTTCACCGCGGGCATCTTCATCCTGGGCCGCTCCGCGGAGACGCTCGCCAACCTGCCGGTGCGCGTGGTGGGGCCGCTGGCGCGGACCACCGGCGCGTTCATCGCCAAGGTCGTCCCGAACCTGAACCTCTACGTGCCCGAGCGCCCCGTGCTGATGGGACAGGTCGACGGCGTCCCGGTGCTGGGCTACGTCGCGCGCTGCAGCGTGAACGCGCTCTGCTACTCCGCGCTGCTCCTCGTGCTCGCGTCGCTCATCTTCCGCAAGCGGGACCTCCAGTGATCGGCGGGGCCGCCGCCCCGCCGCCCGAGGCGCGCCCCCGACGCGCGTGGCTCGCCGGCGCCGGCGCGGCCCTCGCGCTCATGGCGCTCGTGACCGCGGCGGCCTCCCACGAGGCCGACGAGGGCGCGCGAGCGATGCGCGCGAGCGACGCGGCGCTCGCGGCGAAGAACCCGGAGCTGGCCGTGGCGGAGGCCTACCTCGCCGCGACCCACGTCGCGCCCCTCTCTCCCTGGTCCGACCGCGGCTACGCGCGCCTGCAGACGATCGCCGAAGACGCCGAAGCGCGCGGCGACGACGACCTCGCCGAGACCGCGTGGCACGCGATCCGCTCGGCCGAGGTGGCCACCTCCGGCCCGCTCTCGGGCAGCCCCGCGCGCCGACGCCGCGCCGAGCTCGCGCTCGGGCGGATCGACTCCCGAAGGATGCTCGTCCTCGCGGCGCGAACGCCCGGGCTCGCGCGGCCGAGCGAGGGCGCCCTCGCGAAGGCCCACGGCGAGGACGGCACGCCCAAGGCCGCCACGCTGGCGTCGCTCGGAGGGGGCTCGCTGCTCGCCGTCGCCTGCGCGCTCGCGCTCGCGCGCACCGGAGCGCGCGGCGGACGCGGCGCCGTGG
>DAORJJ010000549.1:0-4753 GCA_035439005.1 Polyangiaceae bacterium | reverse complement strand
CCGCGAGCGCGAGGAGGTGGTCTTTGCGAACGCCGGCCCGCTGCTCCACGTCGGCCACGTCGGTGAAGGGGGCGCGCCGGGCCTCGAGCACGAGCCGGCGCCCGACCTCCTCGGGCAGGCCGCGCACCTCGCGCAGCCCCACGCGAAGAGTCGCGCCCTGCTCGCCCTGCGCGAGCGTGGTGTCCCAGTCGCTCGCGAGCGCGCAGACCGGCAGCGCGCGCACGCCGTGGCGCCGCGCGTCTTCGAGGATGCTCGACGGCGAGTAGAAGCCCATGGGCTGGCTGTTCAGCAGCGCGACGGCGAACGCCGCCGGGTGGTGCACCTTGAGCCACGCGCTCGCGTACACGAGGAGCGCGAAGCTCGCCGCGTGGCTCTCCGGGAAGCCGTACTCGCCGAAGCCCTTGATCTGCGCGTAGAGGCGGGCGCCGAACTCGGCCGAGATCCCGTTCTTGGCGAAGCCCTCCGCGAGGCGCGCCTCGTGCCTCGACAGGCCGCCGTGACGCTTCCACGCGGCCATGTCGCGCCGGAGCTGGTCGGCCTCGCCGCCCGTGTACCCGGCGCCGACGATGGCGAGCTGCATGACCTGCTCTTGAAAGAGCGGCACGCCGAGGGTGCGCTCGAGCACGGGCGCGATGAGCGGGTGCGGGGCGTCGGGGGCCTCCTCGCCCGAGCGGCGGCGGAGGTACGGGTGCACCATGCCCCCCTGGATGGGACCGGGCCGCACGATGGCCACCTCGACCACGAGGTCGTAGAAGCAGCGCGGCTGGAGGCGCGGGAGCATGGCCATCTGCGCGCGGCTCTCGATCTGGAAGACGCCCACGGTGTCGGCGCGGCAGAGCGCGTCGTACACGAGAGGGTCTTCGGGCGGGATGCGCGCGAGGCGCTCGATGGCGCTCGTGACCCCGCAGAGCCTGGGGTCGTCCTTCACGAGCTCGAGCGCCTTGCGGATGGCGGTGAGCATGCCGAGCGCGAGCACGTCGACCTTGAAGAAGCCGAGCGCGTCGATGTCGTCTTTGTCCCAAGGGATGACGGTGCGCCCCTCCATGGTGGCGGGCTCGACCGGCGCGACCTCGCACAGGTCGGTGGAGGAGAGCACGAAGCCGCCCACGTGCACCGAGAGGTGCCGCGGGACGCCCTGCATTTTCCTGGCGATCGCGCACACGTGCAGGATGCGCGGATCGGCGGGGTCGAAGCCGGCCTCGGCGAGCCGCAGCGCCTGGGTGGTGTCGAGCTGGGAGAGGCCGTCCCAGAAGGAGACGACGGAGGCGAGGCGCTCGACCTGCTCGGGCGAGAGCCCGAAGACCTTGCCCGCCTCGCGGAGCGCCGACTTGCCGCGGTACGCGACGACCTCGCTCACCATCGCGGCGCGATCGCGGCCGTACGTGGCGTAAATCTCCTGGATGACCTCCTCGCGGCGCTCGTGCTCGAAGTCGACGTCGATGTCGGGCGGCTCGGCCCGCTCGGCCGAGAGGAAGCGCTCGAAGAGCATCGACGAGCGCGCGGGGTCGACCGCGGTGACCCCGAGGCAGTAGCAGACCGCGCTGTTCGCCGCGGAGCCCCTGCCCTGACAAAGAATGTCACGCCTTCGCGCCATGTCGACGACCTGCCGGACGCTCAGGAAATAAGGCGCGAGCTCGAGCTGGGCGATGAGCGCGAGCTCCTTCTCGAGCTGCGCCACGACCTTCTCCGGGACCTGGGCGTCGTAGCGGAGGCGGGCGCCCTCGTAGGTGAGGCGGCGCAGGGCGGCGTCGGGGGTCTCGCGCTCCTCGACGCACGCGTCGGACGGGAAGCGGTAGTCGAGCTCGGTCAAGCTGAAGGTGCACGCGTCGGCCACGGCGCGGCTCCGCGCGAGCCACCCGGGGTGCGCGGAGAACAGGCGGTGCATCGCGTCCTCGGACTTGAGGTGGGCCTCCGCGTTGGGCAAGAGCGCCCGCCCCGCCCGGTCGAGCGTGGTCTTCAGGCGGATGCACGAGAGCACGTCGAAGAGCGCGCGGTCCTCGCGGAGCGCGAAGAGCACGCGGTTGGTCGCGAGCACGGGCAGCGCGAAGGTGCGCGAGAGGTCCTCGACTGCGCTCATGCGCTCGCGGTCGTGGCCGTCGAGGCGGAGCGTGGCCGCCACGCTGGCGCGCGCGCCGAACGCCTGGGCGAGCACCGCCGCGGCCTCGCGGCCGGCCTCGCGGTCGCCGTCGAGCAGCGTGACGAAGAGCCCCCGCGCGTGCTCCGCGAGGTGCGAGAGCATCACCTCGGCCTTGGCGCGCTCGTCGCGCGGGCGGAGCGCGTGGGCCTGCGAGAGGACGCGGCAGAGGTTCTTGTAGCCCTCGTGGCTCTCCACGTGGACGGCCACGTGAGCGCGGCGCTCGCCGAGGCCGCCGCTCGCGCCGAGCGGGCACACGAGCTCGGCCCCGACGACGAGGCGCACCCCCAGCTTCTTGGCCTCCTCGTGGGCGCGCACCATGCCGTAGAGGCCGTGCAGATCGCACACGCCGAGCGTGTCGTACCCGAGCGCGGCGGCGGTGCTCACGAGCGCCTCCGGCGACGAGGCGCCCGCGAGGAAGCTGAAGCTCGAGCGCGCGACGAGCTCGACGGAGGCGCTCCTGCGCCGCGCGGTGGCCTCGCGCAGCTCGAGCAGCTCATGGAGGACGCCTCGCTCCGCCTCGGCTTCGGCGGGGAGCGGCATGCGCGACGACGGATCGAGACGAGGACGGCTACCCACGGGAGCCATGGACCATGATACTGAACAAATGTTCCGTCAAGGCGCGCCGGCGCCTTCCTCTGGTGCGCGGCGTATTCTGTGCGTCATGCGAAGGCACGTCGTCTTGCCCGCGCGGGGGCGCGCCCTCGTCAGCACCGATTTGCACGGCAACCTCGACGACTTCGCCGCGCTCCGCGCGCGCTTCCTCGCGCTGCTCGCCGAAGAGCCCGACACACACTGGATCCTCGCGGGCGATCTCGTGCACGGCCCCGACGACGGATCGCGCGGGCACGCGCTCTACGGCTACGAGGACGCCTCCGCGCGGCTCGTGCGGGAGGTGACGGCGCTCGTCGCCGCGCACCCGGCGCGGGTGCACGTGCTCCTCGGCAACCACGACCACGGCCACGTCGGCGGCCCCCACACCTCCAAGTTCCACGCCGACGAGGTCGCCGCGCTCGAGCTCTCGATGGGGGCGGCCGACAAACGTGCACTCTGCATATTGTTCGAGCGGGCGCTCCTCGCGGTGGCCCTGCCGTGCGGCGCGCTCGTGTGCCACGGCTCGCCCGACGACCGCCTCGAGCGGCTCGAGGACCTCGACGGCCTCTCGCTCGAGCCCGGGCGCAACGACCCGTACCAGGCCCACGTGCTCGCCTCCGTGCTGCGCAGCTACGGCCAGCCCGAGGCGCGCACGGCGACGCTCCTCGCGCGGCTCTCCGCGCACCTGCCCTTCGCGCTCACGTTCGTCGCGCACGGCCACGACAAAGACGAGGACGGCATCTTCTTCGAGGGCAAGAACCAGGTGTGCCCGGTGCTCTTCGGGGCGCGACGCGAGGCGAGGAGGTGCCTCGTGCTCGACCTCGAGGCGCGCTACGCGGACGCGACCGCGCTCCGCGAGGGGACCGAGGTGCTGCGCGTGCACGCGCCTCGCGAACAGCCGACGTGAGACGCGCGCGACTTGCCATTGGTCACGCGCGCGGTGGCCACGGGACCGCGCCGGGTTGACCATGCGCGCGCGGCCTTTATCCTAGGGGCATCAAGAAAACAGTCACACCTGGAGGGGTACGAATGAAATCTCGCCGAAGGAACGCCCGCAGCGCGGCGCTGCTCATGTTGGTCATCGCTGGCGCCTACGGCGTCGTGCACGTGGGCTGCGCGAGCGATCCGACCACCCCCGCGCCGGTGCCGACGGTCACGGCCACGACCGTCCCCACGCCCGTGCCGGGCGCTCTGCTCGACCTCGAGGCCGCGCCCGCGGCGACCACGGCCGCGAGCGTCACGTTCGCGAAGCCCGTCGCGGAGACCGTGCCGGCGGGAGAAGCGGTGCTCGCGCTCTACGAAGACACGGGGCTCGGCGTGCTCGACATGACCGACGCGAAGGCGCCGGAGCTCGGGGCGCAGATCGCGACGCCCGGCAAGGTCGTCGCGGTCGACTACGACGAGGAGAACCAGCTCGCGTACGTGGTCGACGCGACCGGCACCGTGACGGTGGTCGGCGTGCGCTCCGCCGCGGGCGCCGCCGCCCTCTTCGCCGTGAAGCTGCCCGATCTCGGCGGCGAAGCGAAGGGGCTCGCCCGCGTGGGCAGGCGGCTCTTCGTGCTCGGCGCGTCGCGGCTCTTCCCTGCGGTCCTCGCGGCGCCCAGCCCCGACGACGACCCGACCACGCTCACGCCCGAGGCGCCCGTCGCCCTCCCCAGCGCGGCGACCCACATCGCCGCCGGCGGCGACGCGCTCTACCTCGGCCAAGGCAGCGAGGTGCGCGCGTGGACCGTGCCGGACACGGGCGCGCCGGTGGCGGGGGCCGCGTTCACCTTCGAGGGTGAGCTCCGCGGACTGCTCGCGAAGGGCTCGAAGGCCCTCGTGCTCGCGAAGGGCTCGGGGCTCTCGATCGTCGACTTCGCGAACGCCGCGGCGCCCGCGCGCCTGCAGCTCGTGCCCGACGTCAAGGACGTCACCATGGGCAAGCTCTTCGGTCGCACGCTGGCGGTCGCCCTCGAGCGCGGCTCGTTCCACACGATCGACCTCAGCGACTTCGCGAAGCCGCGCGCGCTCACGACCAACAAG
>DAORJJ010000548.1:0-4774 GCA_035439005.1 Polyangiaceae bacterium | reverse complement strand
CCGCCGGCCGCGACGTCCGACGCCGCCCGCGCCGCCCGCGCGCGCCTCGACGCCGTGCACGCGGGCCTGTCGCCGCGCGACGCCCTCGCGTTCGCGCTCTGCTTCGAGGACGACCGGCAGCTCGAGGGGGCCGCGGGGGCGCTCACCACCGCCACCGAGGACCTCGTCGCCAGCCGCGCGCGGGCCCTGTCGCTCGCGCGCGAGCTGCGCACGTTCGGCGACGAGGGGCGACACGCCTCCGACGAAGAGCTGGGCGCCCTCTTGACCGCGCTCGCGCGCGAGGCGGCCGACCCCACCCCCTCCGGCAAGCACCTCGACGACCCGCTCCTCGCGCTCATCCGTGGCGGGGATCCCAGCGACGACCTCGCCGACGCCGTGTCCCATGTAGCCAAATGTGTGGACTGCCGCGCCCGCGTGGCGGAGGGCGAGGCCACCCAACGGGCGGTGGTGGTCATGGCGATCGACGCCGGGGGTGGGTCGAAGGGCGCGTTCCTCGCGAAGGCCGCCGAGGAGTCCCACGCGCGGCTCGTCGACCGCGGCGGCGGGCGCTTCACGGCCGTGCTCGAGGCCGACAACCTCCCCGAGTTCAAGGCCAAGCTCACCGCCGGCGGCGTCGCGCGCGTCGCGGTGGCGGGCCAGGTCGAGCTGCCGATCGCGCGACGGCGCGCCGCGAGCCTCGTCGACCCCACCGAAGCCGGCGGCACCGACGGCGCCGAGCTCAAGGCGTGGTCCGACATCGCGAGGGTGCAGGTCGCGCGAGCTCCCGCGGCCGAGCAGCCCGGGCGCCGGCGCTTGGGCCTCGTGCTCGCCGCGCTCGCCGCGCTCGCCGCGCTCGCGATCGGGCTGGCCGTGCTGGCATCCCACTGAGAGGCCGCGGAGGAGCGGGCGTGATGACCTCCCCACACAGACCGATTCACGACGACGACGATGGCGACGGCCGCGCGTCGCCCCCCCTCACGCTCCGCGTCCTCGGGTCGATCCACGAGGTGCCGCAAGCGGCGTGGGACGCGCTGCTCACCGAGCGCTCGAGCCCCTTCGTCGAGTGGCAGTGGCTCGCCTGCCTCGAGGACAGCGGCTCGGTCGGCGAAGGCACCGGGTGGCTCCCCCGCCCGTTCGCCCTCTACGAAGGCGAGCGCCTCATCGCGGCCGCGCCCGCGTACGTCAAGCTCCACAGCGAGGGCGAGTTCGTCTTCGACTGGAGCTGGGCCGACGTGGCCGCGCAGCTCGGGGTCGAGTACTACCCCAAGCTCGTCTTCGCCGTGCCCTTCACGCCGGCCACGGGCGACCGCGTCCTCGTCGAACCCGCGCTCCCGGCGGCCCGGCGCGCCGAGGTCATCGCGGCCGTGGCCGACGCGGCCGCGCGGCTCTGCGCCGAGCTCGGCCTCTCCTCCGCGCACGCCCTCTTCGTGCGCGACGACGAGGCCAGCGCCTGGGGCCACGCCCGCTACGTCGAGCGCCACGGCATCCAATTTCACTGGAAGAATCAAGACTTTACGACGTTCGAGGGGTTCCTCTCGAGCTTGCCCTCGAAGAAGCGCACGCAGGTCCGCCGCGAGCGCGCGCAGCTCGCGCGCGACGGGGTCGAGCTCCGCACCGCCCGCCCCGAGGAGCTCACCGCCGCGCTCGCCCGCGAGATGCACGCGCTCTACCTCACGACGGTCGACAAGTTCGTCTACGGGCGCCGCTACCTCACGGTGCGCTTCTTCGAGCTCGTCGCCGAGCGCTTCGCGGGCCGCCTCGCGTGGGCGCTCGCGCGGCGAGACGGCGAGCTCATCGCGAGCGCCTTCAACGTCAAGCGAGGGGGCGTGCTCTACGGGCGCTACTGGGGAACGCACGTCGACCTGCCGTTCCTCCACTTCAACGTGTGCTTCTACCACGGCATCGACGAGGCCATCCGCGAGGGGCTCCACACGTTCGAGCCCGGCGCCGGCGGCGAGCACAAGCGGCTCCGCGGCTTCCGCCCCACCCTCACGCGCTCGATGCACCGCGTGCGCGATCCGCGCCTCGCGCGCCTCATCGAGCCGTTCCTCGCCCGCGAGCGCGCCGCGATCGCGCGCCACCTCGCGGAGGACGACGCGCGCTGAGCGCGGCGCTCCGCTCGAAGATCGAGACCGCGGCGTCAGCGCGCGACGAACGTGTCCTTCGCCTTCCGCGCGGCCGCGAAGGCGTCCACGTCGGACGCGCCGTCGGGCAGCCCGAGCGTCGCGCGGAGCGCGGCCGAGGAGGCCCGCAGGAACGGGTTGTGGAGCCGCTCGCGGCCGATGGTGCCGCCCACGGTGGGCTCGCCGCGACCGCGGGCGGCCAGGGCCTCCTCCCGCGCCTGGGCGACGGCCTCGTTCGACGGCTCGAGGTGGGCGGCGAACGCGAGGTTCGCGACGGTGTATTCGTGCCCGCAGTAGACGCGGGTCTCGGGCGGGAGCGCCCCGAGGCGGCTCAGCGAGGCGTGCATCTGCGGGGGCGTGCCCTCGAACATGCGCCCGCAGCCGGCGATGAAGAGCGTGTCGCCCGTGAACACCGCCGGCGCCGCGCCCTCGGCCTCGCACACGTAGGCCAGCGCGCCCGACGTGTGCCCGGGGACGTGCATCACGCGCACCTTCACGCCGCCGAGCGCGTGGGTGTCGCCGTCGGCGAGCCCGAGGGTGAGCCGCGGGAGCCGCGCGCGATCGGCCTCGAGGCCCACGACGACCTCGACCCCGAACGTGTCGCACACGTCGTCGACCCCGCCCACGTGGTCCAGGTGGTGGTGCGTGGCCCACACCTCGCGCAGCGCGTAGCCCTCGGCCAGCAGCGCGCGGACCGGCGCCTCGACCCCGGCGAGGTTCGACGGGTCGACGAGCGCGGCGGTGCGCGTGGCGTCGCACACGACGAGGTAGGCGTAGTTGTCGCTGAGGCACGGCACCGGGAGGACTCGCATGGCCTCGGACGGTACCGGCTGGACGGCGCCACCTCAACCCATCTCACCCAACTCCCACCCAACTCCCACGCCGCGCCCGGCGCACGCGCGCGCCCGACGGCTACTTGGTGCCCGCCAGGCACCCCTTGGCGCACTTGGTCGCCGGCACGTCCTTGATGGCGGCCGTCGCTTCCTTGTATTTTGCACGCATGCGATCGAAGTCGTCGCCCTTGAGGATCGGCGAGAGCTCGCCCGGATCGGCCTCGAGGTCGAACAGCTTGAAGTAGAGCTCTTGGGCGCCGTACGCGCACATCTTCCACTTCCCGGAGATCACGGCGCGGCGCCGGTCGTTGTCGCTGGTCGCGGGCAGGTCGACGACCACGTCGCGCGCCGCCGCCGGCGCGCCCATGAGCTCCGGCACGAGGCTCTTGCCCGGGAGCCCCTCTCCGCCCTTCACCCCGAGCAGCTCGAGGAAGGTCGGCGCGAGGTCGATCGCGCTGCGCGGCTGGTCGATGCGGCGAGGCTTGGCCCCGGGCGCGCGCACCATGAGCGGCACGCGCACGAGGTTCTCCCAAATCTCGAAGCCGTGGCGGGTCTGCCCGTGCTCGCCGAAGGCCTCGCCGTGGTCGGAGGTCACGACGACCACGGTGTCCTTGCCCCACGGGGCGGCCTCGACGAAGTCGAGCAGCTTGCCCACGTAGCGGTCGGTGAAGAGCACCTCGCCGTCGTACCTGTCGCGCGCCTTCTTGCCGAAGGGCTCGATGCCGTCGGCGGCGTGGTCTTGGTACTGGTCGTGCGGATCGAGGAAGTGAAACCACGCGAAGAAGCGCCCCTTCGCGGCGGCCGCGGTGAGCAGCTCCTCGGCGAGCTGCTCGTGCGCGGGGCTCGTGACGTTCTCGTCGGTCTGGGCGTTCCACTTCAGGTTGGGCACGATCTTCCAGGCGTCGAAGCCCTGCTCGAAGCCCGCGCCCTTGAAGTACCCGTGCGCGTGCGCCCCGGTCGTGTGCACGTGCGCGGCCTGGAGCAGCTCGGGGAAGAACTCGTTCGAGGGCGCGTAGGTCCCGAAGAAGTAGCCGTCGCGCGCGAGCTCGTGCGGGTAGCGCCCGGCGAGCAGGCCGCCGAGGCTCATCGACGTGTACGAAGAGACCGCGTAGGCGTGGGTGTAGCTCACGCTCTGCGCCTCGAACGCGGTGAGCCGCGGGGCGATGGCGCGGGGGTAGCCCGCCCACGGCATGTCGCTCCGGAGCGAGTCGACGCTGATGAGCAGCACGCTCCGCGGGGCGGCGGGCGCGGCAGGCGCGGGCGCGGCGGCCGAGGCGACGGACGGCGCGGCGGGCGCAGGCGTGACGGACGCGCTCGGCTTCGCGACGCTGGCCTCCGAGCGCGAGCACGCCGGCAGCGCGACGAGGGCGGCGAGCGCCGCGGCGAGGGGCAGGCGCGCGAGCGCGCCGCGCGAGAATGTGCGCATCGGGGTGGAAGAGCGCATTTCGACGAAAAGCGCAACTCTTGTGCCCCTTTGGGCCCCCGCGCGACGCCGCCGTCACGCCGCTTGCCACGCGTCGCCTTCTCTGCGAAGCCGCTCGCATGGGCTCCGTGTACGTTCACTTCCCGTACTGCCTCGCCAAGTGCCCGTACTGCGACTTCACGAGCTACGCGAGCCCGCGCGACGCCATCGACCACGCGGGCTACGCCGACGCCGTCCTCGCCGAGCTCCGCGGCCGCGCGAGGGGCCTCGGCGCGCGTGACCGCGAGCTCCGCGTCGCGACGGTGTTCTTCGGCGGCGGCACGCCGAGCCTCTGGGAGCCCGAGGAGCTCGGCCGCGTGCTCGAGGGCGTGCGCGCGACCTTCCCGTGCGCGCCCGAGCTGGAGGTCACCGTCGAG
>DAORJJ010000547.1:0-4778 GCA_035439005.1 Polyangiaceae bacterium | reverse complement strand
AGCGCCTGGCGGACGGGTACGAGGTGCACGCGGTCGTCGTGTGCGAGGGGGCGTCGGTGCGCTACGGGAGCGACGATGGCGACCAGCAGGCCCAGGCGCGACGGGCCGCGGGCGTGCTCGGGTTCACGTCGTTTCGGTGCCTGATGCTCGCCGATCAGCGGCTCGACACGGTGCCCCAGCTGGAGCTGAACCGGCGCCTCGAGGCGGTGCTCGACGAGCTCGAGCCGAGCGTGGTCTACACGCACTGGCCGGGCGACATCAACCGTGACCACGAGCTCGTGCACGACTCGGTGATGGTCGCGACGCGGCCGGGTCGCACTACCGTGCGAGAGGTGTACGGCTTCGAGGCCGCCTCGGCGACGGGACTCTGGACCAAGCACGCGTTCCGTCCGGACACGTTCGAGGTGGTGGACGGCACCCTCGAGCGCAAGCTCGAGGCGATGGCCTGTTATCTCCGCGAGTGCCCCCCATTCCCGCATCCCCGCTCGGTCGAGTCGCTCCGCCACCGGGCGCGCTACTGGGGAAGCTTCGCGCACGCCGCCGCGGCCGAGCCGTTCGTGACGCTGCGGCGGATCGTGCGATGAGCGGCGCGCCGCTGCGGCTCGGGGTGGTCGGGCTCGGCCGGGGGCAGCTCTTCACGACCCTCCTCGGCGACCCCTCGCGAGGGGGCCTGGTCGCCGTCTGCGACGTCGATCCAGAGCGCCTCGATCGCGCGCCCCCAGGCGCGGCGCGCTACGCCGACTACGACGCGTTCCTTCGACACCCGATGGACGCCGTGATCGTCTGCACTCCGCTCCCCCTCCACGCGAGCCAGACCATCGCGGCGCTGAAGAGCGGACACCACGTGCTGTGCGAGGTGCCGGCCGCGAGCACGCTCGCCGAGTGCGAGGCCATCGTCCGGGCCGTCGAGGAGAGCGGGCGGAAGTACATGCTCGCTGAGAACGCGTGCTTCGGCGAGCTCGCGCGCGCGTGGAGCGTCGCGATCGACGGGGGCGCGCTCGGCGAGCTCGTGTATGGCGAGGCCGAGTACGTGCACGACGCCCGCGAGCTCTCTCGCGCGAAGGACGGCGCCGCGACGTGGCGCGCGACCCTCCCGCCGATCCACTACGCGACGCACAGCCTGGGCCCGCTCCTCTACCTCACCGGCGACCGGTGCACGACCGCGACGGGGCTTCACTCCGCGAGCAAGGTCGGCGGCGAGCACGGGACGATCGATCTCGAGGTGGGCCTCTTTCGCACCGAGCGCGGCGCGCTCCTCAAGGTGCTCTGCGGCTTCGCCGTCGAGCGCCACCCGGCCTTCCACTGGTATGTTCTCTACGGGACGAAGGGCTGCCTCGAGAGCGCGCGCAGGTTCGCCGACGCCGGCGGCGACGCCTACGCGAGCGAAGTGGCGGGGGCCATGCGCCTCCAGCCGCTGCCCCGCGACGTGAGAGGCGTCGCCGAGGGGCGCATGCTGGACGCGTTCGTCGACTGCATCGTCCGCGACGCGCGGCCGCCGATCGACGTGTACGACGCGATGGACTACACGGCGCCAGGGCTGTGCGCGCACCTCTCCGCGGAGCGTGGCGGGGAGCCGGTCGCGATCCCGAGCTTCCGTCGAGGCCCACGCTGACCGCAGACGTGAGGCGCTACGAGCTCGCCGCGCCCGGTGAGCGGCGCGCCTCGATGAGCTCGAGGAGCGCGGCGACGCCCCTCTCGATGACATGCGCGTTGAACCAGTCGCGGCCCGCCTCCCCCATCGCGCGAAAGCGCTCGGGCTCGTCGAGAAACCCGAGGATACCTCGCGTCACGTCCTCGGCCGACTGGACGTCGATGCGGGGGTAGAGTTCGGGATACCTGCCGACGAACAGCGCGTCGTCGCGTCGATGGAAGAGAGGCTTGCCCATGGCCAGGACCTCGGCCGCGGTGCCTATCATCAACCACGAGAGCGGGCCGAGCTCGCCGCACGCCAGGTCGGCGAGCGAGAGATTGACCAGGACATCTTTCCTCGCGCTCGTCGGCAACCAGAGGATGTTCTCGGCGACGCCGAGCTCCTCCGCGAGGTCCTTCGTCGCGCGCACGTCAGGGCCGTATTCGTACGACACGACGCCGATCCTCGCGCCGGGGCGGCGGGCGCGCGCCGCCGCGACGCCGCGAATGAGCTTGTCGTTTCCCTTGGTGTAGCTGGGATTTGTCTCGACGTGCCGCCGCTCGCCGGCGCGAACCGATTTCCACAGGTGGCGACCGTGGGCGTTCACGAGCACGTCGGTGCGCGCGCGAAGCGCGAGGACGTCACGATACCACGGGCTCCGCGCTCGCACGGCCGCGACGGCGCTCGACGTGCAGGCGGCGGGCTCTAGCATGGGCGGGTGTGCGTAGACCCGACGACCGCCGTAGCCCAGCCGCTTCAGCGCCGGGTCGAAGCACTCGGGCGACTCGGCCGCGAGCACCGAGCGACTCGCGCGAATACCCGCTCGCTGCGCGAGCGGATACTCGACGAGGGACCGCAAGCTCCGCAGGTTGAGCCGCGGGGGGTCGAACGGCGCCTGGCAGAGATCGTACCCGACAGGGACGAACACGTCGAGGGTGCGGCCAATACGGGCCAAGTACGCTGGGGCCGAGCCGCATCCGATGGTGAAATCGTATGGCGCGAGGTCGCGGCGCACGAGCTCGGCGTCGTGCGAGGCGAAGGCGCTCGCGTCTCCCCAGGCGACCTCACGGGTGTAGTTCTGATAGTCTAGGTCGAAGGCGTCGAACGAGGGATGAAAGTGCGGCCAGTCCACCCGCTCGTGGTCCATCAGCAGCAGCGTGGCGTCGTGCCCCCTGGCCCGCAGGTGGCGGGCGATCGAGAACATGATGTTGTTGCAGTTGTTGAGGAGCGCAATCCGCACGCCGGGGCGAGGCTGACACGGGATTCAGCCACCGTCAACCGCGCGACGAACAGGGCTCATGCCACTCTCGGGGGCCCGGGGTGAGCGCTGCAGGCTTCTCAATCCATCGGGGCGCCCCATCGTCACGCGAGCAACTCTGGCCCCTCTCCTCCCGGCTCGAGCTCGGGCGATACTGCGCCGATGAGGCGCTCCCCAGGGCGGGCGCGCGCGCCCTCGAGGCGGATGCGCTCTGGAACGTCCTCGGGGACGCGAGCGCCGTCTTCTTCGCGACGCGCGGCGACGCGGTGGTGGGGGCCGTCGCGGCGCGAACCTCGGAGTGGGACACGCGCTTCTGGGGAGTCCCCTATGTCTCGCTCGATGCGCTGCGCGCGATCGGCGACCACGACGACCGGGGGCGCATATGCGAGGCGCTGCTCGGCGCACTGGACGAGTGGCTGCGTGACGGAGGGGTGCGCTTCGTCGTCGCGCGGGTGGCGTCACTCGACCTCCCCGCGGTGCACGCGCTCGAGCGGGGCGGATATCGCTACATCGAGACCACGGAGGCCAACGGCGTCGACCTCCGGGTGCGGCGCTATGCGCTCCCCGAGCCGTACCGAACGCGGCCGGCGCGACCGGACGAGCTCGGCTCGCTGTCCCGCATGACCGAGGGCGCGTTCACGAGCCACCGCTTCTACGCAGACGGCGGGTTTCCGACCGCCAAGGTCGACGCGATGTACGTCGCGTGGGTGGAGTCGAGCCTCGCCTCCCCCAATTGGACCACATTCGTTCTCGAGCACGATGGCGCACCGAAGGGCCTAGGGATTTATCGCGTGGAGGACCACACGGGTTCGCTCGGCGTGAAGATCGCGAAGCTGCGGATGCTGACACTCGGGCCGCGTGACAGGGGACGTGGCCACGGCCTGCCCTTGTTCTGGGGCGCGGTCGAGCACGCGCGGGGCGCGTGCGACCTCGTCGACTCGACGCTCACCCTACGGAACCTCCCGTCGGTGAACATCCACCGCAAGGTGGGCTTCCGCGCGCTGGCGTTCACGTCCACGTACCATCGATGGCTGTAGCTGTGGCCGCGGGCGCTCGCGGCTCACCCCGGCCGCTGGTCCCTCCCGCTCACCGGTCGCGCGTGCCCGCCGTGCCGAGCCCGAGCAGGCCGCCCACATACGCGGCGCCGAGCGGGCCCGACGGCGCGGAGAGCGTGCTCGACACGAGCTGGCCGTCGAGGCACACAGCGAACACGTTGAAGGGCAGCCAGCACGCGAGGCCCTGGAAGGCGCCCACAGGGCCACCGAGGCCGTCGCTCGCCTGGACGCGCGTGTAGAGGAGGTCGACCCGCCCGCCGCCGGTCCGCGCCGTGGCGAAGCCGCCGAACGAGAAGGCCGAGGAGAGGACGCGCGTCGCCGACTCGGCGCGAAACCGGCCCGTGAGCACCGGCGAGAGGCGCGCGCCCACCTCGATGAGCGTCTCGCCGCGCACGTATTGGTAGCCGGTCTCGCCGAGGGGGAGATCGAAGCGCGACCACAGGTACCGCGCGTTGCCTTGGTATTCGCCCGCGAGGCCCACGCGCAGGAACGGCGCATGGACGCGGGCGACGGGGACGCGCACGCCCACGAGGACCGCGCCCCCGAACAGGCCCTCGACCCCGCCGGTGCCGCCCCCGAGGCCGAACCCGAGCTCGCCGCGGCTCGCGAGCAGGCCGCTCTCGTCGTTGTGCGACTCGAAGCGCCCCGCGAACGAGACGCCGAAGGCGTCGCCCGCGCCGCCGGCGAGGGCGGGCGCGTCGGTCTGGGTCGACTGCGCCCGGACGCCGACGACGAAGCTGCCCGGCGTGCGCGGCTTGTCTTGGCACGGCGAGCAGTCGGTGTCGCACGCGCACGGCGCGGGCGGCGGAATGGGCGCACCCGCGGCTGCGGCGCG
>DAORJJ010000546.1:0-4784 GCA_035439005.1 Polyangiaceae bacterium | reverse complement strand
ATCCCCGCGAGCCCAGCCGACACCCCTGAAAAGTGCCTTGATTTACTTACGCTCCGTCGACCGCAGCGGACCACGAGGTGGGTTGCCCTCGATCGCGCTCGTCGGTCGCGGAGATGGACATGGAGAACGTGCGACGGCGGGTGGGAGCCTGGATCTCTACGCGGCTCGCCGCCTCGGCGGTGACCGCACCGTACACGTCGGGCGGGTTCGCTGCGTGCCCAGCCGGGGGCAAGATCTTCACCGACTCGAGCCTGTGCTCGAGCGCGATGGGCTGGGTGCCCGCGAGGACCGCCGTGAGGTCGCCGTAAAGCGCGAGTCCGGCCATCTCGGAGCCGTGTCCGAGGTGGTCGTGCGTGCCCCACGCGGGCTCGCAGGTGTGGCAGTCGTCAGCGTCGAGAGAGGCATTGAGCAGCGGGTGCCCGCGCGTGACCCCGGTGTCGAGCACGCACACGGCTGGCGCGCGAGCCGATGGCGGCGTGACGCGATCGCGCAGCTCTCTTGCCCACTCGCCCTGGTCCTCGGGACCCATGTCGACGAAGACGGCGGCGGTCTCCTTGGCCTTGCGGACCTCGGCCACGTCGTGGAGCACGTCGATCGACGCGGCGAGCTGCGCGGGAGTGCCATGCAGGAGGGTGACGATGCGATCGTCGAACATGAGACGCCGCGCCGCGACCTCGAGCTCCCGCGTCGCCGCGAACTCCATCAGGCGCTCGAGCTCGCCGCCGTCCTGGCGACGGAGCCAGACCTCCCACCAGATCGCCTCGTTCTCCTCGGGGTAGGCTTCCGCGGTGTCGGTCCACAAGCCACGAAGCGTGGCGAGACGGAGCAGAGCGACCGGGTCGAGCATGGCCTCGCGGCGGCGTTCGCCAGCATTCTTCGGCGTCTCCAGCGAGTAGCTCTCGAACCTGTTGAGGAAGTGCTTCACCTTTCCGTCGGGCACGAACACCGTCGCGCGCTCGATGCGGCGTGGCTCGAGCTCCTCGGTCATCGCGTGGCTGACCGCGACGACCTCGATGCGCTGCCGCGAGTCTTCGAGCGAGGTCACCTGGAGCGGCACGCCGGGCTGGCTCTCGAACTGCACATAGAGCCCGGGCACCGCGCCGTGAACCGCGATTCCAGCTTCTTCCCGGCGCTTTTCCGCCTCATCGACGGCCGCCCCGAGCGCGCGCCCCAGCGCCTCGCCGTGCCTTGCGCGGCTCGTAGGCGGCGCGGGCTTGGTGACGTCGAACTTCCGCCCGTGCGGCTTGTACGCCTCAGCCGTTGGTGCTCCGGGGACGAGGATGTGCTTGCGGTTGCGCGGAGTGGCCACGTGTCAGTTCCCCGGCGCGCTAGGCACGCGCGCCGCGTCGCTCCGCAAGCGCGGCCACGAGGTCGGCGTCGCGAACGGCCGTCGTGTGGTCGAGGATGGCGTTCTTCGCGGCGTGCGCGCAGGCCATCGCGATCTCGGCGTGACTGAGGCCCAACGACGCCTTCGCCGCCGCGTGCCACGCGACGTTGCTCGTGTCGAGGAGCCCGAGCCGGCCGCGCATCACGCGGGTCGCGATCTCTTCCGTGGGCAGGGAGTACTCGAGCACCGCATCGAAGCGCCGGAAGAGGGCCCGGTCGAGGAGCCCGACGTGGTTCGTCGCGCCGAGCACGAGGCTGTCGGAGTCGTCCTGCTCCAAGAACTGCAGGAACGAGTTGAGCACGCGGCGGATCTCGCCGACGTCGTTGCTCGAGCCGCGCTCGCCGCCGAGCGCGTCAAACTCGTCGAACAGGTACACGCCGCGGGTCGACTGGATCGCGTCGAACACCAGCCGGAGCTTGGCCGCGGTCTCGCCCATGTACTTCGTGATGAGCCCGTCGAGCTGAACGCTGAAGAGAGGGAGACCCAGCTCGCCCGCGAGCGCTGCGGCGGTCATCGTCTTGCCGGTGCCGGGTGGACCGACGAGGAGGAGCTTTCGCATCGGCGAGAACCCGTGCTCGCGGAGGCGCTCGCGCTCACGCTGCTCGGTGAGCACGCGCTCGAGGCGTGCCCCGAGCACGTCGGGGAGCGCCATGTCGGCGACGCGCGTCTTCGGGTAGCCCACCGTGAGCAGACCCGCGAGCTCGCCTCGGGGCTGGGCGAGCGGGACGGGCTTGGGCCCCGCGACGGGCGCCGTGGTCTTCGCGCGGGCCTTCACCTGATCGACGAGCGCGCGCAGCTCCTGGGCGAACTTGCCGTGGCCGCTGCGCGCCGCCTGCGCCGCCACTTGCATGGCGATCGCATAGAAGCGCGTGTCGTCGCCCTCGGCGTGGCTTCGGATGAGCGCTTTCACTTGGTCGGCGGTGGCCATGACGTCCTTTGGTTGTACCTCGAACGCAACGACTTGAGCCACTCGACTGAAGCCGAGGGCTCTGTGGGGTCTACGGGGTCTACGCGGAGTCGCTGTACTGCACACCGACCCGCTGCTTCCGACGACGCCGTCCCGGAAGAAGCGTGCGAGCGTCCGTTCTGGTGTCCCTGCGGTAGCCGCTAGGGTATCCTCATTCGCTCGCGGCAGGCTCGGCCGCGCTCGGGGGCCATGTCTACATTCGACTCGACCAAGACCCTGCTCAGCGATCTCCTCGCGAAGGTCGTGATGGGCAAGCTCCAACTGCCCGACTTCCAGCGAGGCTGGGTCTGGGACGACGAGCACATCCAGTCCCTGCTCGTGAGCATCGCGCGGTCGTTCCCGATCGGCGCTGTAATGCTTCTCGAGACAGGCGGCGAGACGCGCTTCCAGGTGCGCGCCGTCGAGGGCGTCGACTTACCGCCCGACACAGGCCCGGAGGAGCTGATCCTCGATGGGCAGCAGCGGCTCACCTCGCTTACGCAGGTCCTCAAGCTCGACAAGCCCGTCGCCACCCGTGACGCGAAGAAGCGCGAGCTCAGGCTCCACTACTACTTCGACATCGAGAGGGCGCTCCAGGGGCCGCTGGCGCTGGAGGACGCGATCGTCACCGTCGACGAACGTCGTACGCAGCGGACCAACTTCGGCCGCAAGGTGACGCTCGACCTGAGCACGAGAGAGAGAGAGATCGAGGCGTTCCACTTCCCATGCAGCCAGATCCTCGACTCGAGCCAGTGGGAGTACGCGCTCGTCCAAGCGAAGCCCGAGAAGTTTACGCGGTTCATGGAGTTCCGCCAGAAGGTCCTCGAGCCCTTCCGCAACTACGCGCTTCCGGTCATCCGGCTCAAGAAGGAGACCTCGAAGGAGGCCGTCTGCCTCGTGTTCGAGAAGGTGAACACGGGCGGCGTTCCGCTCTCGGTCTTCGAGCTCGTCACTGCCACATGGGCGGCGGACGGATTCAACCTGCGCGATGACTGGTTTGGCGGGAGGGGAAAGAGCGGGCGCCATGCCCGCCTCGGCAGGAGACCGCTGCTCCGCGATCTTCAGCCGACCGACTTTCTCCAGGGCGTCTCGCTTCTGCACTCGCTCGAGCGGCGCACTCACGACCTCGCCGCCGGGCGTTCGGGCAAAGAGGCCGGCGGCGTCACGGCGAAGCGTGAGCATATCCTCGAGATGCCGCTCGGCGCCTTCGAGAAGTGGGCCGAGTCGTTGAGCAAGGGCTTCGAGGAGGCCGAGCGCTTCCTGCGCAGCGAGGGGTTCCACCACCCGAAGTTCCTTCCGTACCGGACACAGCTCACGCCGCTGGGAGCCGTGCTCGCGCATCTTGGTGAGCGCTGGCTCGAGCCGCAGATCAAGGCGAAGCTCGCGCGCTGGTTCTGGTGCGGCGTCCTCGGCGAGCTGTACGGCGGCGCCGTCGAGACGCGGATCGCGCTCGACGTGCAGCAGCTCCTCGCGTGGGTCAACGACCCGTCGGCGCCGGAGCCCGCCACCGTTCAAGCCGCGGGCTTCAACCCAAACCGGCTCGACACGCTCCGTTCGCGTACGAGCGCCGCGTACCGCGGGCTCTACGTGCTGTTGCAGCGAGAGGGCGCGTGCGACTTCTTCTGGAAGGCGCGCATGGTCGATCTCGACCGCGACGACGCGAAGCTCGACATCCACCACATCTTCCCGAAGAAGTGGTGCGAGGACCACGGCATCCCTCCGCGCGTGTTCAACGCGATCGTCAACAAGACGGCGATCTCTTACAAGGCGAACCGGATGATCGGCGGCAGCGCCCCATCGAAGTACCTCGCGCAGCTCCAGGGGCACCTCCAGGTGAAGCTCGACGACGCTGCGATGGACGCGATCCTGAAGAGTCACGTCATCGACCCGACGCTGCTGCGAGCCGACTCGTTTGACGCCTTCTACGCCGCACGGAAGGCGTCGCTACTCGGCCTCGTGGAGAGCGCGATGGGCAAAGTGTCTGCGGATGCGTCGCCCGTCAGCGATGACGAAGACGACGAGGGAGAGGAAGGCGAGTCTCCGTAGCGCGCGGGCGCTTCGGCGACGTGTTCGTGCACCGCAGCGGCTCACGTCGTCCACGAGCGCCCTGGCCCTCTCCCCCGCCCGCGACTCTCGAAGCCCACGGGCGCCCCGGCCCTCTCCCCCGCCCGCGACTCCCGAAGGCCACGAGCCCCTCTCCCACAAGGGGAGAGGGGCGTGACCCCGGCGATCACGGGCCCCTCTCCCCTTGTGGGAGAGGGGCACGGGGGCGTCGTGAAGCGCCGCGGCGGGGTGAGGGCCCGGCCGCGACTCCCGTCGTCCACGAGCGCCCTGGCCCTCTCCCCCGCCCGCGCCTCCCGTCGTCCACGAGCCCCTCTCCCACAAGGGGAGAGGGGCGTGACCCCGGCGACAAGGGGCCCCTCTCCCCTTGTGGGAGAGGGGCACGGGGGC
>DAORJJ010000545.1:0-4789 GCA_035439005.1 Polyangiaceae bacterium | reverse complement strand
AGCGCTCATGCTCCCCATCGTAGGCCACCTTCGCGCCGGCTGCATGCGAGGGCCTCTGCAGCGCTCGTGCCGTGCGCGGGGCGGCGCGATTCGCGGGCTACGAGCCGGACGGTGGCGTCCCGGACGTCCCGGGGGGTGTCCTAGCCGAGTCGCCCCGCGAGCGCCGCGCGGAGCCTCACGAGCTCGGCCTCTGCCGCGTCGGCTCGCGCGCTCTCCTCGTCGGCGCGCGCACGTTCCCCTTCGGCGCGCGCACGCTCCTCGTCCAGGCGCGCACGCTCGAGCTCGTCGGGCGTCGGGACGAGCGCGCGGCCCTCCGCGTCGTCCGCGAGGCGCAGCGCGGCGTCGAGGCGCTGGAGCGCCGGGCGCCCCTCGGCCAGGTACGGCGCGACCACGAACCACTTCCCCAGCACGACGCTGTACGTGCGCTCGCTCTGCACCACGCGCTCCACGAGATCGCCCTTGACCGACTCCCACGCGCGGATGCGCTCGCCCACCTTCGCGTCGGCGTCGAAGGTGACGACCTCGAGCACGCCCATCGCGGCGAACCGCTCGAGCTTCTCGGGGAGCGTGAGCTTCTCGGGCAGTCCACCTTGGTGACGACCTTCTTGCCCAAGCACTGCGTTCCGTCCCACTCGGTGCCCGCCGGGCACGACGCCGTGAGCTTCCTCGCCTCGCCGAGGGCGGTCACCTCCAGCCGCAGCAGCGCCCCGCACTGCGACGGCGGCGCCGTGTCGGTCGGCGTCGCCCCGTCGCACCCCTTCGGATCCCCGTCCTCCGCGAGCACCTCTCGCTTCGACGCGCTCTTCGCGCCGCCCCCGGCGCCGAGCACGCGGCCCTCCGCCGACACCGTCGCGTCCGCCCCCGACGCGAACGCGAACGCGCCCACCGTCAGCGCGCTCACCACGTGCGTCGCCTCCGCGCAGTCGCCCTCCAGCTCGTCCTTCCGCAGCCGCGGACGCTCCGCCTCGTACCGACCCACGATCACCATGTCCACAGACAGCTCCCCGGACTTCGCCAGGGTCGACTCGAGCTTCGCTGCCCCCACCGGGATGTTCGCGTAGAGCCGTCGCGCATCACGATGCGGTCCTTCTTCCGCGTCGTCGGGCTGTAGCCGTATTTCCCGGGCGCCGTGCACTGCGTCAGCACCTGCATCTCGCACCCCACGTACCGCACCACCACGCCCCCCTTCCGCGCCTTCGACTCGAGCTGCGCCCGGCTCGCGCTCGGCCACTCCACGATCAGCGGCTCCGCCTGGCTCTTCGTCACTCCGCACTTCGCCTGGTCCTTCGGCGCGAACTCAGGCGGCTTCGCCAGCCGCGACGCCGCGTTCCCGCCCCCGCACGCGCCGGCAAACGCCACGAGCGCGCCGAGCGCGTGCGGCGCGAACACCGAGACGAGAACATGGCGTGGACGCGCGGAGTCCCTGAGCATCGTCCTAGGCTACGACCGATCGGCCAGCCCGTGGAAGGCGCGCTCGCCGCACGCGCCCACAAAACGACGCGAGGCCCGTGCAGTCTGCACGGACCTCGTGTCGCGCCCGAGAGGCCCGTGCGGTCTGCACGGATCTCGCGGTCGTGAGCCGTCAGCTCACTTCTTCGCGCCCGCGCTGCCGCCGCCGCTCGCCGAGGCGCTCGCCTTGACGTCGACCGAGACGCTCACGTTCGCCTGGATGCTCGCCGCGCCGTCGATCGCGCCCTTGAAGGGGCCCGCGAAGCAGTTGGTGAGCCGGCCGGTGACCATCGCGCCCTGGGCCGCGCCCGCGCTCGCCGCGATGTCCTTGATGCTCGCCTGCACGCCCTCGACCGCCGCCTTGCCGCTCATCGCGACCTTGGGGGCGGAGGTGGCGAGGCCGATGGCGACCTTGAGCACGATCGGGAGGTTCTTCTCGATGGTGGCCTTGAAGTCCGCCGCCGCCTTCGCGTCGGCCGCGCCGGTGATGACCACGCCGACCGACGCCGGGCTGCACTCGGCCTTCGCCGACACCTTCGCGTCGCACTGGCCCTTGCACTCCGCGCTCATCTCCGGCGGCTTGACCTCGCCGTTGCACTTCGGCGCCTTCATCTCCGCGGAGCACTTGCCGCCGCAGGTGCCCTCGCACTTGGCGGCCGCCTTCATCTTGCAGCTGCCGCCGCACTTGCCCTTGCACTCGCCGGTCACGTTCGCGTCGCACTTGCCGTCGCAGGTGCCCGCGCACGCGGCGCCCTTCGAGTCCTTGCCGTCGCACTTGCCTGTGCAGTTGCCCGAGCAGGAGCCCTTCATCGCCGCGTCGCACTTGCCGCTGCACTCGCCGTCGCACTTGGCGCCGGCCTCGACCTCGCACGTGCCCTCGCACTGCGCGTCGCAGGAGCCCGAGAGCTTGCCCGGCTCGCACTCGACCTTCGCGCTGCCGCCGGAGACCTTCGCGTCGCACTTGGCGGCGCAGTCGGCCATGACGCTCATGTCGGCGCGGCAGACCGGCGCCTTCACCACGAGGGCGATCTTCGCGTTCGCGCCGATCTTGCCCTTCACGTCGCCCATGGCCTTGGCGGCGGCCTTGCAGGCCTCCTCGCCGGACTTGAACTCCGTCGCGTCGCCCAGGTCTTTCGCGATGCCGCCGCACGCCGTGAGGAGATCGGCGTCGATCTTGGCGGCGAAGTCCTTGATCTCGATGCTGGCGATGACGCCGGCCTTGAGCTTGGCGCCCGCCTCCGCGGAGATCTTGAACTCCTTGGCGAAATCGAGGCTCGAGAGCGCCTCGACGTTCAGCTCGGGGCAGCTCCCCGCGGCGGCGATATCGCCGAGAGGCCCTGGGACCTTCGGCATGGCGCCGCAGTCCATGAGCAAGGGGCTCGCGAGCATACCGAACACGATGGGCAAAGAGAGTGTGCGCCCGAGTTTCATTCGTTCCTCTTTCATCAAGCGGCCTACCCTGGCCACAACGGTTGTGAGCGCGGCATTAGCATGGTGCGCGCTCGCCTTGAAAGGGCCGACTCGCGCCCTCACGAAGAGTTCGGGCGACGCGGCCGGGCGCTATTGACTTTCGTTCAATAGAAGCTAGCTTGCGGGGCATGAGCGAGCCTGGCCTCCCCTCCACGCCCCCCCACGAAGCGCTCCGCAGGGGCCCGGACGGGGCCGCGCCGCCCGCACCACCGGAGGCCGAGGGCGGCCGCGCGCGCGCCGCGAAGGCCTCCCCCCAGACGCTCTCGGTGCTCATCTTGGGCACGGGCTTCTCGGGGCTCGGCCTGGCGATGCAGCTCAAGGCCGCGGGCCTCCACGACTTCGCGCTGCTCGAGCGCGCCTCGCGGCTCGGCGGCACGTGGCGCGACAACCACTACCCCGGCTGCGCGTGCGACGTGCCCTCGCACCTGTACTCGTTCGCCTCCGAGCCGAACCCCCGGTGGACGCGCGCCTACTCTCCGCACGACGAGATCCTCCGCTACCTCGAGGGCTGCGCCGAGCGCCACGGCCTCGGGCCCCACATCCGCTTTGGCCAGGACGCGCGCTCCGCCACGTGGGACGAGGACACCCAGACCTGGGCGGTGATCACCGCCGCGGGCGACACGTTCCGCGCGCGCGTGCTCGTGTCGGGCATCGGCGCGCTCAGCAACCCCACGTACGCGAAGGTGCCGGGCCTCGAGTCGTTCGAGGGCAAGCAGTTTCACTCCGCCACGTGGGACCACGACTACCCGCTCGAGGGCAAGCGCGTGGGCGTCATCGGCACCGGCGCGAGCGCCATCCAGTTCATCCCGCACGTGCAGGCGCGCGCGGCGCAGCTCACCGTGTTCCAGCGCACGCCGCCGTGGATTTTGCCCAAGCCCGATCGCGCCTTCTCCGAGCTCGAGAAGGCCGCGCTCGAGCGCCTCCCGCCGCTGCGGCGGCTCTACCGCGAGGCCATCTACTGGCGCGCCGAGAGCCGCGCGCTGCTCTTCACGCGCGCGCCCGGGCTCATGAAGCTCGCGGCGGCGCTCGGCCGGCGCCACATCCGCAAGAGCATTCGCAGCCCGCGCCTGCGCGAGATCGTCACGCCGCGCTACGTGCCCGGGTGCAAGCGCATCCTCGTGTCGAACGACTACTACCCGGCGCTCGAGCGGCCCAACGTGGAGGTCGTGACCGACGCGCTCGCCGAGGTCACGCGCGGGGGCGTGCGGCTCGCGTCGGGCCGGCAAATTGGCCTCGACGCGCTCATCCACGGCACGGGGTTCTCGGTGCAGGCGGCCCTCGGCAGCTTGACGGTGCACGGGCGCGACGGGCGCGAGCTCGGCGCCGAGTGGCGGCGCGACACCTCCGCGTACCGCGGCACGACCGTGTCGGGATATCCCAATTTGTTCACGCTGCTCGGCCCCAACACCGCCCTCGGGCACAGCTCGGTGGTGCTGATGATCGAGGCGCAGATTCGGTATGTGATGTCGTGCCTGCGGCACATGGGCGCGGCGGGCGTCTCGAGCGTCGACGTGCGCCCGGAGGTGCAGCGCACGTACAACGACGCCCTCGAGGCGGCGCTCGGGCGCACGGTGTGGGCCTCGGGCTGCGAGAGCTGGTACCTCGACGCGCGCGGCAAGAACACCACGATTTATCCTGGCTTCACGTTCACGTTTCGGCGCGAGACCGCCACGTTCCGGCCCGAGGAGTACCTCGTGAGGCGGGGCGTGCCCGCGGTCGTGTGAGCGCGCTCAGCGCGCTCGAGACGTGTCCCGGCTCCTGCATCGAAGAGCCGGGCGCCTCGTCGCTCAGACCCGCTCAGACTCGCTCAGACTCGGGTGCAAATCCCGGCCCGCGCCCGCGGGCTGAAGCCCGGGGCAGGGAAAGCTCA
>DAORJJ010000544.1:0-4805 GCA_035439005.1 Polyangiaceae bacterium | reverse complement strand
CTTCACCGAGGGCGACGCGACGGCGACCGCGCGCGTCGCCCGCGACGGCGCCGCCTTCTGGGTCGACTGGGGCCACGCGGTGCACGTCTTCACCGACGTCTCGCTCGTAGAGCGCCGCGCGTCCGACCGCGCCAGCGACGGCCGCGTGCTGGCCCCCATCGACGGCAAGGTGCTGCGCGTCGAGGTCGGCGTGGGCGACGCCGTCAAGAAGGGCCAGCTCCTCGTGGTGCTCGAGGCCATGAAGATGGAGTTCCAGCTCGCGGCCGAGATCGACGGCACGGTCGCGTCGCTGTCGGTCGCGCCGGGCGCCCAGGTGAGCGCGCGGCAGCTCCTCGTCGGGGTCGCGCCCGCCGGCTGAAGGGCGCGAGGCTCGGCCGATGGGGACCTCGAGCTCGAAGCAGGCGGCGTCGTCGCAGGCCCCACGGCGGAGGACGGTCGTGCTCGGCGTGGTGGGGCCCTCGCTCGACGCTGGCAAGGGCCCGGCGCGGTGGGAGCGGTGGCGCCCCACCGTGAGCCTGTGCATGCACGACGATCTCCTCGTCGACGAGCTCGTGCTCCTCCACGATCCTCGGCACACGGCCCTCGCGTACGGGCTCGGGCGCGACGCCGCGCAGGTCTCGCCCGAGACGCGGGTGACGCACGTGAGCTTCCCGCTCGCCGACGCGTGGGACTTCGAGGAGGTGTACGGCGCGCTCCACGACCTCGCGAAGAGCCACGCGAGCGCGTGGGACCCGGCCGAGTGCGATCTGCTCGTGCACATCACGACGGGCACCCACGTCGTCCAGATCTGCCTCTTCCTGCTGACCGAGTCGCGGCACCTGCCCGGGCGCCTCCTGCAGACCTCGCCCCGGGTCGTGTCCGACGAGGGCGAGGGCGAGAGCGTGCGAGGGAGCTACGGCATCATCGACCTCGACCTCGCGCGGTACGACCGCATCGCGAGCCGCGTGCGCGATGAGCGCGAGGGCGCGCAGTCGCTGCTGAAGGACGGCATCCCCACCCGGAACGCCTCGTACAACGAGCTCGTCTCGCGCGTGGAGGAGGTCGCCGTGCGCTCGCGCGCGCCGATGTTGTTCCTTGGCCCCACGGGCTCGGGGAAGAGCGCGCTCGCGCGCCGCGTGTTCGCGCTGAAGAAGGCGCGGCAGGGGCTCGTCGGGCGGTTCGTCGAGGTCAACTGCGCCACGGTCCGCGGCGACGCGGCCATGAGCGCCCTCTTCGGGCACGCGAAGGGGGCGTTCACCGGGGCCGTATCGGAGCGCGAGGGGCACCTCGCCCGGGCGGACGGTGGCGTGCTCTTCCTCGACGAGATCTACGAGCTTGGCCCGGACGAGCAGGCGATGCTCCTCCGCGCGATCGAGGACAAGACCTTCACTCCGATGGGGTCGGATCGCGAAAAGCGTAGTGATTTTCAGCTCTTGTGCGGGACCAATCGCGACCTCTTCGCGGCCGCGCGGGAGGGGCGCTTCCGTGAGGACCTGCTCGCGCGCGTGCACCTGTGGACCTTTCGGCTGCCGTCGCTGCGCGAGCGCCTCGAGGACCTCGCGCCTAACGTCGAGCACGAGACCGAGCAGGTCGCGCGCGCGCTCGGGACGCGCCTCACCTGGGCGAGGGAGGCGAGGGAGGCCTACCTCGCGTTCGCGCACTCCCCGGAGGCGACCTGGCCCGGGAACTTCCGCGATCTCGACGCCAGCATCACGCGCCTCGGCACGCTCGCGACGGGCGGTCGGATCACCGAGGCGCTGGTCGAGGAGGAGCTGCGGCGGCTCCGCGAGGCGTTCGGCGTCGCGGGCGCGCTCTCCGAGGGCGGGCAGGCGCCGGAGCGCGGTGAGGGGCTGATCGCGCGTGTGCTGGGGCCGGTCGCGCTCGATCGCTTCGACCGCGCGCAGCTCGAGGACGTGCTGCGCGTGTGCCGAGACGCGCGTTCGCTGAGCGAGGCGGGGCGCGCGCTCTTCGCCGAGTCGCGGGCGCGGAAGGGCACGTCGAACGACGCCGACCGCCTCCGCAAGTACCTCGCGCGGCACGGGCTCGAGTTCGGCGACGTGCGCGCCCGGCTCGCGCGGGCCTAGCGCGTCAGCCCGAGCCCGGCTCCGTGGGATCCGCCGGGTCGCGCGAGCGCGGCGGCGCGGCGGGCGCACCGAGGCCCACCGAGGTCGGCGCGGGGGTCACGGTGCTCGCCCACATGCGCAGCCGCATGGTCGTCGGGAGCGGCGTGCCGTCGGCCAGGTGATGCTCGCCCGGCGCGTCGTGCGTGGCGGGCTCGAGCAGATGCGCCCACCTCTTGTAGCGCGTCCCCTCGAGGGTGACCTTGAGCACCATCACGATCGGGACGGCGAGGATCGCCCCCGCGGGCCCCCACAGCCACCCCCAGAAGAGCAGCGAGACGAGCACGGCGAACGACGAGAGCCCAAGAGTGCGCCCGAGCAGGCGCGGCTCGACCACGTTGCCGACGATGAAGTTGCTCGTGGACATGGTGATCGCGACGCCGATGGCCGCGCCCGGGCCGCTGTCGAGGAAGGCGGCCGCGACCGCGGGGATGGTCGCGATGACGGCGCCCACGTTCGGCACGAAGTGAAGCAGGAAGAGGAGCACCGCGAGCAAGAGGGCGAGGCGCACGTCGACCACCTTGAGGACCAGGTAGGCGATGAGCGCCACGAGCAGGCTCGTGAAGCTCTTGACGAGCAGGTAGGTCTGCACCTTGCGGACGATCTCGTCGACCCGAGAGAAGCCGAGCTCCGGGTCGTCGGTCACCTTGCGGAGCTTGCCGCCCAAGTCGAGCACCTCGGAGAGGCCGAAGAACACGACGAGCATGATGATGAAGAAGTCGGACACGAGGCCCGCGGCGCGCTGGAGGAGGCCGGTGGCCATGCCGACCCAGTCGGGGCCCTTCGGCCCCGCCACCGAAATCGCCACGTGGTGCGCGCTCAGCCAGGCCCGCGCCTTGCCCGCGAGCACGTCGCCCTGGTGGGAGTAGTGGGGCCACTCGTCGTTGAGCTGCGTGCTCGCGAGCCCCAGCGCCGCCGTGCCCGCGGTGATCACCGCGAGGGTGGCGAGGCCGCCGATGAGCACGGCCAGGGTGGGCGGCACGCGCTTCTGCACGAGGAAGGTGGAGAGCGGCGACACCACCGTGACGAGGATCGCGGCGAGCGTGAGCGGGACGAAGAACGGCGCCGCGAACTTGAGGGCGGCCACTACGATGCAGAACGCCGCGATGTCGCGGAGCGAGATCCCTCGCCGATCGTCGGACGCGAAGCCCACGCGCCCACAGTACACCGGTTGGCGCGCGCCGACACGACGCGGGCGGAAATCCGCGCCGCTGGACGCGGCACCAGGCCCCCGACTACGCTCGGCGAGGTGAAGAGCGACGCCGCGCCCCCGCCTCTGGCCCGCCTCCCCGACGAGTGGAGCGCGGAGGCGGTGCGGCTCGGGGGCCGCGCGTTCCACGGCAAGCAGGTGTTCCGCTGGATCATGGCGCGCGGCGTGGCCGAGCCCTCGGGCATGACCGATCTGCCTCGCGCGCTGCGGGAGGCCCTCGCGGCGAGCGGCGTCGGGCCCGTGCTCACGGTGGTCCCCGGGGTTCGCTCGGCCGACCGGACGCGCAAGCTCCTGGTGCGGCTCGCCGACGGCGCGACGGTGGAGACCGTGCTCATCCCGGGCGTGAGCGGCGCGCGGCGCCTCGGCCAAGGGGTCCAAGACGAGTGGCTCGAGGACGCGGACGCCGCGTCGGTGGACGACTCCGAGGACGACGAGGCGGGCGACGGGGCGGAGCCGCCGGCCGGGGGCGAGGCGAAGGTCGAGCCGCTGCGGGTCACGCAGTGCATCAGCACGCAGGTGGGGTGCGCCATGGGGTGCGTGTTCTGCGCGAGCGGCGTCGCGGGCCTGAAGCGGCACCTCGGGCCCGACGAGATCGTCGCGCAGGTGCTCGTGGGCCGCTCGCTCCTCGACGCCGACGAGCAGCTCCGGAACGTGGTCTACATGGGCATGGGGGAGCCCCTCCACAACTACGAGGCGACGGCGCGCTCGCTCCGGCTCCTCACGCACCCCGACGGCCTCGGCCTCTCCTCTCGCCGCGTGACGGTGAGCACGAGCGGCCTCGTCCCCGAGATCGCGCGCCTCGGCCAAGACTTCGGCGGCCAGATCGGCCTCGCGATCTCGCTGCACGCCGCGGACGACGAGACCCGCGGTCGCCTCATGCCCATCAACAAGAAGTACCCGCTGAAGGCGCTCATGGAGGGCCTGCGCGCCTACCCGCTGCCTCGCCGTCGCCGCATCACCATCGAGTACACGCTCGTGGCGGGCCGCAACGACGCCGTGGGGGAGGCGCGCAAGCTCGCCGCGCTCCTCCGGGGCCTCCCGGTGAAGATCAACCTCATCCCCATGAACCCGATCGAGGCCTCCACGTTGGGGCCGCCGCCCGCCGCCGGCACGCTCGACTTCCAGCGCGTCCTCGTGGACGCGGGGTACTCGTGCTTCATCCGTCGCCGCCGGGGAGACGACGTCGCCGCGGCCTGCGGCCAGCTCGCGCTCCTCGGCGCCAAGCCGAAGGTGCGCGTGAACCGGGGATGAGCGGCCCGGCGACGTCCTCGATGCGCGCGTTCGCGCGCGGGGCAGGGGGCGCGGGGCTCTTCTGGGCCGCCCTCGCCATGGCGCCGTCTTCCGCCCGAGGCGAGCCCGCCCGAGGTGAGCCTGCCCGAGGTGAGCCCGCCCCGTCGCCGGAGCTCGGCGCGCTGGCCGACAAGCCGGGGTACGCGCAGCTGCAGGCCCGCGCGCTCGTCGGCACCGGCCTCCGCTTCAACAACCCGTACCGGCTC
>DAORJJ010000543.1:0-4808 GCA_035439005.1 Polyangiaceae bacterium | reverse complement strand
CGTCGCCGGCGCCCTCGGACGGTGAGGAGCAGGCGAGGAGGGCGGCGGTGAGTGACGCGAGACCGAGCGAGCGAGCGAGCATGCGGGCAGCATGGCGTCCGCGCCCCGCCCCAACCATCGATATGTTTCGTACGAGATTGTATCGATCTTCGATACAGTCCGCGCGAGGTCGGCTCAGTGCGCGGCGGGCGGCGCCCCGGGGCCTGGCTTGAAGAGGGGCCCCGGGATCGCCATCACCGTGCGCCCCGCCGCCGAGTTCAGCAGCACGGCGAGCGCGAGCCACAGCGCGATGCCCGCGAGCACCACGGTGCAGAGCGCGATCGGCAGCGCGAAGACGCGCGTGTGGAGCAGCTCGTTGCCGATGCGGAACGCGAAGAGCACCACGATGTCGAGCAAGAACGCGAAGAGCAGCTTGCTGAAGTACCCGAACGCGAACATGAGCACGACGAAGATGACGAGGAAGCACGCGTCCACCGCGAACACGACGTGCGGGTTCGGCAGCTTGCCCTCGGCCACGTTGAACAGCGTCCACGCGTTCATCCCCCAGTTGAAGGCGAACGTGGTGAACAGCGTGCCGCCGAGCAGGTTCTTGTTGGCGAGCGCCATGAGCCCCGCGAGCATCTGGCAGCCGCCGCCGAAGAGCAGGCAGAACATCGCCGCGGTGCGGAAGGCGTCGGGCGTGAGCGCCTGGCCGAACGCGATGGGCAGCAGCGCGCAGCACCCCACGGCGAGGCCGAGGAGCCCGAGCGGGCTCGACTCGGCGAACACGGGCGCGGGGGCGGCGGGCGTGGCGGGCGCGGGCGTGGCGGTTTCCATCGGCACCGCTTCTCGCCCAAAACCGGCCCTACGTCACGCGGAACGCGCGGCGCGGCGCGCGAAGGGGCGGCCCCGCCGGCGCCGCCGTCGTCGTCAGGGCTGGACGCCGAGCGCGAACGGCGCGTTGAAGAGGTCCTTGTCGACGTCCATCGAGAACAGCCCGACGTCGGCGAGCTTCCCGGCGGCGTCCCAGCGCACGGTGCGGATGCCCGACACCTCGACCACGTACACCGTGCCCTTCAGCGACCCGTTCTTCATGACGACGGGCCCGGTGGGCAGCTCGACCTTGCGGCTGGCGGCGATCTTGGTGCCGAGCACGAGCGGCGCGGCGGCGGTGGGCGAGTAGGTGACGGGGACGTACGCGTCGGCCGTGTCGCTCTGCACGAGCATCATCGCGTTGCCAAACGGCGACACGAGGAACGCCTCGGGCCCGTCGACCGCGAGCTTCTGCCTCGTGGTCATCGTCGCGAGCTCGACCACGGCGAGGCGGTTGCCGGCGAGGAAGCCCGTGTCGGTCACCACGGCGAACTTCCCGTCGGGCGTGACCGCCACGCTGGACGCGGCCGCGTCGTCGTCGCCGAAGGCCGCGACGCTGGAGGTGGAGAGTTTCGTCGCGAGATCAAAGAGATGCAGGTCTCCCTTCCCGCCCACGACCGCGCCCGCGTAGAGGCCCCGGTTCGCGTCGAGGAGCGCGAGCTTTTGCGACTTCTCCGACGGCAGCGCCTTGCCCACCAGCGTGAGGCGCCCGTCGCACGCGATGCGCACCTCGTACACGCCGCCGCCGTTGGCCTCGGTGTTCGAGTCGAGCGCGAAGGCGCGCGAGCCGGTCGCGTCGATGACCACCTCCGTGGCGCTGAGCCTCCCCTCGGGGGCGAACGAGGCCTCGACCACGGTGGGCGTGCCCGCCGCGTCGAACACGATCGACGCGAGGCCCGCCTTGCCACCCATGGGCACGATCGCGATCGCGCCGTCGGGCGTGAACACCGGCGTGCCCTGCGTGGAGCCCGCCATGGTGAGCACCTGGCCGGGCCGCGACAGCGCGCCCGCCGCGGACACGTCGAGCACATCGAGCAGCTTCGCGTTCGTGCCATAGCCGCCAGTCGCCTCTTTCGAGCGCGGGCGTGTGACGAGCATCTTGCGCGGGCCGTCGGGGCGCGGCGTGGCGTGGCAGGTGACGATCGGCGGGGGGCCGCCGCCGCCGTCGCCGGGCGGGGGCGTGGCGCCGTCGGGGAGGGTCGTGGCCGGCGCGTCGGGCGAGGCGCCCGCGTCGACCTCCGGCGTACCGGAGGCGGGATCGCCGCCGCACGCGAGCAGCAGCGCGGCGGCGGGGAACAAGCAGCGGGCGAGGGGAGCGCGTGCGTGGCGAGCGAGCATGGCCGCGAACCTTCACAAACGAGCGGCGAGAAAGCAATCGACGCGTGCGGACATCATGGCAGCCGCTCGAAATGCGAGGGCGCGCGATCCACTCCGAAGTGGAGAGAGGTGGAGACTGTGAGCGCGCTCCGCGGACGCGGCCGTCGGGGACGAGTCAGTGGCCCGCGTCCGGGGCCGCGCCCCGCTGCGGCCGGCCGAGCAGCAGGATGAGCGGGAGCGACAGCAGGATCATCCCGGCGACGATGGTGAAGCAGTCGTTGAAGCTCATGATCGCCGCCTGGAGCTTCACGCTGCCGTGGAGTGAGGCGAGCGCGACCTGCTTCGCGTGCTCCGGCGCCACGCCTCGCGCCGCGAGCCCCGCGACGCTCTGCTCGAGGCGCGCCACCGCGAGGGGGTTCCCGAGGCTCACCTTGTCGGCGAGCACCGCCGCGTGGAACACCTGCCGCCGGGCGAGGATCGTCGTGAGCATCGCGATCCCGATGCTCCCCCCGAGCTGCCGCGTGAGGTTGTAAATGCCCGTGGCGGCGGGCATGTCCTTCTTGGGCAGCGGGCCTATCGCGGCGAGGCTCAGCGGGAGGAACATGAACACCGTCGCGCCCCCGCGCAGGATGAGCGGGAGCTGGAGATCGTCGGTGGACGTGTGGACGCTGAGCCGCCCGAGCAGCAGGATCGCGCCCACGAGCCCGAGCGCGCCGCCCGCGATGAGGACGCGCGGATCGACGATCTGCGAGAAGCGCCCGGCGAACGGCATCATGAAGGCGCTCGCGAGCGCGCCGGGGAGCAGCAAGAGCCCCGTCTCCTGGGCCGTGAAATGCAGCACGCTCTGCGCGAAGATGGGCACCGCGAACAGCGCACCGTAGAGGCTCATCCCGAGCACCAGCGAGAACGCGGCGCCGCCCGCGAGCGAGCGGTGGCGGAGGACGCGCAGGTCGACCACGGGGTGCGCGACGCGGAGCTGCCGCACGACGAACGCGACGAGCCCGAGCGTCGCGGTCACCGCGAGGAGCGCCATCTCGGGCGAGTCGAACCAGCCGTTGCTCTGGCCCTCCTCGAGGAGGGTCTGGAGCGAGCCGAGCCCGACGACGAGGAGCGCGAGGCCGAGCCAGTCGACCTCGCGCTCGCGGTCGGTCTCGGGCTTGGGCTCGTCGGTCGGCAGGAACGTGAGCGCCATGAAGACGGCCACGACCCCGATCGGCAGGTTGATGAAGAAGATCCAGCGCCAGTCGAGGTTCGTGACGATGTAGCCGCCGAGCACCGGGCCGATCGCCGGCCCGGCGATCGCCACCACGCCGAACAGGGCCTGCGCCTTGCCCTGCTCTTCTTTTGGAAAGGTCTCGAACAGGATGGACTGGGCCTTCGCGAGGAGCCCGCCGCCCGTGAGCCCCTGGAGCACGCGCGCGAGGACGAGCATCGACAGGCTCGTCGACAGCCCGCACATGATCGACGACGCCGTGAAGCCGATGAGGGAGAAGACGAAGTAGCGCTTCTTGCCGAAGGTCTCGCCGAGCCACGCGGCGAGCGGGAGCACGATGACGTTGGCGATGGCGTAGCTCGTGATGACCCAGCCGACCTCCGACAGCGTCGCGCCGAGCGCGCTCTGCATGTCGGTGAGGGCGACGTTGACGATGCTCGTGTCCACGATCTCCAACAGCGCGGCGAGCGCGGCGGTGATCGCGATGAGCCAGCGGCGCGATGACGCGGGCGAGGCGCCCGCCACCTCGGGGCGCGGGCCGGCGACCGCGCTCACCAGAGGCCCCGCGGGCCGAGGGCCGCGCGCCGCCGCCTCATCGACGGACGTCCACCGTCGCCTCGACGCTCATGCCCGGACGGAGCGCCACGTCGGTCGCGCCGACGATCTTGATTCGGACTGGCACGCGCTGGACCACCTTCGTGTAGTTCCCGCTCGCGTTGTCCGGCGGCAGCAGGCTGAAGCGCGACCCCGTCGCCGCGCTGATGCTCTCCACCTCGCCGCGGAAGGAGCGCCCGGGATACGCGTCGACGGTGAACGTCACGGGCTGCCCGACGCGCAGCTCGGTGAGCTGGGTCTCCTTGAAGTTCGCGACGACCCACGGGGGCGCGTCCGGGACGAGCATCGCGACGGCGCTGCCCGCGCCCACCATCTGCCCCGCGCTCACGGCCTTCTTCGAGAGCACGCCCGTCGCGGGGGCGCGGATCGAGGTCCACGCGAGCTCGAGCTCCGCGAGGTCGCGCGCGGCCTTCGCGGTGAGCACCTGGGCGGCCGCCGTCTCGGCGCGCGCGCGGGCCTGCGCGATCAAGGTGTCCACGTCGCTCGTCTGCTCGACGCGCGCGGAGGCCTCGGCCACCCGGCTCTGCGCGCTGCCCACGCTCGCCCGGATCCCCTCGGCGTTGCTCTTGGCTTGATCGAAGCTCGACTGCGCCGCGTCGAGCGCGGCCCGCGCGAGGTCGAGCTGGGCGCGCGGGACGGCGCCGGCGGCCTCGAGCTTCTTCACGCGCTCGTGCTCGAGCTTCGCCTGGTCGAGCGCGGAGGTCGCCGCGGCGATGCGCGAGTCCGCCGCGATGATCTGCTCGCGCGTCTGCGTGGCGGTGTACGCCGCGCCCGAGAGCGAGGCCTTCGCGATCGAGCGCTGCCCGACCGC
>DAORJJ010000542.1:0-4837 GCA_035439005.1 Polyangiaceae bacterium | reverse complement strand
TGCGCAGCATCCTCGAGCGCATGCGCCGCCGCGGCGCCAAGGTGCTCTCGCGCGGCGACGTCCTCGCGGGCCTCGCCGCCACGGAGGGCGCGACCTCCCGCCTGCTCGCCGCGCTCCCCATCGCCCCGGCCGAGCTCGACGCCGACGACGAGGCGCCGCTCCCCCCCGCGGCGGCGGCCGGCGACGCGCGCGTGCGCGTGTTCGTGCTGAACGACGACGTGTCGACGATGGACGACGTCATGCGCATCCTCGAGCAGGGCTTCGGGCTGCCGGTCCGCACGGCGTGCCACCGCACGCTCGCCACCCACGTCCTCGGCCACGCCGAGCTCGGCGAGTACCCCCGGAGCGAGGCCGACGCCCTGCTCGACGCCGCCGCGCGCCAGTCGAAGGCCCGCCGCTCGAGCGTGCGCTTCTTCGTGGCGCGCGCGGGGTAGCGCGGCGCCCCGTCGAGGGCTCAGTTCGGCCGCCGACGGGCGCGGAACCCTCGTAGTCTTGGCGCATGTCCGCCCCGCCCGTCCCGCCCCGGGATCGCCTGCTCGCGCTCTTCCGCGAGCCCACCCTCGCGCGGCTGCTCGCGCTCGCGTGCTTCTTCGGCGTGCTCGTGCTCTTCCGGCACCTGTGGGCCACGCTGCTCTTCTTCGTGGCCTTCGAGCGCTCCATCCGGTGGATCGAGCTCAAGGTGCGCGCGCGCACGGGCTGGCCGGCGAAGCGCGTCGTGCTCGGGATCGTGGCCGCCTACATCCTCAGCTTCGCGCTCGCGGTGCTCGTGTTCGTGCTCTACGGCGTGGAGCACTGGGCCTCGGTGCAGTCGGCGTCGACCGATTTTCTCGACGAGCTGAAGCACCACCCGCTCTACGACAAGTACAAACACCACATCGACAACTCCGAGGCCCTCATGGGCCACGCGAAGGAGTACGCGGGCCAGGCGCTCAAATACGCCTCGGCCGTCGGCCGCTTCTTCGTACAGGCCATGATCGGCTTCGTGCTCGGCGTGGTGTATCGCCTCGAGGCGCACGAGCTCGATCTCTTCGAGGACAAGATCGACAAGCAGTCGGTGGCCGGCCGAGTGCTCCGCTGGTGCGAGCACGTCGCCGACGCGGTGAGCGTGACCATGCAGCTCCAGTTCGTGGTCGCCGCGTTCAACACGGTCACCACCCTCCCCGTGCTGCTGCTCCTCGGGATTCCCTACATCCCCTCCCTCATGGCGCTCATCTTCGTGTCGGCGCTCGTGCCCGTGATTGGCAACTTGGTGGCCGGCACGGTGCTATGCCTCCTGGCCTATCAGGCGAAGGGCGTGCTCGGCGTGGGCATCTTCATGGGGGTCACGTTCCTGCTCCACAAGGTGGAGTCGTATTACCTGAGCCCGCGCCTCACCGCGCAGCACGTGCGCGTGCCCGGCTTCGTGCTCATCGTCAGCCTCATCGCCTTCGAGCACGTGTTCGGCTTCGTGGGTGTGTTCCTGTCGTTCCCGTCCCTCTTCGTCGCCGCCCGCATCCGCGGCGAGTTCGTGAAGGAAGACGAGGCCGCGACCGGCGGGTCGGCGCCGGAGGCGACCGACGGAGACGACCTCGCGGCGACGGGCGCGGAGGCGGCGGGGGCGAACAAACCAGAGAAGCCAGAGACGGCGGCGGAGGCCGAGGAGGGAGCCGCGCGCTGAAGGCTCACCCAGCAGGTGCCCGCGCGGGTAGCAGCGCGTATACCCTGCGGCCATGATCGATCTGCGACGACCCGCCGAGGTGACCGCGTCGTTCCGCGCGAGGCTCGCGGACGCGCTCGCGCCCGAGGGCTTCGTGGCGAAGGGCGGCGGCGCGACGCTCGTGCGCAACGTGCGCGCCGCGAGGGGCCAGGACGGCGGCAAGCACGGGGCGCGGGCCCACCGCGTCGAGCTCTCGTCGAGCCACCGGAACGCGCCGGGGTACGTGGTGTGCCGGGTCGACCTCGCGTACACCGACGCCGACGTGAAGCGGCTCGACCCCACGTGGCGCGCCGGCGGCCAGCTCGCCTTCGGCGCGTTCGGCGATCTCCGAATCCCCGAGGACATCGCCGATCCCGACAGCGCCGACGCGCTCCTCGCGTGCGTCACCGCGCACCTCCGCTTCTTCGCGTGGCTCGACGACCCGAAGCGCGTGGCGCGCGACGTGGGGCGCCGGTACATGCCCGGCTTCTTCGCGCCCCGTCGCGTCGTCCCGTACCTCGCGGCGCGCCTCGGGCCCGAGGCCGCGCGCACCTACGCCGCCCGCCTGCTCGCGGGGCGCCCCGAGCTGTGGCCGGCGTTCCGCGCGGCGACGCTCGGCGTCAACGACGAGCCGGGCGTGTCGCCCGACCAGGGCACCGAGCTCGCCCGCGCGCTCGCGGCCTGGGCGCCCGGCGGGAGCGACGCGCCGGAGCTCGCGGCCCCCGAGGGCACCGCCTCGTGCGGCGACCTCCGCGCGGCCAACCTGCGCTGCTTCTTCGGCCGCCTCCTCCGCGCGCGGGGCGAGCCGGAGGCCGCCGCGAGGCTGCGCGCCGTGGGGGACGACGCCATCCGCGCGCTCGGCCGCGCCTCCGAGCGCCCCGAGCAGCCGCTCGTGGAGGACGACAAGCTCGCGCGGCTCGCGGTGAAGGTGGCCACCGGCGAGGACCGCGCGCCTCGCCTCGCGCGGCCGAGACCGCTCTACTTTCAGTACTTTACTCTACACAAGCCCTGGTGAGTCCGCCCGCGCCGCGCGTGTGCCAGCGTGCGCCCAATGCGCGGCACACCGGCGCCGTACGCCCGACCTAGCACTTGGTTTCAGTGAGAAATCGGGGTCCATGGCACACGCGCACACCTTGGCACGAGCGCTGCAAAGCGAGTGTTCATGCGCAAGCCCAACTCCCTCCTGGTCGTCTCGCTCGCTTCTCTCCTCGCCTGCGCCGCGTGCTCGGGCGCCTCGGTGCTCGACGAGAAAGGCCCGCTCGACGGCGACGGCCAACTCGACGGCACGCCCGAGTCGGGTGGCTCCCGCTCGGGCGGAGACATGGCGTCCGCGCCCGAGGCCGCCGGCGCCGGGGCCGGCGCTCCCGCATCGCCCGGCGGCGGCGGCGGCGGCGGCAACGGCCAGGTCGCGGCGGGCATCCTCACCGCGGGCGCCTGGGACGACAACGCGAACTTCGACCGCTTCCTCGCCTACCGCTCGGGCGTGATCGCCTCCGGGCAGCACACCGCCGGGCTGCTCCCGATCGACGAGGCGACCCACCGCGCGGCGCACGCGGCCCCGCCCGGCGGCGCCAAGCAGACGCTCGACGTCTCGCTCATGATCGACACCACGGGCAGCATGGGCGACGAGCTCCGCTACCTGCAGACCGAGTTCTCCGCCCTCGCCACGCGCATCTCGCAGACCTACCCGGGCGCGCAGCAGCGGTGGTCGCTTGTACTCTACAAGGACACGACCGACGAGTACGTCGTGCGCTGGTTCAACTTCCGCAGCGACACGGCGGAGTTCCGCACGCACCTCGCGGCGCAGTCGGCGAGCGGCGGCGGGGACTTCCCCGAGGCGCCCGACAGCGCGCTCTCCGTGGCCAACCGCCTCACCTGGCGCACCGGCGCCGACACCGCGCGGCTCCTCTTCTGGGTCGCCGACGCGCCCCACCACGACGCGAAGGCGGAGGCGATGGCCGCGGCCATCAAGGACGCGCGCGACAAGGGCATCCACGTGTACCCAGTCGCGTCGAGCGGGATCGACGAGCTCACCGAGCTGTCGATGCGCTCGGCCGCGCAGCTCACCGGCGGTCGGTACCTGTTCCTCACCGACGACTCGGGCGTCGGCGGCGCGCACAAGGAGGCGAGCGTGCCGTGCTACTTCGTCACGAAGCTCGACAAGGCCATCCTGCGCATGGTCGACATCGAGATGACCGGCGCCTACCGCGCGCCCGCCGCGGCCGACGTGGTGCGCACCGGCGGCGACCCGACCGACGGCGCCTGCCAGCTCGCGAGCGGCCCCGCCCAAGCGTACTGAGGCGGGACGCGTCACCGAGGGATCGCGCGGTCGGCGCTGCGCCCCGGCGCAGGCCGCGCTACGCTCGCCCGCGTGAGCCTCTGGTCCAAACACGTGCTCCCGCGCCTCGTCGAGTCGGCCTGCAAGAGCCGTGAGATCCTCGAGGAGCGCAGGCGCTGGGTGCCCGAGGCGCGCGGGCGCGTGCTGGAGGTGGGCGTGGGCTCGGGGCTGAACCTCGCGTTCTACGACCCCGCGCGCGTGGAGAGCGTCACGGGGATCGACCCCTCGCCCGAGCTGCTCGCGAAGTGCGCGCCCCGGGCCCGCGAGGCGAAGGTGCCGGTGACGCTCGTCGAGACCCACGCCGAGCACCTCGCCTTCGACCGAGGCGCGTTCGACACGGTACTTGTAACCTACACACTATGCAGCGTGCTCGACCCCGCGCGCGTGCTCGCCGAGGTGCGCCGCGTGCTCGCGCCGGGCGGCGAGCTCTTGTTCGTGGAGCACGGCCTCGCGCCCGACGCGGGCGTGCGCCGCTGGCAGCGCCGGCTCACGCCCGCCTGGAGCCGCTGCGGCGGGGGCTGCCGGCTCGATCGCGAGCTGCCTCGCGAGCTCCGCGCCGCGGGCTACCGCATGGACGAGCTCCGCGCCCACTACGGCGAGGGCCCGCGCGTGCTGAGCTACACGTTCGAGGGGCGCGCGCGGCCCGCGTGAGCCCGCGCGGCGAGGCGGGGCGCTTGCATTCACCCCGGACTCCTCTACAAATTCCCCATGCTCCGCGGCCCTCGCTCCGGCGCGCGCGACGCGCGCCGACGGTCACGCGCGCGCCGCGGGCTCGGCGCGCTGGCCACCGCCCACACCGAGCCCGCCGCGCTGATCGCGCGCTG
>DAORJJ010000541.1:0-4840 GCA_035439005.1 Polyangiaceae bacterium | reverse complement strand
CGGAGGGCGAGCAGGGTGTGTCGGTCGCCATCCCCGAGGTGCGGGTCACGCTCTCCGCCGGGCTCACGCCGACCCGCGTGGTCGCGAGCCGCCCCGTGATCGCGCTCGAGGGGGATGCGAGCGAGCTTCGCGCGATGTGGTCGCGGTGGCGAGCCAAGCGGCCGCCTTCCGGGGGCTCGACGCGCGCCAGTGAGCGCGCGCTGGTCGTCGAGGACGCGACCCTCCGCTGGCGCTCCGCCGCGGGCTCTCTCGAGGTCTCCGGCGGCCACCTGACCCTCGCCGAGGGCGCGTTCGTGGCGCGCGCCGACCTCGCCCGGGCGCAGCGAGAGCGGCTCGCGGTCGAGGTGCGGGGCGCGCTCGTCGAGCTCGAGGGCGGGCGCGCCTTCAAGTCCGCGCGCGCCGACGCGGTGCGGGTGGAGATCGATCGGCCGAAGAGCGCCGTCGGCCCGACCGCCGCCCCCATCGCCCTCGCGCCGCCCGCGCTCCCCAGCGCGCCAGAAGCAAAAAACGCAAGCAAGATCAAGCCGGTAGAACTCTCGCCCGAGCCGTTCTCGCCGCTCCCGCTCCCGGATCTCGCGGCGGTCCGCGCGCGCCTCTCGGTCGCCACGCTGGCCCTCGGCGAGGTCTTCCCGGACGGCGGCGAGCTCCGCACCGCCGCGCTCTCGGTCGAGGTGCGTGGGGACAGCCCGGTCAGCGTCGGGCCCGGGCCCTTCGCGTTCATCCGCCAGAGCAACGCGCTCCACGTGTCGTTCAAGTCCGGCGGCGCCGCCACGAGCCCGCCGATGAGCCTCGAGCTGCACGCCCCCGTGGGGGCCGGAGAGACCTCGCTGACCGTCGACGGGGGCCCGCTGCCGCTCGCGCTCCTCGGCCTCCGGGAGGGCGCGCTGGGGCTCGTCGACGTCGGCCGCGCGACCGCGATGGCGAAGGGCCGGCTCGTCCTCGACGCGCCGGGCGCGAGCGTGACCTTCGACGGGGAGGTCCAGCTCGCGAACGCCTCGCTCAGCCAGCCGCGGCTCTCGCGGGAGACCCTCCGTGGGCTGAGCGTCGCGGTCGGCGGTCGCGGCCTGCTCACCAGCAACTCGCTCAGGCTCGACGACGGGCGCGTCGTGCTGGGGGCGGCGCGCCTCGGCCTCCGTGGAAGCATGGAGCAAGACCCCTCGCATCTCCAGGCGCACCTCGCGTTCGACCTGCCCACCGTCGGCTGTCGGGAGCTCGCGGAGGGCGTGCCCCTGGGGCTCTTGCCGACGGTGCGCGACGTGCGCTTCGAGGGCACGCTGACCGCGCGGGGGCGGCTCGCGTTCGACACCAAGAACCTCGACGCGCTCGAGCTCGACTACACGATCGACGACCGATGCCGCGCGACCGAGGTCCCGAGCGCACTCTCGCGCGAGCGCTTCAAGGGCAGGTTCTCGCACGCGATCGTCCACCCCGACGGTACGCGCGGCGAGGCCACGACGGGGCCCGGGAGCGGCAACTGGACCGAGCTCGGTGGCATCAGCCCGTTCCTGGTCGCCGCGGTCACGACGACCGAGGACGGCAGCTTCTTCCGCCACCACGGGTTCAACCACGGAGCGATCAAGCAGAGCGTCGTCGCGAACGTGAAGGCGCGGAGGTTCGTCCGCGGGGCGAGCACCATCACCATGCAGCTCGCGAAGAACCTCTTCCTCGTGCGCGAGAAGACCCTCTCGCGCAAGCTCGAGGAGCTCGTGCTCGCCGACTACCTCGAGCAAGTGTTCCGGAAGGAGGAGCTCATGGAACTCTACCTGAACGTCGTCGAGTTTGGGCCGGACATCTACGGCGTCACTCAGGCCGCCGCGCACTACTTCGGGCGCACGCCGCTCGAGCTCAACCTCTCGGAGTGCCTCTTCCTCGCGTCGGTGCTTCCCTCGCCCGTTCGCTCGCATCGCCTGGCCGAGCACGGCGAGCTCCCCGAGCACTGGCAGCGGCACCTGCAGTCGCTCATGCGCATCGCGGAGCGCACGCACCGCATCACGCCCGCCGAGCTCGAGGCGGGCCTCCAAGAGCGCGTCGTCTTCTACAAGGCCGGCGCGCCGCGTCCGCCGCCGCGCACGGGGCTCCGCTCCACGGGGGTCGGCGCCGACGACGATCGCGACGACCGCGACCCCGCGTGGCGTCGCCTCGACTGACCGCGCGCGAAGACCATTGACAGGCGCGCCGTTGCGACTACTATCGCGCCCGCTACTCGAGAGATTGCGCCCATAGCTCAGCTGGATAGAGCACTGGTCTACGGAACCAGTTGTCGGAAGTTCGAATCTTCCTGGGCGCGCAGCTTCTCCTCGCACGTGACGAGCGAGACCGACGGGCGAGATCGCAGGCCCACGCCATGAGCGACGAGCCGACCCCGCCCGACGAGACCGCGCCGCCGGACCCGCGCCGCGCGGAGGACGAGCGGTGGATGGCCGTCGCGCTGGCGGAGGCCGATCTGGCGGCGTCCGAGGGCGAGGTCCCCGTGGGGTGCGTCCTCGTGCAGGCCGGCGACGAGCTCGCGCGGGCCCACAACCTCCGCGAGTCCTCGCAGGACCCCACGGCGCACGCCGAGGTCCTCGCGATCCGGGCCGGGGCGCGCGCCCTCGGCTCCTGGCGCCTCGAGGGGGTCACCGCGTACGTGACGCTCGAGCCGTGCGCCATGTGCGCGGGCGCGCTCGTGCTCGCGCGCGTGCCCCGCGTCGTGTGGGGATGCCGCGACCCCAAGGGAGGCGCGGTCGCCACGCTCTTCGGCGTGGGCGTGGGCGAGGGCCTGAACCACCGCTTCGAGTCGATCGAAGGCGTCCTCGCGGCGGACGCCGCCGAGCGGCTTCGCCGGTTCTTCCTCGCCCTGCGAGCCCGCGGGAAGAAGTAGGTCGAAAGAACCGTGCCAACTACGCAAGATTTGCGACGTAGGCGGTAGGTCGGATCCCGATGTCGTCGGCGCGCACAAACTGTCCGCGCCGGACCCCAAGAACCTCGAAAAAAGCGGCCCGTGATAGGGATGGCACGGTGCCTGCTAAGGAACCTGCGTCGCGCGTACTTGCTTCCCTACTTTTCTCCTTTCTTCGCTGACTGCGCGCGCGACAGAGCTTACCCCCTTAGAATTGCCTCGCGTCTGCGATCGCGGCCTGGCTGGGCGTCGGTAGCCGTGACAGGAGTGCCCTTCCTTTTCTCTTGAGCTGTCGCGCACGCGGCACCGACGAACACCGAGCTTGGTACATGGCGCGCCCTCACGGGTGCGCCATGTCGCTTTTTGTCGCTCTTGCTCGCGCTCGCGCGGCCGCGCCCGGCTCGAACATCGGCCGCCCGCCTGGTACGATCCCTCCATGGTCGTCCCTCGGCGTCCGCTGCGCGCGGTTCTGGCCGCCTCTCTCTTGCTCGTGGGGCTCTGCGCCCTGCTCGCCCCGGTCGCCACCCACGCGGCGGGTCCGCGGGGCGCGCGCCCGGAGGCGGGCCCGCTCCGCCCCGCCTGGCTCGGAGTGGGCATGGACGACGGGGCTCGCGCCGGCGCGGGCGGCCCCGTGTTGCGCGGCGTCTTCGTCAGCCACGTGGTCCGAGGCTCCCCGGCCGAGGCCGCCGGGCTCCGTGAGGGCGATCGGCTGGCGCGGGTGGGGGGCGTCGAGGTCCGAGACGCTGGCCACGTCATCCAGCTGGTCGCGGCGCGCGCGCCGGGAGAGCGCCTGGCCCTCGAGGTCGACCGCGCGGGTGCTCGCCGGGGCCTCCAGGCGACGCTGCGGGAGAACCCCGGGCCCGAGCGCATCGCGCGCCTCGAGCACGTCGGGACCGCCGCGCCCCCGCTCGACGGAGGGCTCCCCATCGGGCGCGCGCCGACGAGCCTCGCGGCCCTCCGTGGGCAGGTCGTCCTCCTCGACTTCTGGGCGACCTGGTGCGGCCCCTGTCGGCTCGTGGCGCCGCAGCTGAACGCGCTGCAGGCGCGGTTTGGCGCCCAGGGGCTCCGCGTCGTGGGCGTGACCACCGATCCTGTCGAGCGCGCGGCCACGTTCATGGAGCTCGCCGGCACCAAGTACCCGTCGCTCGCCGATCCGGGCGCGCTCGTGTCGCGCGCGTACCACGTCTCGAGCCTGCCCACGCTCTTCGTCATCGATCGCCGGGGGATCGTCCGCGAGGTGTTCGTCGGCTTCGACCCGTCCCGCGACGCCGCGCTCGACGCCTTGGTGCAGGGCCTGCTGGCCGAGCCCGACGCGCCGTCGCCGGCGCGGCGCGACGGCGGCGCAGACGAGGGGGGCGCCGCGGCGCGCTGATGGCCGATCCGCGGACCCTCGTGCGGCTCACGAGCGAGCTCTTGTGGTCCCTCCGGCGCGAGGGGTTCGCCATCTCGCCGAGCCAAGCCCTCGACGTCGCGCGCGCCTTCGTGCTGCTCGGCTTCGAGGACAAAGGGCGCCTCGCCGACGCGGTCGCGGGGCTCGTCGACGTGCGACCTCCGCGGCGCGAGGCCTTCGACGCGGCCTTCCACGCGTTCTTCGACGCCGACTCGCGCGTGGCCCTCGACGAGCGCCTCGCGCGGGCGGGCGCGACGCCGTCGGAGCGCGCGGCGGTCCGCGAATACCTGGCGTTGCTCGTCGAGGCGGGCGCGGGCGACGCCACGCTCGACGCCCTCCTCGAGGGGCGCGGAGAGCTCTCGCGGCTGCTGGCCGCGCGCCCCACGGCGGCCCTGCTCGCCGGGGCCGACTCCCCGCTGCGCGCGGGCTTCGTCGCCCACCGCGTGCTCGAGCGCCTCGGGGCCTCGCGCGCGCACACCGACCTCGACGCCCTCGCGGCCCACCTCCGGGGCGCCTTCGGGGAGACGCGGGCGGCCGAGCTCATGCTCCTGCTGCGGGCCGAGCTCGCGCGC
>DAORJJ010000540.1:0-4843 GCA_035439005.1 Polyangiaceae bacterium | reverse complement strand
GGCCGCGGTTCCGAGGTCGGCGAGGGCCGAGGCGAACGCGCGCGCGCTCGCGAGGAATGGGCCCGCGGCCTGGGCACGGCAAGCGTCCCGCGCCTCGAACGAGGCCCGGCCGAGCTCGGAGAAGAGGCCGGCGGCGCGCTCCGGTGAACGCTCGCAGAACCCGTCGACGAGGCGGCGCAGGTCCGACGTTCGCGCGCTGGCCCGGGCCGCGTACGCCGCCAACACGACGCCCGGAGGCAGCGCCGCGGGGGCGACCGTGGGACCGTCGACCGTGAACTCGAGGACGCCACCGTAGACCGACGCCGCCACGTCGACCCCGCTCCCCCCGCCCTGCGCCTCGCGATGGGCGGCGAGGGCCACCCGAAAGAGGGCGTCTCGCGCGCTCGCGTCGTCGAGGCGATCCCCGCGGAGGGCCGCGCGGAGGCCGAGCGTGGCGACGAGCCCGGCCGCGCTCGCGCCGAGCCCGAGCTTGCGGTCGCCGTCGAAGAGGGCTCGGAGGTCGAGCGCCGGCGCCATGGCGACGCCGAGCGCGGCGGCCACCTCGGGCGTCGCCGGCGCCTCGCGCGCGTCGGTGGCGACCGCGCCACGTGAGACCGCCACGACGAGCGCGGGCGCGCCTCGGAGCACGGCGTACGCGCCGGTGAGCACCATCTTGCCGGGGGCGAACACCTCGCGCGTCACGGCGCCCCGTCCACGAGCCGCGCGGCGTCGCCGGGGACCGTCTCGATGATGCGCAGGACGCCCGGCACGGCGGCGACGCGGGCGCGCACGGCGTCGCGGTCCGACGCGCGCGCGAGCACCTTCACGTGCGGGCCCGCGTCGATCGTCGCGTAGGCCTCGAGGCCGCCGCGGCGCATGGCGTGGATCTCGCCGAGCACGTCGAGCGTGACCCCGCGGAAGTACACGACCCCCGCCGCGAGCGCCGACGCGTGCATCGCGAGGGCGCTCTGCTCGGCGAGCGCGCCCACCTCGGACAGGTCGCCGCGAAGGAGCGCCTCGCCGAGGCGCTCGTGGAGCGCGGGCGCGTGCGCGAGCCACGCCGCGTAGTAGGGGCTCTCGGCCGCCGTGCGGAGCATGCCGTCGGTCGACGCGACGGCCTTGCGCTCCTCGGTGGCGACGCACACGAGCACGACGAGCGGCAGCGCCTCACGCGGGGCGAAGGGGGCGGCGCCGTCGGCGCCGAGCGGGAGCTCCACGAAGCCACCGAAGACGCTGCGCGCGGCGCTCGCGGAGGCCTCACGCGCCAGGGCGCTCACCTCGCCCGGCGTGAGCGTGAGGCGCGCCGCGGCGGAGGCCGCGAGCGCGAGTGCCGCGAACCCCGAGGCGCTCGAGGCGAGGCCGGAGCCCGTGGGGAAGTCGTTCGCGCTCTCCACGACCGCGCGCCCCCGCAGGCCGGCGGCGCGCCGCACTCGCGAGAGCAGGCGCACGGCCTTCTCGCGGCCGTGGACCATCGGGGCGCCCCCGAGGGTGAGCGCGTCGTCGCCCGGGTCGGGCTCGAACGCGACCGTGGTGCGCGTGCTCATCCCCTCGAGGGTCACCGAAAGACTCGGAACTGCAGGGTAATTCCCCTCGCGCGGGAGCTTCCCCCAGTACTTCGAAAGCGCGATGTTCGGGTGCGCTACCGCCGTGGCGCGCAGCGAGCCCGCGGTCACGGCGCCACCTCGAGCGTTCGCGCGCTCGCGCTCTCGAGCTGACCGCGAACCCGCGACACGAAGCCGCCGAAGCCGGCCTCACCCCAGGCCGCCACGACCGCGGCGCCCCGCTCGAGGGAGTCGACGAGCGCGACCACGCTGCCGCCACCGCCCGCGCCGGTGAGCTTCGCGCCGAGGGCGCCGGCGCCGTGCGCGATGGCGCACATGCGATCGATCTCCGGGGTGGAGAGCGCGAGCTCGGCGAGGGTCACCTGGTTCTGCGACAGCGCCAGACCGAGCGCGGGGAGATCGCCCGACTCGATGGCCGACCGCGCCCCCCGGACGAGCGCGCGGATCTGCTCGAAGCGCGCGCGCGTGGCGTCGGGCTCGGCCGCGAGGCGGGCGGCGACCGACTCGACCATGAACTTGGTGCTCGACCCGACCCCGGTGCTCCCGACGGCGAGGACGAGGTCGGCGCCGCCGCGCAAGCGGAGCGGCACGAGGGGCGCGCCGCGCTCGAAGTACACGCAGCCCCCGCGCGCCGACACCGCCGCGTCGACGCCGGAGGGGTTGCCGTGAAACACGCGCTCCCACGCCATCACGCGGGCGGCGATTTCGGAGGACGACGCGAGCGGATCGAGCGCGCGCGCGACGGCGACACCGGTCGCCGCGGAGCACCCGAGCCCGCCGCCCGGCGGGAGGTCGGCGGCGGCCTCGACGCGGCTCGCGTGGAGCACCGCGCCCCGCTCGGCGAGCGACGCGCGGGTCGCGCGGAGCAGCTCCGTGAAGGCGCGGGCGAGCGCGGGGCCCTCCTCGTGCTCGCGGACGTGCACGTCCCAGCCGGTCACGCGGAGCTCCGACGGTCCAGCGGCGAGCCCGACGGCGCGGGCGTGGGCGCCCCGGTCGATGCCCACCGCGATGGCCGGGACTCCGTAGACCACGGCGTGCTCCCCGAGGAGGATCACCTTGCCGCAGGCGAGACCGAGCGGGCGCGGCTCGTCGTGGGCGCTCATCGGCTGCGCTCCGTCAGGGCGCTGCCGGCGGCGATCAGCAGCGCCTCGACCTCCGGGCGGAGGCCCACGGCGGCGGCGCGCTCGTGCGCCAGCGCCGCGAGCGCGCCCACCCGCGCCTCGACCTGCTGCTTGCACCCGCGCTCGACCATCGCCTGGGCGACCCGCGCGCACTCGGCGTCGGTGGCGTCGCGGCGGCCGAGCACATCGCGCGCGAGCGAGAGACCCCCTGGAGAGCCGACGAGGGCGGCGACCAGGGCCGTGCGCTTGCCCTCGCGCAGATCTCCGAAGCGCGGCTTGCCCGTGCGCTCGGGCTCGCCGAAGACCCCGAGGAGATCGTCGCGGAGCTGGAACGCCACGCCGAGCGGCTGCGCGAACGCTTCGAGCGCCGCCACACGCTCCGCGGTCGCGCCGGCGAGGAGCGCCCCGAGCGCGAGGGGTCCGGCGACCGAGTACGAGCCGGTCTTGTTGGCGTGGAGCCGCTCCACCGCGGCTGGGTCGAGCGCCTCCAGCGGACGGCGAGACGCGCACACGTCGTCGATTTGCCCCGCGACGACGGCGCGCTGCATGTCGGCAAACCGCGCGAGCGCGGCAGCCACGCGGGAGCTCGGCAGGGGCGCCCTCGCGAGCGCCGCCTGCGCCATCGCGGAGGCGAGATCGCCCGCGAGCACGGTCACGTGATCGACGAGCGGGCTCGGCCCGAGCGCCTCGCCGAGCGCGCGGTGCACGGTAGGGCCACCTCTGCGGGTGTCGTCGCCGTCCATCCAGTCGTCGTGCACGAGGAGGTAGACCTGCAAGAGCTCGATCGCCACGCACGCGTCGACCACCACCGGGGCGTCCGGATCGCTCGCGGCGCGGAGGCCGTCGTAGGCGAGGCTGACCAGCACCGAGCGGAGGCGCTTGCCGCCGCGCATGGCGAGCGAGGCGAGCGCGTCGTGGACCTGGCCGAGCTCGGCGGAGCTCGAGAGTGACTCCGCGAGCAGCCGCTCGCGCGCGAGCCCTTCGGAGAGGCCGCGGTCGACCCGGGTCCGCACATCGAGCGCGTAGCGCTCGAGGTCCGAGGCGGGATCGGGGCGCTGGGGCGAAACCATGCGGGGAACAACTCCTTCAGGGGTGCGGGCGGGGGCGCCGCTCGCTCGGTGACCCGTCCATCCAGTCACGGTTGCCCAGCGTGAGCCAGGACGAACCCCTTCGCCGGTCGAATCGGCCTGCGGTGCGGGCGAAAGCTAGGGCCGAGCGGTCGCCCTGTCAACGCAAGCTCCCGCGTCATAGCGTAAGGATTTCAGGTATCTTCACGTATTTTTGAAAGATTTGCGACGTACGACGCGCGTCCTTTCGCGCGGTTTAGTGGTAGTCGCCACGCCGCGCAAGACGTGCGCGCGCGTTTCGAGCGAAGGCTCGCGCCCGTTCCGCCGTGGGTGGACGCCCTCGGAGGCTCGCCCTATACGAACCGCCCCCGCTCCGGAGCACCCATGTCCGACATTGGCCAGAGAAAGACCGACCACATCGCGCTCTGCGCTACCGGAGACGTCGGCTTCCGCGGGGAGTCGACGCTCTTCGAGTGCGTACGCTTCGTGCACGACGCTTGCCCCGACCTCGCCGTAGGCGAGCTCGACACCTCCGTGGAGGTGCTCGGCAAGCGTCTCCGCGCCCCGCTGTTCATCGCAGCGATGACCGGCGGAACGGAGGAGGCGGGGCGCATCAACCGCGACCTCGCGGCGATCGCCGAGGAGCGCGGCTACGGCTTCGGGCTCGGGAGCCAGCGCGCGATGCTCCGGCGCCCAGAGGCGCGCGGCTCGTACGCGGTGCGCGACGCGGCGCCCACGGCGCTGCTGCTCGGCAACATCGGCGTCGTTCAGGCGCGCGAGTCGGGGCCGGAGGCGCTCCGCGCGCTGGCCCGGGACGTCGGCGTCGACGCCCTCTGCGTGCACCTCAACCCGGCGATGGAGCTCGTGCAAGACGACGGCGACCGCGACTTCCGCGACGGCATGGCCACGCTCGGGCGGCTCGTCGGCGAGCTCGGCCTGCCGGTCGTCGCCAAGGAGACGGGCTGCGGGCTGTCGCGGGGCGTGGGCCGACGCCTGCGCGAGGTCGGCGTGCGCCACGTCGACGTGTCGGGCGCCGGCGGCACGTCGTGGGTGGCGGTGGAGACCCACCGCGCGGAGGCGGCCGGCGACGAGGACGCGCGCGCCCTCGGCGAGG
>DAORJJ010000539.1:0-4853 GCA_035439005.1 Polyangiaceae bacterium | reverse complement strand
CCGGCCACATTGACCACCGGCACGACGCCGCCGATGACGAGCGGGAACTGCACCAGGTTCGCGGCCGCGAGCACGAGGAAGGGCGCGAGCGGCAGGCCGGGCACGAGGCCGAGGAGCAGCACGAACACGCTGGTCGTCGCGAGGGCGCGCGGCGAGGAGAGGAGCTGCGCGGCGAGATCGTCCCCGAGCGAGCCCTCGCCCTCGCTCGCCGTGCGGGTCACGAGCACGCCGGCCGCGGTGGAGAGCAGCAGGGCGGGCACCTGCGAGACGAGCCCGTCGCCCACCGCGAGGAGCACGTACTTCGCGGCCGCTTGCTCGACCGTGAGCCCACGCTGGGCGACCCCGACGATCAGGCCGAAGACCACGTTCACCGCGACGATGATCACCGTCGCGATCACGTCGCCCTTCACGAACTTCATCGCGCCGTCCATCGCGCCGTAGAACTGGCTCTGGCGCGCGAGCAGCGCGCGGCGCTCCCGCGCCTCTTCGCCCGTGAGGAGCCCGGCGCGGAGCTCCGCGTCGATCGCGAGCTGCTTTCCGGGCAGCGAGTCGAGCGAGAAGCGCGCGCCGACCTCGGCGATGCGCTCCGCCCCCTTCGCGATCACCACGAACTGCACGATGGTCAGCACGACGAAGACCACGGCGCCGACGAGCACGTTCCCTCGCACGACGAACCCGCCGAACGCGCGGATGACCGCGCCCGCGTCCCCCTGGAGCAGGATGAGGCGGCTCGAGGACACGTTCAGCGCCAGGCGAAAGAGCGTCGTGAGGAGCAGCACCGACGGGAAGGCCTCGAGCGAGAGCCGCTCCCGCGCGTACAGCACGACGACCAGCACGCCCACCGAGACCGCGAGGTTCGCCGCGAGGAGGCCGTCGAGCAGCCACGTCGGGAGCACGACGACGAGCATCGCGATGGTGGCGAGCACGAGGGCGGCCAAGAGGCCGTCCACGCGGGGACTGGGAGCGCTGCGAGGGGGAAGCACACGGCGAGCCTAGCCGCGTTCCCACGCCTCCGGCGACAAGCCGGAGCGCTCGAAACGAGGGGTCGGGCGATTTCGGATACGCGCGCGCAGTGGTCGGGTTACCTTTGACCGAAATGGAGCCTCCGCGCACCGAACAGAACCCGGCCTCCGCGAACAATTTCAAGCGTTCCGGCTTTGGCCTCACCGACGTTGGTCGGAAGCGAAAGTCGAACGAGGACGCGTATTTCTTCGACGACCAGCTCGGCCTCTACATCGTCGGTGACGGCATGGGCGGCCACGCGGCCGGCGAGATCGCGAGCCAGGAAGCGGTCGAGACCGTGTACGGGGTCGTGAAGCGAGGCATCCCCAACTTGCGCCCGCTCGTCGCCCCGCCCGACGAGGCCATGGTGCGCGCCGCGTTCCGCGTGATGGAGAGCTCCATCCAGGCCGCCACGTACATGGTCTTCTCCATGGCGGAGATGGATCGCGGCAAGAGCGGCATGGGCACGACCGTGAGCGCGCTGCTCATCCTCGGGGACTTCGCCATCACGGCGCAGGTGGGCGACAGCCGCATCTACCGCGCCCGCGGGACCAACGTGGAGCAGCTGACCGAAGACCACACGCTCATCGCGTGGCAGATCAAGCAGGGGCTCATCACCCCGCTCGAGGCGCAGCGCTCGCCTCACCGGAACGTCATCACGCGCGCGGTCGGCAACCGCGACTACGTGCAGGTCGACACCGGGCTCGTCGAGCTCCAAAAGGGTGACCGTTTCCTGCTCTGCAGCGACGGGCTCCACGGGTACCTGAAGGACGAGGACGTGTGCCCGACGGTCGCCATCGGCCAAGAGGGCGCGGTCCGCAGGTTCATCGATCTGGCGAACGAGCGCGGCGGCAAGGACAACATCACCGCCATCCTCGTCGAGATCGACTGAGCGCGGCGCTCGCGTCCAAAAAGTTGCCCCTCTCATCTCGGTGTTGATACGGGGTGAGAAGGTGGCTGGCGGTCCCTCGTGGACCGCTCCGTCGGGTGTGGCAGACCCGACTCTGCGCGTGTCTCTCCAGACACTTCGCAGCGCACAAGTTGCGAGAATCATTCCGAGTTCTGAGCGGCGCGAGAGTTGCTTTCGTGCCCCACGAGGTGTGACGATGACGAAGGTTCACGGTCGTGTCGGTGTGTTGATGGGCGGCGCCAGCGCGGAGCGCGAGGTGTCGCTGCGCACGGGCGAGGGCGTCGCCGACGCGCTCGAGTCGCGGGGGCACGACGTCGTGCGCGTGGTGCTCGACCGCCCCGAGCGCTTCGCCGAGAGCATCGCGCGAGCGAACCTCGACGTCGCGTTCCTCGGTCTGCACGGGCGCTACGGCGAGGACGGCTGCGTTCAGGGGCTCCTCGAGCTGCTCGGCGTGCCCTACACCGGCTCGAGCGTGCTCTCGTCGGCGCTCGCGATGGACAAGGTGAAGGCGAAGGAGCTCTTCCGGCTGCACAACGTGCCGACCCCGCCGTACTTCGTCGCCACCGCCGACACGCTCCTCGGTCTCGCCTCGCACCACGAGAACTTCGGCTTCCCCGTGGTGGTCAAGCCGCGGTCGGAGGGCTCGTCCGTCGGGCTCGCCGTCGCCAAGGACCTCGCGAGCCTCGAGGCGGGCATCGCGTCCGCGCTCGAGCACGACGACGCCGCGCTCGTCGAGCGCTTCGTCCGCGGCACGGAGGTGCACGTGGCGCTGCTCGGAGGCCGCGTGCTCGGGGCGATCGAGGTCGTGCCGAAGAGCGGCCTCTACGACTACGCGTCGAAGTACACGCCCGGCGCGACCGACTACATCTGCCCGCCTCGTCTGCCGACCACGCGCCTGCGCGGCGTGATGAACCTCGCGGAGCGCGCGGCCTCGGCGCTCGGCTGCGCCGGCGCGTGCCGCGTCGACCTGCTCGTGACCGAGGGCGAGAACGAATACGTCCTCGAGGTCAACACGCTCCCCGGCATGACCCCCACGTCGCTCCTCCCGAAGATCGCGGCTTCGGCCGGCATCGACTACGCGACGCTCTGCGAGACGATCTTGGAGCAGGCCACGCTGCACGGTGTGAGCCGCCGCACGCCGAGCTCGACCCGGCGCGTCTCCGTCGAGAGCGCGACGCCCGCGGCGCGCGCCGCCGTGCGCCGCGCGGGCTGAGCCGGTGGCGCCCGACCCGAAGGTCCACAAGCGCTACCTCGACTACCGGGAGGTGTACGGCTACTTCGCCCGCGGCAAGCCGATGCTCGACTACGCAGGCTTCGCCGCCGCCGACGCCGAGCTCGGGGCGCTCGCGGCTCGCGAAGGGCTGGACGACGAAGAGGAGGCGCGTCGGGCCGAGCTCGAGGCGCTGCTGTTCCGCGACTGAGCGGACGACGCAGCGCCGCCGAACGCCCCCGCGGACCGCGAACGTGCCGGCGCGTCAAAGCGCCGCCGGTCCGGGCGAAATGCGGCTATCGTTCGGGTGTTGGACGTCCAGGAAGAACTTCCCCGGCTGCTCTCCGGTCGCTATCGGCTCGACGCCAAGATCGGGCAGGGCGGCATGGGCGTCGTGTACCGCGGCGTCGACCTCGTGATGCGCCGCCCGGTGGCGGTCAAGCTCGTCCGCACGCGCGAGGGGGTTCGCATCGACGAGGCCGTCGCGGGGCGCTTCCTCCGTGAGGCGAAGCACACCGCGCGCATCCAGCACGAGAACATCGTCGACGTGTTCGATCTCGGGCGCGGAGAAGGCGGCGACCTCTTCTTCGTGATGGAGCACCTCACGGGGCAGACCCTCTCGCAGCTCCTCCAGACGCGCGAGCGGCTCGACGTCGCGGCCGCGGTCCACATCGGCGCGCAGATCGCCGACGCCCTCGACGCCGCGCACCGCGGCGGCATCGTGCACCGCGACCTGAAGCCTGCCAACGTGATGCTCGTCGCGCGTGGTCATGACTCCATGTTCGTGAAGGTGCTCGACTTTGGCGTCGCGAAGTCGCACACCGCGACGGAGGCCGAGACCGCGCTCACGCGGACGGGCGTGCTCGTGGGCACCATCGAGTACATGGCGCCGGAGCAGATCCTCGGTCGCAAGATCGACGGACGGACGGACATCTACTCGCTCGGCGTGCTGCTCTACCGCTCGATCACCGGCACGAACCCGTTTCGCGACGCGCTCATGCCCGCGATGATCAACAACCACCTGACGCTCACGCCGCCGCCGATGCAGACGCGCGTGCCCGAGAGCCCGGTCGCGCTCGATCGGGTGATCGCGCGGTGCATTCGCAAGGACCCCGAGCACCGCTTCGCCTCGATGGCGGAGGTGTCCCGCGCGCTCCGCGCCGCCTTGCTGCCGGAGCCCGCAGACCTGCCCGAGCTCGGCGCGACCTCCGAGTCGGACGCCGATCCCTACGGCGCGACGGACGACGCGCGCACGCGCGTGCAGCGCCCGCGCGGGAGCACGCCGAGCTCCGGGGCCGCGCCCGCCGTGCACGAGCCCACGCAGGTCACCGTCCTCACCGCGAGCGCGCCCGTGCCCGCGGCGCGCGTGCAGGTGGTGTCGGGGCCCTCCGGGGAGGTCGCGCTCCCCATCCTGGGCACGAGCGACGAGAGCGAGGAGGTGGGGATCGCGCAGACGCAGGTGGAGCCCGCCTTGGTGTGCGCGATGTGCAACACGCCGAACGTGCGCATGGCCGTCCACTGCGCCGCGTGTGGCGTCGGGCTGCACACGATGGAGCAGCGGGCCGTGCGCTCCCGCGTCACGGCGGGCGTGGGCTCGCGCGGCGCCACCGCGCGCATGGACCTCGGCGCCCTGCGCGCCGGTCCCGGCGCGTCGCCCGCGCCGCAGGCCGCGCCCTTCCGGCCAACCGAGGGGGGCGCGGCGTTCCCGCCAGGAGCCGCGGCGTTCCCGCC
>DAORJJ010000538.1:0-4890 GCA_035439005.1 Polyangiaceae bacterium | reverse complement strand
CGCTCGGCCGGCGGCTCGGCGAGCGCGTGCTCGGGCTCCCGTCGCCCTCCGACGAGGGCAGGGGCGCCGACTATTAGGGGGGCAAGTCGCCGAGAAGACTAGCTTTTCTTCTGGAGCCCGGGCAGCGGTCGCAAGGCGAAGCCAAACATGATGAGCGTGACGAGCAGCCACGGCACGTCGCCGAGCACCTCGTAGACCGTGCGGCCGTGCATGAAGTGCACGACGGTGTCGATCGTGGCGGGCTTGAAGGTGGGCGTGTGGACCATCGTGCGGCCCACCGGGTCGACGATGGCGCTCACGCCGCTGTTCGTCGCGCGCACGAGGTAGCGGCGGTGCTCGATGGCCCGGAACTTCGCGAGCGCGAGGTGCTGCCACGGCTCGAGCGTGTCGCCGAACCACGCGTCGTTCGTGATGTTCACGAGGAGATCGGGGTCCTCCTCGTTCACGAGGTCGTTCGTGAAGCGGGGGAGGATGTCCTCGTAGCAAATGAGCGTGCCGAGCTTGTAGTCCTTCCCGTCGCGCGAGAAGAGCAGCGGCCGGAACTCTTTGCCCTTCGAGAAGCGCCCGCTGTTGGGCGACCACTTGTGCAAGATCGGCAGCTCCTCGCCGAACGGGAGGTACTCGCCGAACGCGAGCAGGTAGTGCTTGTCGTAGCGCGCGGTGACGTCGCCGCGCACGTTCGACGACAGCGCCGTGTTGAACCAGCGCTCCCGGTCCGGATCCGACCGGTAGACCACCGCGCCGAACACCATGGGCACGCCGGCGCCCGCGGAGACGCGGTCTTTCATGAAGGCCGCGTGGACCTTCTCCGGCACGGCGAAGGTGACCGACGACTCGCTCCACACGACGAGCTCGGCGCCCTTGTGGCGGAGCTCCTGGGTGAGCCGCTTGTGGCGGCGGAGCCCCTCGGCCGGGTCCTCGCGCTTCTGCATGAGGCCGAGGTTGCCCTGCACGATGCCCACGTGGAGCGGCTCCGAGGCCAGCGCGCGCGCGTCGACCGAGGCGATGCGCGCGGCGCCGTAGAGCACCGTCGCCGCGAGCCCGCCCGCGCCGATCGCCACGAGGCGCCGCGACGGGGGGCGCCCCTCGAGCCGCGCGACGACGAGCTCGGCGAGGGCGAGGTTCGCGCCGATGAGCGCGAGGCCGACGAGGATGGGCCCGCCGAGATCGGCCACCTGCGCGAGCGCCGGCGTGTCGTGCGCGACGCCGCCGAAGTACCACGTGAAGAGCACGGGGAAGCTGAGCTCGGCGGCCACGAACGTGCCCGCGAACGCCAGCGGCGGGGCGACGCCGCGCTGGGTGACGCGCGCGAAGAGCCACCCATGGAGCGCGCTCCTCCCGCCCTGGAACGCCGCGACCACGAGCACGAAGAAGGCGCAGACCGGGGCGGGGAAGCCGCTGAAGGTCTTCAGCATCGACATGAGCCAGTAGAAGCCCGTCGCGTTCATGGTCGTGCCCTGGAGGAGCCCGAGCCACGCCGCGCGGCGGGGGGTCTGGCCGAGGAGCGCGACGTAGAACGGGGCGAACGCGACCAGCGCGAGCGGCCAGAGGTTGATGCCCGGAAACGCCAGGAAATACAGCAACCCCGAGAGGAACGCGCCGGCCGCGGCGAGCCCCATGGGGAGCGGCCGGTCGGCCAGGGTGCGCGGCGAGAGGGTGCCGGGCGCCGGCGGCGAGGGAGGTGCGGATGCGCTCACGGCGGGCTCACTCGGTGCGGAGGATGACGTGGAAGCCGAACGGCGTCTCGACGACGTCGGAGAGCTGGCCGACGCGCATGCGGAAGGCGACCTCCTCGAACGCGGGCACCATGCGCCCGCGGCCGAAGCGGCCGAGCGCGCCTCCGCGCCCAGCGGCGCCAGGCTCGTCGGAGTACTCGGTGACGAGGCGGGTGAAGCTCTCGCCGCGCCGCGCCCGCACGAGGACCTTCTGCGCGAGGGCCTCGGCCTGCTCGCGCGTGCGCACGACGGACGCCGGCGCGCGCTCGGCGCCGAGGAACTGCACGAGGATGTGGCGCGCGCCGATCTCCTTGGGCAGCGGGGTGCCCGGTGGCGCGAGCTCCATCGGCGGGGCCTCGCTCGCCACCGGCGGGGGCGTGGCGGTGTCCGCGCTCGCGCCTGCGCGCGTGTCGGCGGGCGGGCTCGCCTCCGTGGCTGGCGCCCTGGCGGCCTCGCCCTCCGGTGCGGCCAGCTGCACCGGCGCGGAGCCGCACGCGGTGGCCACGAGCGCCGCCAAGGGAAGGAGCCAGCCCGCAGGGCGGGTCATTTCTTCTTGATCTCGAGCAGCTCGACCTCGAACAGCAGCGTCGAGTTCGGCGGGATGACCGGCGGGGCGCCGCGCGCGCCGTAGGCCTTCGACGGCGGGATGACGAGCTTGCGCTTGCCGCCAGGCTTCATGCCGGCCACGCCCTCGTCCCACCCCTTGATGACCTGGCCTTGTCCGAGCGGAAAGTCGAAAGGTTTTCCGTGCTTACGCGAGGCGTCGAACTCCTTGCCGTCGAGCAGGGTGCCCACGTAGTGCACCGACACGACGTCGCCCGCCTTCGCCTCCGGGCCCTTGCCGACGACGACGTCGACCTTCTTCAGGGGCTCTTCCGGGGCGGCGGGCTTCTCCTCGGCCTTGGCCGGCGCGGGGTGGTCGGCCGGCTTCGCCTGGCCCTCGGGCGGGGGCTCGGCCTTGGGCGCCGCGCCCGGGTCCTTGGTGACGGTGATGGGCTCGTCGGGCGCCGGGGCGGTGAGGTTCGAGCACGCGGCGAGCGCGAGGGCCGCGAGCGGGGCGGCGAGCCGGACGGAGAGGCGAGCGAGGCTGGCGTGGTGGGCGCGGTGGCGGAGAGCGATCATGGGCACGCGCACCGTACCCGGCTCTGCGGTGAAGTAAAGAGCCAGGCGGCGGCGCGCGCACCCCGATCCCGAGGCGGATCCGGGATATACGTCGAGAGAGGTCCGCCGCCATGGCCCGGGTGCTGCACATCGAGGACGATCCTCGCAACCGCCTGCTCGTCCGCAAGCTGCTGCTCGCGGAGGGGCACGAGGTCGTCGACGCCGTGGACGGCCTCGAGGGCGTGCGGCTGGCCCTCGCCGAGCGGCCGGATCTCGTCCTGGTCGACATCAACCTGCCCGGCCTCGACGGCTACGAGGTCACCCTGCGCCTGCGCACCGAGCCCTCCCTCGCGCGGGTGCCCATCATCGCCATCACCGCCGAGGGCGATCGCGACACGACCGTGGCCGTGGGGTGCGACGGCTTCCTCGAGAAGCCGATCGACGCGCGCCGCTTCGGCGAGGAGGTCGGCCGCTACCTGAAGGGCTTCCGCCCGAGCATGGTCTCGTTCTCCGACGCGACGGGCGAGCGCCTGCGCATGCAGAGCGGCCGCATCGTCGCGCACCTCGAGGAGAAGGTCGCCGAGCTCTCCCTCGCGAACGAGCGGCTCCGCGAGCTCGATCGCCTGCGCGTCGAGTTCTACCGGAACGTGTCGCACGAGCTCGCCACGCCGCTGACGCCGCTCGTCGGGTACCTGCGCATGCTGGCCGACGAGGAGCTCGGCGACGTCAACAAGCCGCAGGCGAAGGCGCTCCGCGCCATGGAAGACTCGGTGCGGCGGCTGCGCGGGGTGCTCGACAACCTGGTCGACGTCACCGCCCTCGAGACCGGCCACATGCGGTTCTTCTGCAAGGAGTACGACTTCGCCGACACCGTGCGGCGCACGATCGCGCAGCACGCCGAGCGCTTCCACGAGCGGCGCATCACGCTCCTCGAGGAGCTCCCGCGGGGCGGCCTGCCCGGCCACTCCGACCCCGACAGGCTCGCCCGCGCGATGGGCCAAATACTCGATAACGCAGTAAAATTCAGCCAAGACGGGGGCATCGTCGGGGTGGCCGTGCGCGCGCATGAGTCCACGTACGAGCTCGTCGTCGCCGACACGGGCGACGGCGTGCCACCCGATCGCGCCGCGCGCATCTTCGACGCGTTCTACCAGGTCGATGGCTCGCCCACGCGCGCGCACGGGGGTGTCGGTGTGGGGCTCGCCATCGCCCGGCGCGTTGCGCGCGGGCTCGGCGGCGATCTGCGGCTGCTCCCGGAGGGGGCCACCATCGAGGGCATGTTCCTCGGCGGCGCCGCCTTCAGCCTGACGGTCGCGAAGCGCGCGCCCGAGCTCGTCGCGAACCCATGAGCGAGCCCGGGCGCGCGTACCTCGACTGGAACGCGACCGCCCCGCCGCTCGAGGAGGCGCTCGCCGCCATGGTCGAGGCGGGTCGCGTCGCCTGGGCCAACCCGGCCAGCGTGCACGCCGACGGGCGCCGCGCGCGCCGCCTCGTCGAGGACGCGCGGGCGGAGGTCGCGGCCCTCACGGGGTACGACCCACGGGACGTCGTGCTCACCTCCGGCGGCACCGAGGCGAACAACCTGGCGCTCCGATCGGCGTTCGCAGAGCGGCGCGGCGGCGCGCTCGTGCTCTCGCGCGTGGAGCATCCGTCGGTGCTGCGCGTGGCGGACGCGCTCGCGCGGGAGGGCCTCGCGTCGCTCCGGTGGCTGCCTGTGGGCCCCGGCGGCGTGGTCGCCGTGGAGGAGGTGGAGCGCGCGCTCGCGGCGGGGGACGTCGCCCTCGTGGCGCTCCAGGCGGTCAACCAAGAGACCGGCGCGCTGCAGCCCGTCGCCGACGCCATCGCGGCGTGCCACTCGCGCGGCGTGCGCGTCCACGTCGACGCCGTGCAGGCCTACGGGCGCGTCACCACCGAGCACCTGTTCGGCGCCGACACCCTGGCCGTGGCCTCCCACAAGCTCCGCGGCCCCAAGGGGATCGGCGCGCTCGTCGCGCGGCCCGGCGCGCGCCTCTCGGCGTACACGTTCGGGGGCTCTCAAGAGCGCGGCCTGCGTCCCGGCACGGTCGACCCCGTC
>DAORJJ010000537.1:0-4898 GCA_035439005.1 Polyangiaceae bacterium | reverse complement strand
ACCGCAGGATCGCAACGAAGGCGGTCGGGATGCGGCGGCGACGGGCCGACGGGAGTAAATCAACGGGCTGCTAGGTCGCGCAGCGGGCGGTCCTTCGGGAGCCCGCTGCCCACGAGGAGGCGCTGCCGACGCCGCTCGAGCCCCGCCGCCGTCGGCACCTCGCGCGTGCCGTAGATCCTCCGCTCGTAGTCGTGGACGCGGACGGCGTAGTCGTCGTCCCCGTACAGGCGCGCGCCGAGCCGGTGGGCCTCGAAGATGGCCTGGAGCTTCGTCCTCTCCGCGTCGCTCATCACCGACGGCGCGTCGCCGCCGTTCTCTTCGTTCCCGGGCGCGACGATCCACTCGTGGCAGGTGAAGCAGACGACGATCGTGCCGAGCACGCGCCCGTCGCGATCGAAGAAGACGACGGCGTGGTGTGGATCGAAGCCGCACCTCATGACCGCGCGCACGACGTGCCTCCCGCCGTCCGCCACGTAGACGCGGTCGCCGAGCTTGCCCTGGGCGATCGGGACGAGGGCCTCGAGCTCCTCGTCCGTCGCCGCCGCGACCGGGGCCACCACGTCGGGGCAGTACGCGCCGCTCGGGGCCAAGGGCTCTCGGTCGCAGCGTGGGAGGCTGCTCCGCCCGAAGGTCACGAGCTCGGCGCGCGCGATGGCCTCGCGCTTCGGAGAAGGCCCCTTCGCCGCCACGCGGAAGGGGTGCCTCGGCGCGGGCTGACCCACGGCCGCGAACGTGACGCGCCGGTCGGCGAGGCGATCGCGGAGCTCGAGCTCCGCCTGGTAGGCGCGCTCCTCGTCGCTCGTCGCTCCCGCGGGCTCCGCGTCGGGGCGCGCCGCGCTCGCGTCCGTGGTCCCTGCGTCCGACATCCGCGCGAGGCCGCGCGACGGCTCGGGAGGGGGAGCGTCGCGGCCGGCCGCGCACGCCGCGCCGAGGACCGCGACGAGCGCGAGCGACGAGGCGAGGGGGGTGAACCGCACGAGGCGAGGGTAACACGCAGGTGGTCTGTGCCGCCCCACGCGACGCCCGCTCTGACGCGTCTCCCGAAGCGCTCCCGAGCCTCCCGACACCGGGGCCTGGCAGCGCCCATGCGCGGGGCTCACGCGCGTGCGCTCCGCGCGTCGAGGCTTCCGCCGCGACAGCTGGGCGCTCCTCGGGGTAGAGTCGGCGCCATGGCAGCGAGCCGCACGCTCACCCTGACCCTCGTCCTCGGGGCCCTCTCCACGGCGTGTGGCGGCTCGCCGCCGCCCAGCGCCCCCATCACCGCGAAGTCCGTGGGGTTCGCGCTCCCCAGCGACGACGGCGCCCTCGTGACCGTCCCGGTGCCCGGCGCGCGCGCGACGGTCCTCGACTTCTTCGGCCCCACCTGCGAGCCGTGCAAGGCCAAGGTCCCGGCGCTCGAGGCGAGGCGCGCCGAGCTCGCGGCGAAGGGGGCGAAGCTCGTGCTCGTGGGGGTCCTCGCGGACGGCGAGTCGACCGACGACGCGAAGCGCGCGCTCGCGTCGTGGGGAGTGACCGCGCCGTTCTTGGTGGATCGCGACGGCACCGGCAAGCGCGAGGCCGGCGTGGTGAGCCTGCCCGCCACGATCGTGCTCGACGCGAGCGGCGCCGTGAAGTGGGTCGCGCCGCCAGGCGCCACCGCCGCCGACGTGCTGGCCGGCGTGCCGTAGCGGCGCTCCGCGCGCGATTCTCTGCGCGCCCGCGCGACCCAGTTGACCGGCGCGCACGATCCCGGTCACGCTGCGCGTCCGCCCCCGCGGAGAAGAGAGAGAGCCATGACGAGCGCGCCCCTCCGAGCCCTTGGATTTTCGTGCCTCCTCACGGCGCTCGCGGCGTGCTCGAGCAGCACCCCGGCGAGCAGCGACGCCGGCGGAGGAGACGCGAGCACGCCACCCCCGACGACCTCGGTCGACTGCGGGCGCGGCGTCTGCCCGCAGGATCCCGCGGTGGGCGCCGCGCCCAAGAAGATCTGCGAGGACGCGCTCGCGGGCTCCTGCGGCGGGCTCTATGGCCTCTTCGTGGAGTGCATCAACAAGAAGCTCACGTGCGGGAGCGACGGAAAGACCACGAGCGCGTCCTACGCGAGCGCGCTCACCGCGTGCAAGGCCGAGTCGAGCGACTTCACCGGGTGCGCCAACGGTGACGGCGGCGCGGGCGACTCGGGCAACTGACACCACCCTCGACGACTCGCCTCGCGTCCCGCGTGTTCACGCGCGGAGCTACAGGCCGCCTTGCGTGACCGTCACCCGAGGGGGGTGCGCGACGTACGTGAGCGCCGCGAGCGCCGCCCCCGCGAGCGTCCCCCCGACGACGAAGATGCCGAGCAGTCGCATCTTCTTGCGAATGGCGCCGACGGGGCAGTCGGCCGTGAGGAGCGTTCCGTCGGCGCGGCGCCACAGCTGGAGGCACGGGCGCTCCTCGCTCTCGAGGAGGAGCAGCTCGGCCTCCGCGCGGGTCATCGCCGAGAGGTTGTAGACGTTCTTGTCGCATTTCGTGCAGTGGCGAGCCTGATCGGTGCCCTTCATGTTCGCCCATGGCTCGCTGCACGGCGACGCCACGCGCAGCGAGTCGAGGCCGTCGATCAACGGGAGGCCGCGCTTCTCACGGAGGCGACCCAGCAGGGAGCGGTTCTTACCGAGCTGGGCGACGACCCGCTGCACCTCCGCGTCGAGCTCTGCGACGTGCCGGCGTCGCTCGTCGAGCGCGCGCAGCTCCGCCTCGAGCGCATCCGTCCGTGCGAGCAACGCCGCCTCCGCGTGTCGATACGCCATGCGCCGCCTCCTCCTTCTCCCTTGAGAATACACGATCCCCTCCCGCGTTCGAGGAGCGGCCGCGCGCGACGGGGCGTGGGCGGAGGTGTGCGTGTGCCCGCGCGCGAGCGAGGCGTCGGGGCCGCGCGGCTATCGCGGGAGCGCGCTCACTCGGGGCGCCAGCAACGCGCGCCGGACGCGTAGTACGAGCGGTAGAGCGGGTAGTTCGGGTAGGTCGTGCGCGTCGAGAGGGCGTGACGCTCCCACGAGCCCCCGCGCATGATGCGGGGGCCGTCCTGCTCGTGCGCCGTCCCGGTGAGCCCGGGCGCTCCCACGGTCGCCCACGAGCTCGGGTACGAGCCAGGCGCGAACGGAGGATCCGGCCAGCCTACGTCCGCGCAGTCTACGCACGCGCCCGGCGTGCGCCGGTAGTCGAGGGTCCACTCGATGAGGTTTCCCGTCATGTCGTGGTGGCCCCAGCGCGCGATGTCCTGGCGCCGCCCGGCGGGCGAGATGTGCGCAGCGCCGTCGCCGGGGAGGCGGTAAGGAGTGCCCCAGCTGAAGCAGTTGGGGTACGCCGGGGTGCCGCCGTCCGTGCAGAACGCATGCGTCGCGGGCGCGAGGGAGGGCGTCGCCATCCAGTCCGCGTCGGTGGCGGACGGCACCGGCCCCCACGCGTAGGTGCGCTGCTCGTCGCCGCCCTCCGCCGCGTAGCCCCACTCGGCCTCGGTGGGGAGCGAGCCCCCGTCCCAGATGCAGAAGGCGAGGAGGGTGTACCAATCCACGCACGTGATGGGCTTGTCGTCGTTCGCGCTGACCGCCGTGGTCCAGGTCGCCGCGCCGCCGTTCGCGTTGTCGCCGCCCTCGCCACACGCGAACGTGAAGCGATCGCGCACCTCGTTCATGTTGCGCGGGAGCCGGCTCGCGAACGACGAGCGCCAGCCGCTCGCGGGGATGTGAGGGTGCTCGCCGGCGCCGTCGGGGAGGTTCAAGGCGCCGTACAGGTTGCCGCCGTACGTCGTGAGGAACGTGCGCATGCGCCCCTGTGTGATCTCGAACTTGTCGAGGTAGAACGGCGAGACCCACGCGGGCAGCGACGCGTTGTTCGCGCGGTTGTAGCGGTAGCGTCCCTCGGCGTCGCGCATGCCCTCGGGGGGCAGATCGCCGAAGTCGGGCACGCGCAGCGAGGTGCAGCAGCTCTCGTCCGCCCCGGGGCCGCAGTTGTTCTTGCCGCGTCCACCGCCCGCGCAGCTCTTGGGCGGATCGCACACGTTGCCCGCGCACGAGCCGGTGCGACAGTCCGGCCCGGCGACGCACGCGCCACCGTCGCCGCAGCGCGGGGTGAGCAGATCCGCGCCGCCGCAGTCGACGTCGGTCTCGGAGCCGTTCTTCACGCCGTCGGTGGGCGTCGGAGCCTGGCAGATGTTCCCCGTGCACACGGCGCTGTCGCAGTCGGTCGCGACCGCGCACGCTTGCGGGGCCGTGCAGCGAGGCGTGAGGACGTCCGGGCCGCCGCAGTCGACGTCGGTCTCGGTGCCGTTCTGGACGCCGTCGGCGGGCGAGGGCGCCTGGCAAAGGTTCCCCGGGCAGACGAGGCTCGCGCAGTCGGCCCCGGTGGCGCACGCCTTGGTGGCCTCGCAGCGAGGGGTCGCCGGATCGGGGCCGCCGCAGTCGACGTCGGTCTCGGTGCCGTTCTTCACGCCGTCCGTCGGCGTCGGCGCCTGGCACACGCCGCCGGTGCAAACGCCGCTGTCGCAGTCGGCGGCCGCGACGCACGCTTGGGGAGGCGCGCAGCGCGGCGTGGCCGCGTCAGGCCCGCCGCAGTCGACGTCGGTCTCGGTGCCGTTCTTCACGCCGTCCGTTGGCGTGGGGGTCGTGCATTTCCCCGCTGTGCAGATGCGGCTCTCGCAGTCGCCGCCGGCGCCGCAGTCCTTCCCGGGCGCGCACGCGGGCGCGTCGGTGCCGCCGCAGTCGACGTCGGTCTCGGAGCCGTTCTTCACGCCGTCGGTGGGTGTGGGGGTCGTGCATTTGCCGGCCGTGCAGAGGAGGCTCGCGCAGTCGCCGCCGACGCTGCAGTCCTTGCCGGGCGCGCAGGGGGGCGCGTCGGTGCCGCCGCAGTCGACGTCGGTCTCGGAGCCGTTCTTCACGCCG
>DAORJJ010000536.1:0-4901 GCA_035439005.1 Polyangiaceae bacterium | reverse complement strand
GATCGGCCCCCGCCGAGACGTGGACCTCGGCGATCCCTTCGCCCTCGACGGCCTGCTTCCGGCGCACGGGCCCTTCAGCGGTCGCACGCGCGCGCAGGCCTCCGGGCGAGGCTTCTCGCCGGACATGGCGGTCTTCGTCGGCGGCGTCGAGGTCTCGAAGGAGGCGCTCTTCGCGACGAGCCCGACCCGCCTCGCCCTCGAGGTCCCGCCGGGCAAGCCAGGCCCCGCCGAGGTGCGCGTCCGCAACCGCGCCACGGCCGAGGAGCGCACGCTCGCCGAGGGCTACTTCTACGACGCCTTCGTGGTGCGCCCCGACACCGGCGCCACGAGCGGCGGCACGCGCGTCGCGATCGAGGGGAGCGGCACGGCGTTCGCGCCCGGCACCACGGTCACCGTCGGCGGCAGGCCCTGCGCCGAGGTGAAGGTGGCCGACGCCACCCACCTCGAGTGCCTCACCCCGGAGCACACCGCGGGCGCCAAGGACGTGGTCGTCACCGCGGGCGCGACCAGCCTGCAGGTCCGCGAGGCGTTCACCTACAACGACGCGGTCGACGGCTACCGCGGCGGGCTCTCCGGCGGCGCGCTCGCGGGCCGCCTGCGGGTGCTCGCGTTCGACTCGTACACCGGCGCGGCGCTGGCCGGCGGCACCGTCATCGCGGGCGGCGATCTCGCCACCGCGAAGCTCGGCCGCGTCACCGCCACGGGCGTCGTCGAGCTCAACGACCCGTCCCTCACCGGGAAGGTCACGGTCACCGTGGCGGCGAAGTGCCACCAGCCGCTCACCTTCGTCGACGTGCCCGTGGACACGGTCACCGTGTACCTCGATCCCGTGCTCGACATCTCCTGCGCGGAGGGCGATCCCCCGTCGTTCGGGGGCGGCGGCGGTCGCTTCGGCGGCGTCATCGAGGGTGAGCTCGTCTTCCCGGGCGGCGTCGAGTTCCGGCGCGCGGGGTGGTCGGGCGTGCCCGCGCCCAAGCGCCCCACCGAGCGCATGGCGGCCTACGTGTTCTTCACGCAGAGCTCGCCCACCGCCCGCTTCGAGCTGCCCGACGCCGTGTACGCGGTCACCCCCGACTCGCCCGGCGACGCGGGCTATCTGTTCTCCGTGGTCGGCGCGCCGGGCAACCACTCGCTCTACGCGGTCGCCGGCCTCGAGGACCGCTCCGAGACCCCGCCGCGCTTCGTCCCCTACGTGTACGGCGTCGTGCGGGGCGTGGGCCTCGGCGCCAAGCAGCGCGTCGTGGGCGCCGACATCTTCATGAACGTCGTGGCCGATCACGCGCTCTCGCTCGCGGCGTCGCCGCCGGCGCCCACCACGCGCGGGCCCGACCGGCTCGTCACGCAGGTGGCGATGAGCCTCGGCACCGGCTTCGCCACGCTGCCGCTCGGCGATCGCGTCACACCCCTCCCCGCCTCCGCCCCCGTGTCACTCATCGGCCTCCCCTCGCTCGACGGCGCCGTCGCCACCGAGAGCTACGTCGTCTCTGCGCGCGCCGTGTCGGGCCCCCGCGAGCAGCTCCCGGCGAGCGTCGTGTCGCGCGTGCGCACGAACGGCGCGGTGTCGCCGCTCGGCATCGGCGGCTTCCTCCCCGTGCCCGTCATGGTCAACCCGGGCGCCGGCGTCTGGGACGGCAAGCGGCTGCGCTTCTCGACCTCCGCCGTCGCGACCACGGCCGACCTCGTGAAGGCCACCATCGCCTCCGGCAACGGGCTCGTCACGTGGACCGTGATCGCGCCGGGCGCCACCCGGGACGCGCCCCTGCCCGATCTCTCGGCGCTCCCGGGCCCCGATCCGCTCGGCCTCGTGCGCGGCGCCATCACGTCGACCGTGTATATTGCACGCATCGAGGGCTTCGACTACGCGCGGCTCCGCAACGGGCAGCTCACGACGGGCGCGTGGTCCGCGTTCGGGGTCGACAGCCTCCCGGGGGCGTACTGACGCCAGTGGGCCGCGCTCGCCGCGCTCGCCGCGCTCGCCGCGCGCTTGGCCTCGGCCTCTCGACGCTGCTCGCGGGCGCCGCGCTGGTGGCGTCCGCCCGCGGGCTCGCCGCGTGCTCCTTCGACCCGGCGTACCGCGACACGCCCGACGCGCGCGAGGGCTGCGTCGAGGGCGCGCTCGCGTGTGAGGGCGGCCGCCTGCTCGCGTGCGCTGGCGGCGCGCGACGACTGCGGCGCGCGCGGGCTCGTGTGCTCCGGCCGGCTCGGGGCGTGCGCCAAGTGCGATCCGGGCACCACCCGCTGCCAGGGCGCCGACGTGCTCACCTGCGACGCGAGCGGCGCGAGCGAGACGCGCGCCGAGACCTGCGACGCCACGAAGAAGCTCGCGTGCAGGCGGGGCGGCTGCGTCGACCTCTGCCGCGAGGCCGAGCAGGTCCGCTCGAACGTCGGGTGCGAGTACTGGGCGGTCGACCTCGACAACGCCGTCGTCAGCTCGGGGAGCGCCGCCGCGCAGCAGTTCGCGGTGGTGGTCTCGAACCCGCAGCCCGACCTGCCCGCGAAGATCGTCATCGAGGAGGACACGGCGAAGCCGGGCGAGCCGCCCCGCGTGCGCGTGGTGGCCACGGGCACCGTAACCCCTCGGAACCTCGAGACCTTCAAGCTGGGCCCCAAAGAGGTCGACGGCTCACCGGAGGGCACCTTCGACACCGGCCCAGGCACCGCGCTCACGCGGGGTGGGTTCAAGATCACGAGCGACGTGCCCATCGTCGCCTACCAGTTCAACCCGCTCGAGAACGTGAACGTGTTCTCGAACGACGCCTCGCAGCTCTTGCCCGTCGCGGCGCTCACCGGCAGCGCGCAGGGCGGCTACGTCATCGCGGGGTGGCCCCAGACCATCGCGAAGAGCGAGAACCCGGCCACGAACTTCGGCGCCGACCTGCGCGCCTTCCTGGCCGTCGTCGCGACGCGCCCGGACACGCGCGTCACCGTGAAGACCACCGCGCGCATCGTCTCCGGAGGGCCGTCGCTGCTGCCCGCGGGCGTGCCCGTGGGCGGCACGGTGGAGCTCACCCTGCAGCCGTTCGAGGTGCTCAACCTCGAGACCGGCGACTTCAACGCCGACTTCACCGGCACGGTGGTCACCTCGGACAAGCCGGTCGTGGCGTTCCCGGGGAGCGAGGCCTCCGACTCGCCCTTCTTCACGTCGCTCGCCGAGCGCCAGTGCTGCGCCGACCACCTCGAGGAGCAGGCCGTGCCGACCCGCGCCGTGGGCAAGCGCTACGTGCTCGGGCGCGTGCCGAACCGCTCGCGCGCCGTGGCCGCGGCGGGCGGCGCGGTGGGCCCCTTCAACGAGCCCGAGTACTACCGCGTGGTCGCCGTGAACCCCGGCAAGACGAAGGTGAAGACCACGCTCGGGCCGCCGTACGCGGAGCTGGTCCTCGATGGCGTCGGCGCCAACGTCACGCTCACCGCCACGCGCGACGCCGTGCTCGAGGCCGACGGACCGGTGATCGTGGCCGACGTGCAGGTGAGCCAGGACGGCGCCGGCGTGCCGCGCGGGCTGCCGGGCGGCGATCCGAGCCTCACGTTCCTGCCGCCCATCGAGCAGTGGCGGTCCGACTACGTGCTGCTCACGCCCGACAAATACGCGTTCGACTTCCTCGTCATCAGCGCCCCCCGCGCCGCGCAGGTGTTCCTCGACGGCGCGCCCGTGAGCGCCGCCACGTGCGAGGTGGGCGGCACCGACGGCAAGGGCGTCGAGACCTCGGCCTTCCTCGTGTACCGCTGCCAGCTCTCCTTCCCCACGATCGATCCCGAGGCCCGCCCGCCCGACAACGTGCGGCCCGGGCGCCAGAACGACGGCGTGCACCGCGTGCAGGCCGACTACCCGGTGGGCGTGCTGGTCTACGGGTTCGACTCCTACGTGAGCTACGCGTACGCGGGCGGCACCGACCTCTCCGAGATCAACGTGCGCTAGCGCCGGCGCCGCTCAGGGATCGGGCGGCATGCGGGTGAGCACCCGAAACGCGCCGGCCACCGAGCGCGCGCGCGCGAGCTGGCGGAGCACGGCGACGTACTCGTGCGAGGCGATGACGAAGGGGTTCTTGCTCGTGATGTTCGTGGTGAGGCCGTACACGCACGGCTCCTCCTCCTCCGCGAAGGTGCCGAAGAGCCGGTCGAACACGATGAGCACGCCGCCGTAGTTCTTGTCGAGGTAGCGGCCGTTGGATGCATGATGCACGCGATGGTGCGACGGCGTGTTGAGCACGCGCTCGAGCGGCCAAGGCAGCTTCCCCACGACCTCGGTGTGCAGGAAGAACTGGTAGATGAGGTTCAGGCCGCCGGCGAACACGAGCATGCTCGGGCGCACGCCGAGCAGCGCCCACGGCGGCAGCAGCACGAGGTTCGTGAACGGCGTCCACTCCTGCCGCAGGGCGGTCGACAGGTTGTAGTGGAGGCTCGAGTGGTGGTTCACGTGGGAGGCCCAGAAGAGGCGCACCTCGTGCGACCACCGGTGGTGCCAGTAGAACGTGAAGTCCCAGCCGAAGAGCGCGACCGCCCACCCGAGCGCGCCGGTGCCGAGGTCGAGGAGCCGGTGCTCCCAGAGGCGCTCGGCGAGGAGGAACACGCCGAGCTGGATCGCCCCCGCGAAGACGAGGCTCCCGACACCCATGCCGAGCGACGCCAGGGTGTCCTTGAGCTCGTAGCCCACGACCGCCCTGTCGCCGAGGCGCGCGCGCCCGCAGAGCGCGAGCACCTCGCCGGCCATCGCGACGACATAAAGCGGGATCGCGTACACCGTAGGGTCGTCGTAGCGCTCGGCGAGCGTCAGCACGGGACGATGGTAGCACGAGGCGTTGCTCCGCCCCTTCGCCCTTGGTACCTCTTCGGCATGCCCTCCGCCGTCGCGCACGACGCCCTCCTTGCCCTGCAGGTCGTCGTGCGCGCCTCCGGCGGGGCCG
>DAORJJ010000535.1:0-4907 GCA_035439005.1 Polyangiaceae bacterium | reverse complement strand
CGCACCCGATCGGCCCCAGCGGTGTGGTGATGGCCCGCCACGTCGCGGTGGAGGCGAGTGAGGAACACGCGCGTGATCCGCGGGAGCGCCTCGCGGTAGATCGCCGCGCCGCCGATGACGCGCGGCTCTTCGTCGCGCTCCCACGCGAGCTCGAGGGCCCGGTCGAGCGAGGTCGCGGTCTCGCAGCCCGGCGCGTCGAGCGCGGCGTCGCGGGTGACGACGATGTTCCGTCGACCCGGCAGCGGCCTCCCGATCGACGCGTGGGTCTTGCGCCCCATGACCACGGCGTGTCCCGAAGTCACTCGCCTAAAGTGCCGCAAGTCCTCGGGAATGTGCCACGGCATGCCGCCGTCGAGGCCGAGCACGCCGCCGTTGGCGACGCAGGCGACGAGCGCGAGGTGCCTCACACGCTCACCTCGGCGCGGATGGCCGGGTGCGGGTCGTAGCCCTCGAGCGCCACGTCCTCGAGGCGGTAGTCCCACGGCTCCTTCGGGGGGCCGAGGACCGTGAGCGTGGGCAACGCGCGGGGCGCGCGCGCGAGCTGGGTGCGGGCCTGCTCGAGGTGGTTCAGGTAGAGGTGCGCGTCGCCGAACGTGTGCACGAACTCGCCCACGCGGAGCCCGGTCGCGTGCGCGAGCAGGTGAGTGAGGAGCGCGTAGCTCGCGATGTTGAAGGGCACGCCGAGGAAGAGATCGGCGCTCCGCTGGTAGAGCTGGCACGACAGCTCGCCGTCTTGGACGTAGAGCTGAAACAGCGTGTGGCACGGGGGCAGGGCCACCAGATCGGCCTCGCGCGGGTTCCACCCGGTGACGATCATGCGGCGGCTCGTGGGGCGCTCGCGCAGCTCGCGGACGACGCGCGCGATCTGGTCGGTGCCGTCGGCCAAGTAGCCCCCCGTCGGGGCCGGCGTGGCGCCGAAGTTCCGCCACTGGTGCCCGTAGATGGGCCCGAGCTCGCCCGCCTCCCGGCCGAACCGCGCCGTCTGCTCCGGCGTGGCCCACTCGTCCCAGATGCGCACGTTGTCGGCCTTCAGCGGGGCCGTGTGGGTCTCGCCGCGGAGAAACCAGAAGAGCTCGAGCGCGACCGAGCGAAAGTGGACCTTCTTCGTCGTGAGCAGCGGGAAGCCGGCGCGCAGATCGACGCGCAGCTGGTGCCCGAAGATGCCGAGCGTGCCGGTGCCGGTGCGGTCGTCTCGACGCTTGCCCCGCGTGAGCACGAGCTCGAGGAGGTCCTTGTAGCTCTGCATCCGGCGGCGACTCTAGCAGCGCCGCGCGCGCGCTTTCAACGCTAGGCGCGCGCCAAGCTAGTTGAGGGCCATGAGCGAGACGACCTTGAAGGCGCCCTTCTGGACGACGAACTCCTCGCGGCGCGACCAGCCGCGCGCGCCCACGGCGACCGTGTGACGCCCCGCGGGCAGGCGCACGCGGCCGAACACCACGCGCGCCGGGAGGGTCTCCCAGCTCCGCGTGTCGGGCGTGTCGGCCGCGGTGAGCGCGGCCTGCGTGAAGAGCGAGAGCAAGGTGCCGATGAGATCGCCGTTCTTGCCGCCCGCCGCGCTGCCCACCGCGCCCACCGCCGAGCCCGCGGCGTAGCGCGCGATCATCCGCGTGATGGCGCTCGCGATGATGCGGCCCTCGATGCGCTCCCACGCGCGCCGCACCTCGCGCGAGACGTCCGCGACCTGCGAGAGCTCCACGTAGCGACCGTCGAGCTGGGCCGAAGGCGTCGCGTACGAGCCCTGCCCGGGCGCGAGCCGCGGGAAGTTGATCCACGTCACGAGCCCCTGCGCGGCGAGCTTGTTGGCGGCCGCGACGTCGGGCCCGTGCACGTGGCCCGCGGCGAGGGTGAGCGCGAGGCCGATGGGCACGCGCTCGGCGATCTTGTGGGGCACGCGGCCGTGGCCGATCACGATGAGCACGTCGCCGGTGTCGGGATCGGCGGGCGTGTCTCCGGTGCTCTGCGCGAGCGCTGTGAGACGGGGGCTCGAGTAGTTTCCGCGCGCGAGCAGCTCCCGCACCGCGGGGGCGAGCGCGGGGTAGGCGCCGAAGGCGAGGGCCTCGTCGTAGTAGCGGAGCGCCTCGTCGGTGTCGCCCGACTTCTCGAAGGCAAAGCCGGCGAGCACTCCGCCGAGCGCGAGCATGCCGTTGTCGGATTCCTTGAGGACATCACGCATGTAGCGCGTCATCACCGACAGGCGTCGCGCCTCGACCTTGGCCCCCGAGAGATCGCCGGTCTCCAGGTAGTTCAGCATGTTGAGCGCGTTGATGAGCAGCTTCTCGTGCGGCGGCGCGATGTACTTGCCCGCGGAGTCGCTGAACACCCACGTGCCGATGGCGTCGAGCGACGACTTCGAGAGGTCGAGCATGTCGATGGCCTTGTCGGCCGCCTGGAAGTCGCGCTTGCTGTCGTCGAACGCGAGGATCGACTGCTGGATGCTCGCGCGGTCGAGGACGAGGAGCGCGTTGTCGCCGACCACCTCCGTGGGCAGCTCCTTCGAGCTCTTCACCTCGAGCTCCTCGTTCACCGCCGCGAGGGCCGCTTTGGAGTCGCCCTCGTCGAGCGCCGTGCGCATGCGCAGAGTGCGCGCCTCGTGGCCGCCGCAGCCGCCGAGGAAGAGCGCCCCGCCGGCGATCGACGCCGCCGCGACGGCGCGAGCGAGGCGTGCGAGGGCGCGCACCTAGCGCACCATTTTGGTCACGTACGCCTTGTGCTGCCACACGATGGCGCTCGTCTCGACCTCGATCACCTGCATGAACATGAAGTACTGCACGCGGCGCGCGTCCTCGCTGCGCTCGTCGGCGGCCTGCACCTTGCCGGTCACGTAGTACTTCACGCCGAGCTGGCGCCCGTATTTGGGCACGCTCGCCTGGTTGAACACGCCGCTTCGGCCGCCTTCGACCTCGGCGATCATCGCGTTCTGGCGCTCGCGGCTGATGAGCTTCACGACCTGCGACTCGATGAGCCACGACTCGGTCTCGCTCAAGATGGCGTCGAGCTGCGAGTCGATGTGCTCGCTGGTGGTGTTCGCGAAGGGGAAGATGGCGACGGTGGCCTGCGGGTTCTGCGTGCGCCACTGGTTCATGATGGGCGCGGCGCGGAGGTTGTTCAGGTTCTCGTGGAGCATCCGCTGGATGTCCTCTTTGTCGAGGCCGGTGCTCATCGCGGCGTTGTCGATGCTGGGCTCCTGAGAGCCCCGGACGACCTCGCGGCCGCCGCAGCCGACGGCGAGCGCGCCGAGCGCGACCACGCCGACCAGGGCGAGAGGGGTTGCCAAACGCGCCACGTTTCTGAAGAGCCTAGACATCGTCATTCCTCCAAGAGAGAGCCGCGAGCCCAGCGACTTTGACGGCGGGCCCGAGAAAAGCATGCAAGATTCGCGCTCGGCGCTCGGCGCCCGCGGCGCGCGGGTCGATTTGGCACGCCGCACGGCGACCAGAGAACCGAGGTTCACGGGCGCGAGCGTGAAGGTGGTCACGGCGCGAGGGCTCGCTCGAGGGCGCCCGAGAGCACGGGCGCGTCGCTGGCGCCTTCGATGCGCTCCACGCCGATCCAGAGCGTCGGGAGGCCGTGGCCACCGGCGAGCTTGAACTCCTCGGAGTCGGCGAGGATGCGCGCGTCCGTGGCGGGGTCCTTCACGCACGCGCGGTACGCCTCGAGGTCGACGCCCGCGGCCTTCGCGAGGTCCTCGCAGCCTCGGGGGTCGAGGTCGGACGGCGGCGTGGCGAAGAGGGCGTCCGCCACCTCGTCGCCCTTGCCGAGCTTGTCCGCGCACACGCTCGCGCGCGCCGCGTTGATCGCGTTCAAGTGCATGGGCAGCGGCACCTGCTTGCGGGCGACGCGGACGCGATCGGCGTGGCGCTTGAGCAGCGGAGCGAGCTCCTTGTGGTTGCGGCGGCACCACGGGCACTCGAAGTCGACGAAGTCGACGACCGTGGCCTTGCCCGGCGCGGTCTTCGCGAGCTCGGCGCGGATCGCGGGGGGGACCGTGGGCTTGACGACGAGCGAGAGCGCCCCCGGCACGACCATCGAGGCCGACAGCAGGCCTGCCGTGGCCATCGACGCGCCTCGTCCGGGCGGGGGGTCCCACTCCGAGCGGTAGCGGACCACCGCGGCGCCGAGGAGCAGCACCGCCGACACGTCCGAGACGACGCAGTAGGGGCAGAACTGGTGCATCCGAAACTGCACGCCGAGGAGCGCCACGGAGACGACGGCCGCGAAGGTGGCCAAACACGCCTGCGCGAAGCGGACCTGGGCGCCGCGCAGCCCGGTGAACACGCCGAGCATGACGAACGCGGCGACGCCGAAGGCGGGCGTGGGGATGCCGGCCACGTGCGCGAACACGGTGCGCTTGACGGCCTCGCAGCCGCCGCCTTGGGCGCAGAAGACGGGCACAGGGCGCGTGTAGTCTACAAGCAGTACCGTGCTGGCGGCGAGGGCGAAGAGTGCCGGCACGAGGAGCGAGGCCCAGCGGGCAGCGTCGTTGGCGCGCATCGAGGTGCCTCTTCCTTCGCCCGCAGCGCGCGAGAACGCAAGCAGGACGACCGCCACCGGGCTTTGTCGCCGCTCGTTTCTCGCGTATCGCTCGTCGCGATGACCTCTTCGAAGAGCACGCTCCCCAGCCGCGCCGCGATCCTCGAGCTCTTGGCAGAGCAGGATCACGCCGTCCACGCGCACGAGATCGGGATGAAGCTGGGGGTGCCCGAGGCGCTCTACCCCGGGCTGCTCCGGCTCCTCGACGACCTCGTGTTCGACGGGCTCCTCTCCGCCCGCGACGGCCACAAGTTCCGGACGAGCTCGCGCGGCCGCGCACGCGAGCACGAAAGCGTTTGCGCGAAGAGGCCGACCCTCACCCCCGGCGCCGGAGCCGGCGAAGGCCGCCGCGAGCGCGAAGGAGAGGCTGGCGATGG
>DAORJJ010000534.1:0-4928 GCA_035439005.1 Polyangiaceae bacterium | reverse complement strand
GGCTGCCGCTGCGACGCGGGCGCGCGGCGAGCACGCCGCCCTCCGGCACGGCCCCGTGTCGAGCGCGAGCGCGGCGGCAGCGCGCGGGCCCCGCACCCCGTTCCGGCTGGGACGCCCCTGGGTGTTCGCCAGCCTCGCCAGCCTCCTGCCGGCGCTCGCGCTCGCGCTCATGGGCGCCGCGGCCTCGTGGGAGGCGAGCGGCGCCGGGCAACGCTCGGCCTTCGTCGCCCCGGTGGGCCTGCTCGTCGTCGCCGTCGCGGCCGCGCTGTGGGGCATCACCGCGACCCTGCCCCTCGACGCCGTGCTGGACGACCACGGCCTCACCTTCGCCGGGGCCGTGCGCGCCTACGGCGACATTCGCGCGGTGCTCGTGAGCGGGGCCTACGTGGAGATCGCCTCCCCGGCCGGCGACGTCGAGCTCGGGCCGGGCCCGCGGGACACGCTCGCCGCCCTCGAGGCCGCCCTCCGCGCGCGGACAACGGGCTTGACCCCACCCCGCGGAGAATGAAACGCTCGCGTCTCGCGTGGCGTCGTTCGCCCGCGAGCGCGCCCGTGAACCGAGCGCGAGCGTCGAAATGTTTCCGGGCGACGCGCGCCCGTGAAAGTCTTCGCTTCTCCCGCGCCCGCTGAAGAGGATCACGACGTGACCACGAAGAAGACCTCGGCCGAAATCCGACAGAAGCACAAGGACTACCTCTTCCCCAGCGTCGCGAATTACTACGAAGAGTCGGTCGTCCTCGACGAAGGCAAAGGCCTCCGGGTGAAGGACCTGGACGGCACCGAGTACCTCGATTTCTTCGGAGGAATCCTCACGGTCAGCCTCGGCCAGGCGCACCCCAAGGTGAACGCCGCGCTGCACGCGCAGATCGACCGCCTCGGCCACGTCTCGACGCTCTACCCCACGGTCGGCATCGTGGAGCTCGCCGAGAAGCTCGTGAAGCTCGCGCCCGGCAAGCTGGCGAAGGCCTTCTTCACGGCCAGCGGCACCGAGGCCGACGAGACCGCCGTCGCCCTCGCGCAGATGGCCACCGGCAACCAGGAGCTCATCGCGCTGCGCCACGGGTACTCTGGCCGGTCGCTGCTCGCCCAGTCGCTCACCGCCAACAGCAAGTACCGCCAGCTCCCGAGCCAGATCGCCGCCATCAAGCACGCGCACGCGCCGTACTGCTATCGCTGTCCGTTCGGCCTCACCTACCCGTCGTGCGAGGTCAAATGCGCGCAGGACATCGAGGAGCTCATCCAGACCACCACCACGGGGAGCATCGCGGGGTTCCTGGCCGAGCCCATCCAGGGCGTGGGCGGCTTCGTCGACGCGCCGCAGGGATATTTCAAGGTCGCGGTCGACATCGTCCACAAGTACGGCGGCCTCTTCATCTGCGACGAGGTGCAGACCGGGTTCGGCCGCACCGGTGATCACATGTGGGGCATCCAGCACCACGACGGCGTGGAGCCCGACATCATGACCATGGCGAAGGGCATCGCGAACGGCCTGCCGCTCGGCGCGACGCTCGCCACGGTGCCCGTGGCCGACGCGTGGAAGGTCGGCAACATCTCCACGTACGGCGGCAACCCGCTGTCGTGCGCGGCCTCGAGCGCGGTCATCGACACCATCCAAGAGGAAGACCTCGTGGGCAACGCCGCCCGCATGGGGAAGGTGCTGCGCGAGGGCCTCGAGGCGCTGAAGGCCAAATACCCCAAGCAAATCGGCGATGTACGCGGCAAAGGCCTCATGCAGGCGCTCGAGTTCGTGGTCGACGAGCCCGCGCGCGACCGCACGCCGAACGCCGCCTTCGTAGGCCGGCTCTTCGAAGAGACCAAGAAGCGCAAGCTGCTCATCGGGCGCGGCGGCCTCTACGGCAACGTCACCCGCATCGCGCCGGCCCTCAACGTGGGTCGCGCCGACATCGAAGAGGCCCTGCGCATCCTCGACGAGTCGCTCGCCGCGATCGCCTGAGGTCGAGCACGCCGCGGTCACGCGGCACCAGTCTCCGTCGCCACGCGCCCGAACTCGAAAGGACCGAGCAAGAGGACATGACTTCCCTTCTGAAAAGCGACCGCCTGGAGACCGCGCTCCCGGACAAGAAGCCCCTCTACTCCGCCGCCGAGGCGAAGGCCGAGGCCGACCGGTGCCTCTACTGCGTCGACGCGCCGTGCATCAAGGCGTGCCCCACCGAGATCGACATCCCCACGTTCATCAAGAAGATCGCGTCGGGCAACGTGCGCGGCGCGGCGAGCACCATCTTCGACCAGAACCTGCTCGGCCACTCCTGCGCGCGCGTGTGCCCGGTCGAGGTGCTGTGCGTCGGCGACTGCGTCTACAACGGCTGGGGGCGCGAGCCGATCGCCATCGGCCGCCTGCAGCGGTTCGCCACGGAGACCGCGACCGCCGAGGGGCAGCCCCCGCTGCGCACGCCCAAGCCGCGCGGCGCGCGGAGGGTGGCCTGCGTCGGCGCGGGGCCGGCGTCGCTCGCGTTCGCCGGCACGCTCGCCCTCGAGGGCGTCTCGGCGACGATCTTCGAGAAGCGCGCGGTGGCGGGCGGCCTCAACACCACGGGCATCGCGCCCTACAAGCTCCACGCCGAGGACGCCCTCCACGAGGTGGCCTGGGTCGCGTCGTTCGGCGTCGACATCCAGACCGGCAAGGAGGTGGGGGGCGAGCTCTCCGCCGAGGCGCTGCTCCGTGACTACGACGCGGTGTTCCTCGGCGTCGGCCTCGGCGAGGACACGCGGCTCGGCATCCCGGGCGAGGACGGCCCCGGCGTCGTCGGCGCGACCGCGTGGATAGAGCAGATGAAACTCGAGCTCGGCACGTCGGAGGCCGCGTCGCTCGGCCGCGTCCTCGTCGTGGGCGGTGGCAACACGGCCATCGACGTCGCGCGCGAGTGCGCGCAGCTCGGCGCCAGCGAGGTGTCGATGGTCTACCGCCGCGGCCAGAAGGACATGAGCGGGTACGCCCACGAGCTCGACTGCGCGCGCCTCGAGGGCGTGCGCTTCGTGGAGTACGCGGCGCCGCACAGCTTCGTGCGCGACGCGAGCGGCAAGCTCGTCGCGCTCCGCGTGTCCCGCGCCGAGGGCGGCAAGCCCGCCGCCGAGGAGGTCGCCATGGCCGTCGCGATGGCCGAGCGGCAAGCCCGTGCCCGGCACCGAATACGACGTGCCGTGCGACCTCGTCGCGCTGGCCATCGGGCAGTCCAAGCTGCGCTCGCTCGCGTCGCAGTTCCCGGGCGTCGAGCTCGACGCGAAGGGCTGCGTCAAGGCCGACCGCGCCACCGGCCAGACGGGCAACCCGAAGGTGTTCGCCGGCGGCGACTGCATCAACGGCGGCAAAGAGGTAGTGAACGCCGTCGCCGACGGCCGCAACGCGGCGCGCACCCTGCTCGCAAGCTTCTCCAAGGAGGCCTGATCGTGGCCGATCTCAGCATCGATTTCGCAGGCATCAAGTCCCCCAACCCCTTCTGGCTCGCCTCCGCGCCGCCCGCCAACACCGGCGAGCAGGTCATGCGCGCCTTCGACGCCGGCTGGGGCGGCGCGGTGTGGAAGACCCTCGGCGATCCGATCGTCAACGTGTCGAGCCGCTTCGGCGCCGTCGACTACGACGGCCGCAAGATCATGGGCTTCAACAACATCGAGCTCATCACCGATCGCCCGCTCGAGGTGAACCTCGCCGAGATCCGCGAGGTGAAGCGCCGCTACCCGAAGCACGCGGTCATCGCCTCGCTGATGACCGAGACCAAGGAAGACTGGCGCGTCCTCATCAAGAAATGCGAAGACGCCGGGGTCGACGGCCTCGAGCTCAACTTCGGCTGCCCGCACGGCATGTGCGAGCGCGGCATGGGCTCGTCGGTCGGCCAGGAGCCCAAGCTGCTCCAGGAGATCACGAGCTGGACGAAGGAGTTTGCCCGCACCCCGGTGCTGGTCAAGCTCACGCCGAACACGGGCGACATCCTCGAGCCCGGCCTCGCCGCGGTGGCGGGGCGCGCCGACGGCATCAGCCTCATCAACACCATCAAGAGCATCGTCGGCGTCGATCTCGATCGGATGGTGCCCGTGCCCCGCGTCGGCAGCGGCTCGTCGAACGGCGGCTACTGCGGCCCGGCCGTGAAGCCCATCGCGCTCCACATGGTGGCGGCCCTCGCCCGCGAGCAGGCGATCGGCGTGCCCATCTCGGGCATCGGCGGCATCTCGAACTGGCGCGACGCCGCCGAGTTCATCGCCCTCGGCTCCACGAGCGTGCAGGTGTGCACCGCGGTCATGCACTACGGCTTCCGTATCGTCGAAGACATGATCGAGGGGCTCTCGAACTACCTCGACGAGCACGGCATGAAGAGCGTGAACGAGCTGCGCGGGCGCGCCGTGCCAGGCTACCGCGAGTGGGGCGAGCTCGACCTCAACTACAAGGTCATCGCGCGCATCGCCGCCGACAAGTGCATCGGCTGCCAGCTGTGCATGACCGCGTGCCACGACGGCGCCCACCAGTGCATCTTCCCCGGCGCCGACGCCGAGCGCGAGCGACCTCCCCACGCCCACGCGCACGGCAAGGCGCTCCGGCCGCAGAGCTACGTGAAGGGCGCGATCGCGGGCGACCGCGTGCCGTGGATCGACGAGCCCGAGTGCGTCGGCTGCAACCTCTGCCAGCTCGTCTGTCCCGTGCCCGACTGCATCGAGATGGTCGAGGTCCCGAACGGCGACGGCAAGGAAGAGACCTGGAACGATCGCGTCGCGCAGGGCCGCACGAAGCAGCCCGGCGGCATCCACGACTGAGCCGGCTCACCACTGCCAGAGGGCCCGCCGGCGCGGACTCTGGCGGGCGCGCCGCGAGTGTGGCATGGCACCCGGATGCGCCGCTCGCTCTCCACGCTCCGCCACGCGCTCGGCCTCGCGCTCTCCGTGGCGGCCTGCTCGAGCGCGCCGGCCACGCCGCCTCCGGG
>DAORJJ010000533.1:0-4931 GCA_035439005.1 Polyangiaceae bacterium | reverse complement strand
GCGGCGTGCCTATGCCACGCGACCGAAGGGAGCACGGCATGAACCGGAGTGAGCGCCGAAGGAGCGAACGCAGGTCGATGGCGATCCCGAGCGGAAGGCGAGGTCTCGCCATCAACATGCAAGCGAGCCGCCGGCGAGCGGCGTGCCTATGCCACGCGACCGAGCGCTCGTTGGGGAGTACCGCATGAAGACGCCGCTCCTCTCCGCGCTGCCGCAGGGCTTCCGCGAGCGCACCTGGGTGACCGCGCGCCTCGCCGCGCGGCTCGGCGTCGCGGCCGCGAAGGCCAACCTCGGCATCACCTCCGCCGACGAGGACGAGGGCGCCGCGGTCGCTCGCGCGGAGGAGCTCGTGGCGCAGATGGGCTCGCTGAAGGGCCTCGCCATGAAGATCGGCCAGATGGCGAGCTACCTGCCAGGCTCCATGCCCCCCGCGGCGCAGCGGGTGCTCTCGAGCCTCCAGGCGAGCACGGTGGCGCTCGAATACGAGCGCGTCGCCGAGGCGATCGAGCGCGAGCTCGGCGCGCCGCCCCACGAGGTCTTCGAGTCGTTCGAGCCCGTCGCCTTCGCCGCCGCCTCGATAGGCCAGGTGCACCGCGCGCGGCACGCGGGCGCCGACGTCGTCGTGAAGGTGCAGTATCCAGGCATCGAGGACGTCATCCGGAGCGATCTATCGACCGTCGGGGCGCTCGCCACGCTCTCGACCGTCGGGACCAATGCCGACGGCGCCGCCCTCGCCGCCGAGCTGCGCGCGCGCCTCCTCGAGGAGTGCGACTACCGCGTGGAGGCCCGCAACCAGCGCGTCTTCGCCGAGGCGCTCGCGCGCGTGCCGGGCGCGCACGTCCCGCGCGTGATCGACGAGCGCACCACCCGCCGGGTGCTCACGAGCGAGCACGCCCCGGGGCGCCGCTTCCAGCAGCTCGTGGACACGTCCACGCAAGAAGAGCGTGATCGCGCCGGCGCACGCGTCTACGAGGGCTGCTTCCGCCCCCTCTTCCAGCACGGCCTCTTCAACGCCGATCCGCACCCGGGCAACTACCTCTTCGGCGACGACACGGTGACGTTCCTTGACTTCGGCTGCGCGCGCGCGTTCGACGTCGACTTCATCGACCGGTGGAAGACCCTGGCGCGGGCGGTCACCGACCGCGACCGCGCGGCGTTCCCAGAGGCGCTGTGCGCCGCGGGGTTTGCGTCGATGGACGACAAGCGCTTCGACTGGGACGCCCAGTGGGAGGCGATGGGCGTGCTCTACCGGCCCATGCGCGAGCGCGACTTCCGCTTCACCGGCGAGTTCGTCCGCGAGACCTACGACGTCCTGCTCTTCCGCAATCCCAACAAGTTCCGCATGGCGATGCCGCCCGAGTGGCTCTTTCTGAACCGCCTTCAGTGGGGAATTTTCGCCATCTTGGCCGACCTCCGCGCCGGCCCCGGCGTCTACGAGCTGTGGCGCGAGGTCATCGAGTCGAAGACCGAGCCCGTCGCGCTGGCCTGAGCCTCGCGCGCCCCCGCGACGCTCGGGCCGCGATGGCGTACGCTCTCCCCCATGAGACGCGCCGCCCCGCTCGCCGCCGCGCTCGTCGCGGCCCTCGTGGCCGGCGAGGTCGCGTGCTCCACGGCGACCGAGCCCGGCCCGGCGGCCCCGCGCGCGCTCACCGTGGACGTCGGCGTCCACGACGTCTCGTTCCTCTATCCGCTGCCGCCGCAGGCGCAGCGCACCTCGCTGCTCGGGGCCGCGTCGGCCGGCGCGCGCGGCCCGCTCTTGCCCGCGGACCTCTACGGCGGGCTCCCTCCGCTCGACCTGCTCACGCCCAACCTGGAGAGCTACCAGCTGTTCCGCGTGGTCGCCGTGCGGCTCGACCCGTGCTTCCCGGGCCTCGGCGTGGTCGACGAGGCCTCGTGCAAGAACCAGCTGCGCCTCGTGATGCAGCCGGTCGTGCCCCAGGTCGGCACGCAGGCGCTCACCACCTCGGACACGGCGCTCCATCTCTTCTACGCGCTCTCTCGCGTGGAGCTCGCCGACGTCCTCGCGCAGCTCGTGGAGCTCCGCCGCGCCTCGGGCGTCGCCGACGGGCCAGTAGGCGTCCACCCCGCGCTCGCGCGCGACGGCGTGGAGGGCGCGTTCGCGCGCGGCGCGCGTTCGCTGCTCCTCGCCCACGCCGGTCGAGAGAACCTGACGCGGATCACGTTCATGGCGCTCGAGCAGGTCGGGCAAGCGTGGCGCTTCGGGGGCTTCGAGGTGGAGGGGGGCGCGCTGCGGCCGATGCTCATCCCGCTCGTCGGAGTAAAAGAGCAGACCTTTCAGAACCTCGACCTCAAGGGGCGCACGTTCGAGCGCGCGGCGACCTACCCCGCGTCGCCCGCCGAGGACGATCTCCGCCTCTTGCTCGATCCCACCGCGCTCGAGGCCGCGAGCCCCGCCGCGCGCCTCGTCGCGTACAAACACGCGCTCCGCATCGAGAACCCCACCGCGCACTCTCCCGACACCATCGACTGCGCCACGTGCCACGTGGCGTCCCCTGCGCGCCGCTTCGCGGAGGCCACCTACGGGCTCTCGGCCGAGGGGCCTGAGCGCTACTCGCCCCCTGGCGGTGCGCCCCTCGCGGGGGCCACGGGCACCGCGACCAACGAGCTGCGCGCCTTCGGGTACTTCGGCGTCCAGCCCTCCGTGAGCCCGCGGGCCGTGAACGAGACCGCCGAGGTGGTGCACCGGGTCAACGCCACGGTGCGCGCGCGATGAGCGGCACGCCGTGGGACGGCCAGTGGGACGATCCGCTCTTCCGCGCGCTGGCGGTGGGCGGCCAGCTCGTCAGCATGGGCGCGTTCGTGGCGTTCGCCGCGCCCCTCACCCTCCTCGCGTGGCGCGATCCGGCCTGGGCGCGCCGCTACCGCATCCAGAGCCGGAGACCCCGCGCGCAGCAGCTGGTCGGCCCGTCGATCGGACGGTGGCTCGTGAACAACGCGCTCCTCGGCGTGGTCATCACGGTCGCGTGGCCGTGGCTTCGGCCCGGCCGCGTCGGCCTCGGCCCGCTCCCCGCGCCGTGGGTCGTGGTGGCGGAGCTCTTCGCCTTCGCCGCGCTCGACGACTTTCTCTACTACTGGATGCACCGCGCGCTGCACACGCGGTGGCTCTTCAAGAAGATCCACGGCGTGCACCACCGCATCGTCACGCCGTGGGCGATCACTGGACACTACATGCACCCGCTCGAGTACGTGGCCACCGGCCTGCTCATGCTCGCGGGGCCCGCGCTCTTTGGCGCGCACGTCTTCACCGCGTGGCTCTGGATCGTCCTCCGCCAGTGGGAGGCCGCCGAGGGGCACTCGGGCTACGCGCTCCCGTGGTCGCCGTCCAAGCTCTTCCCGGGCAGCGACGGGGCCGTGCACCACGACGCGCACCACGCGCGCGTCCACGGCAATTTTGCGGGGTATTTCCCCCACACCGACCGCTGGTTCGGCACGCTCGTGCGGGGCTACGCCGAGCTCCGCCTCCGCCGCGCGACCACGCCCGAGCCCGAGGGCGAGCCATGAGCGGGACGGTCGTGATCGTGAACCCCAAGGCGGCCGCGGGGCGCGTCGGTCGCGACCTCTCCGGCTTGCGCCGGGCCGTCGAGGCGCGCCTCGGGGCCGTGGAGCTCGTGGAGACCACCGCGCCTGGCGGCGGGTCGACGCTCGCCCGGGAGGCCGCCCTCGGCGGCGCGGCGCGCGTGCTCTCCCTTGGAGGCGACGGCACGCACCACGAGGTGGTCAATGGGCTCATGGAGTCCGGGCGCCCCGACGTGGTCTTCGGCGTGCTCCCGGTCGGCACCGGCGGCGATTTTCGCCGCACCCTGGGCGTCCGCGATCTCGACGGCGCGCTCGCGGCCATCGTGGAACGCCCCGCGCGCCGCGTCGATCTCGGCCACGCGACGTTCGTCGACGACGCGGGCGTCGAGCGCTCGCGGTGGTTTCTGAACCTCGCCTCGTGCGGAATGAGCGGCCTCGTCGATCGGCTCGTGAACACGTCGAGCAAGGCCCTCGGGGGGACGGCCTCGTTCCTCCTTGGGACCCTGCGCGCGACCGCGCGGTACGAGCCGGCGCGCGCGCGCGTGGAGGTCGACGGCGCCTTGCTCGGCGAGCTCGACGTGACCGTGATCGCGGTCGGAAATGGGCGCTACGCGGGCGGAGGGATGCACTTTTGTCCCGAGGCCGCGCTCGACGACGGCGCGCTCGACGTCGTCGTCGTGCCGCACGCGAGCCTCCCGCGGCAGCTCGCGCGCATCCCCGACCTCTACCGCGGCACCCTCGAGCGCGTGCCTGGCGCCCTCCGCGCGCGCGGGGCGGAGGTGCGGGTGACGTGCCTCCGCGGCACCGCGTGGCTCGACCTCGACGGCGAGGCGCCGGGCCGCGCGCCCGTGACGTTCCGCGTGGAGCCCAAGGCGCTCGCCCTCGCCGGCGCGCCCCCGACGGCATGAGCGTCGGCGCGTGAGCCATTCTGGCGCGCGAAGAGGGGACTCGGGTCGCGCCTACTCCGGCGTGTTCGTGTGCCAGAGGGCGCGGCCGTCCGTGGCGTAGAGCACGAGGTTGCCGTCGGTTTGAACGACCAGTTGGCGCACCGCGCTGCCCTGGGTGCCCGTGTACCAGGCCGCCGTGGAGCCGTGGTAGAGCACGAGGTTCCCGTCGCCCTGAACGACCGCCCGGGGAGAGGAGCCCACCTTGTTTGCGTGCCATTTGACGTAGTTGTCCGCGGCGCGGCGCAGCACGAGGTTGCCGTCACTCTGGACCTCGAGGCGGAACCTCCCGTCGGCGGAGCACAGCCGCTGCCCCGCGGTGAGCTGCTGTCCGGGAGCGAGGCTATTCGAGCAGCCCGCGCTCGGCGCGGGCGCGGGAGTCGGCGCGGGCGCGGGAGTCGGCGCCGGGGAGGTGCCCGCCGCGAGCGGCCCCTCGAGCCACACGTACGC
>DAORJJ010000532.1:0-4939 GCA_035439005.1 Polyangiaceae bacterium | reverse complement strand
GCCAGCGCCGCCTCTGCGGCCGACGCGTCGCGCGCCGCGCCCCCTGAGCTCGCCGCGCCGCGCGGCGATCCGGCGACCCTGTGGGTGCCCGCGCTCTTCCGCGTGGGCGCGGTCGCACGCTTTCGGGTGACCGACAGCGTCGATCCTCACGCGCCCTCGGGCGGGCGCGTCGAGGCGCGGGGCGAGGTCGAGCTCGTCGTGTGCGACGTGACCTGGACCTCGGGCGACGGTGGCGCGCGCGCGGTCGCGAGCGGCAGCTTCGTCGACCGACGGGGCGCGGACGAGCTCGCCTCGCTGCTGCCGGCGGTGCGCGTGGAGGGCGCGCCCTCCGAGCTCGTGGTGCTCGGCGAGCCCCCGCGGGCGCTCCGACGCCCGGGCGCCGGGCGAGGCCGCGCGGGCGCCGTGGGCTGCGTCGAGGAGCGAGACGCGGGGCCCTATGGGCCGTCGAAGGCGCGCCTCTGCTTCGACGAGTCGGGGCTGACCTCGGTGCGCCTCGAGAACCGCGCCGGCCCGCGCGTCACGGTGGCGACGCGCGGCAAATACGTGCAGGGCGACCTGCTGACGCGGCAGGTCACCGAGTGTTTCGGCTTCCCGCCGGTCCTCGACCCGAAGCGCTGCGAGCTCGCGCGCTAGGCCCGTTCGCGCCGCCCGCCCCGCGGGCGTTGCCCGCCGCGCGCGCGCGGGGTACGCCAGGGGCACGCGCGGGCGCGGCTCGCGCGCGAAAGGGAGATCGATGGCCACCCGCCCACGCACAGTCCTCGTCACCGGCGCCAACCGAGGCATCGGCCTCGAGCTCACCGCGCAGCTCGCCGCGCGCGGCGACCACGTCATCGCGGCGTGCCGCGAGACCACGCCGGAGCTCGACGCGCTCGCGCGCGGCTCGCGCGACGCGGTCCGGGTGGAGCGGGGCGTCGAGGTCACGAGCGACGCGTCGGTCGCCGACCTCGCCTCCCGCCTCGCGGGGCGCGCGCTCGACGTGCTCGTCCTGAACGCGGGCGTGCTGCAGCCGGACACGCTCGACTCGCTCGACCTCGAGGGCGCCCGCAAGCAGTTCGAGGTGAACGCGCTCGGCCCGCTCCGCGTGACCAAGGCGCTCCTGCCGAACCTCCGCGAGGGCTCGAAGATCGCCATCGTCACGAGCCGCATGGGCTCGATCGCCGACAACGGCTCGGGCGGCATGTACGGCTACCGCATGAGCAAGGCCGCCGTGAACATGGCGGGCGTGTCGCTCGCGCGCGATCTCCATCCGCGCGGGATCGCGGTCGGCCTGGTCCACCCGGGGATGGTCGCGACCGGCATGACCGGCGGCAACGGCGTGCCCCCGGCCGACGCCGCGCGCGGCCTCCTCGCGCGCATCGACGAGCTCGACCTCGCCGCCACGGGCAGCTTCCGCCACGCGAACGGCGAGGCGCTGCCCTGGTAGCGGTCGGTCGCGCTCGCTCCCGCGCGGGTGTCGCGCGCGCTAAGGGAACACGCCGGGGGTGAGCGCGCGCCGCCCCCAGCCGAACGTGGCCGCGCGCCGCTGATCGGCCGCCCACGGCGCGGCGAAGGCGTCGCGCACGACGAGCTCGGCGAGCTTGCCGCGCGGCGAGAAGCCCCACTCGGCCTCCTGCGACACGTCGTCCGGATCGGCGTACGTGCGCCACACGAAGAAGCCGAGGAAGCTCGGCTCGTCGAGCAGCGGGCCGACGAGGGCGTGGTAGGCGAGCGCCTGCGCCGGCTGGTCGACGTGCACGTCCTTCATGCCGTCGGGCCACTCCCACGGCTTGAGCGCGGGCTCGGGCCGGGTCGTGTAGCCAATTTCCGTGAAGAGTACAGGCTTTCGCCAGGTGGCCGAGAGGGCGCGGACGCGGTCGCGCACGCGCAGGCCGCCGGCGCGCAGGTCGGCGAGGGTGGCGCCCTCGCGCTCCGCGAGCGGGTAGAACGCGTTGATGCCGATGACGTCGAGCTCGCCGAGGATCACCGTGTCGTCCACGTCGTCCCAGTTGGCCGAGTAGGTGAGCGGACCCTTGTAGAGTGCACGTATGCGCGCGATGAGCGCGATGAACGAGGGCGCGCGCCCGCTGGTCACCCACGAGCGGAGCTCCACGCCGCACGAGAGCAGGTCGACCCCGGACTCCGCCGCCACGCGCGCCCAGGCCTCGACGAAGCGCCCGTAGCTCTCGGTCCACGCCGCCCAGCCCGCGTCGGTCTTGGGATCGATGAGCGCGCGCCACTCGCCCGACTCGACCCACAGGTGCGGCACCAGCATCACGCGGAGGCCGCGCGCGTGCGCGGCTCGCACCGAGGCGACGATCGCCGCGCGGTTGTCGGCGAACGGCGCCTCGAAGCGGAGGTCGACGCCGCGCCCCGCGAGATCGTACACGCGGCCGAACGGCGTGAGGGCGACCCAGGTGCCGCCCATCGCGCGGGTCTCGTCGAGCGAGCGCTCGAAGGCGTGCGAGCCGTAGCCCTTGCCGGGGTGGTACGCGTTCTCGATGGGGCCGATCGTGAGCCCGCGCGCCGGGCGCTCGGCGAGGGCCGCGGGGAGCGGCAGGGGCGGCGGCGCGTAGAGGGGCTGCGCGGCGCGCACAGGGCTCGAGGCGCCGGCGTCCAGGAGGCGCATCGCGTGCGCCTCCGGGCAGCGCGCAGCGCCGACGAGCGCGAGCGTCGCGAGCCCCGCGACGGCGAGGCGCGCGAGGCGGACCGGCTTCGGCGTCGCGTTCATGGGGCTCGTATAGTCGGGCCGCGGGCTCGGCGTCACGCCGAGACCGTCACCCCGAGACGAGGACGACGCGCGTGACCTCGGGCGGCGCGCCGACGCGCGACGGAGGTCCGGCCACGCCGAAGCCGCGGTTCACCCACAGCGTGCTGCCCCCGCGGACGTAGCGGCCAGCCACGTAGTCCATCACGTCTCTCGAGGATGGCGCCGAAAGGAACCCGAGCGGAGAAGGCCTCGCACGCCCCACGGCTCGCCGGACCGGCGAAACCAGTCTCGGTTACGCTTTGCGGCTCGTCCAATCGACGAAACCATGCCCGGGCTCCGGCTCGCGGCTCGCCCAATCGGCGAAACCATGCCGGGTTCCGGCTCGCGGCTCGCCCAATCGGCGAAACCATGCCGGGCTCCGCGGCGCTGCGCTCTGCGGACGGGCCTACCGCAGCCAGGCCGGGAAACCGGCCCGTGGCGCCGCCCTGCGCTCTCACCACCCCCGCACGACAAGCTCGTCGCTTACGGCGTGGCCGTCGAGCTCCTCTTGGCCGTGAAGGCCTCACCGCGGGCGATGGCGAACACGCGCGGCGCGCGCTTTATCCGCGCGCGACGCCCGCCCCGCGCCTCCCGCGCAGTTGAGGCAAGTGCCTGTTTCGCCCGCCCATCAGCCCCTCACATCGCCGACCTTCGGGCACTACCTCGACAACAGCAGCATGCTGGCACGCGACCTGCTTCGGAGGTTCCACCATGACGCGTCCATCCCGCTTCTCTCTTCCCCGCGCCATTCTGTGCGCCGCGACCATCGCGGCGCTCGGCTGCAACATCCTAGGCGGCGATTCGACCGACGGGGACCTGGGTGTGGCGCGCTTCGAGTACAGCTCCGGGTGCTTCCTCGACTGCAAGGGCGTGACCCGGGCGATGGTGCCTGGGACCGAGGAGTCCATCTCTGCCCAACTCAAAAGCGGGCAGGAGCCCTACGCCGAGAGCGCGAACCCCGCCGTGTTTCGGGTCACCGCCACGAAGAACACTCGGACCTGCTGCACGCGATCGGGCAGCTCTTCGACGTGCTCCGAAGGCGAGAGCTCGGACTCGTGCCGCGCGCGAGGCGGCGAGCTCTCCGTGCGCTCCAACATCGACGTGGTCGCGGTCGGGCCCGGCGAGGCGAAGCTTCGCCTCATGGGCGCGAATCGGGCGCTCGTCGAGAGCGTCACGTTGAAGGTCGAGGTGCCGGCGACTCTCGACGTGGACGTCGCGCAAGGCGCGACCGGCGTTCCGCGGCTCGACCTTCGGGTAGGCGAAGCCGTCGTGCTGTCGCCGCATGCGCGGTCGGCCGACGGCTCGCTGCTTCAAGCGACCAAGGGCTTCGTCCTCCGCGTAGATGACACGCGTGTCGTGGGGTTCCGGGACACGGGCATCACGCTCTCTTCTCCGCGCTGGTCCCTCGAGGCCCGGGCGGCCGGCGCGACCACCATGCACATCGTGTCGGGCGGGCTCGATGTCGGGATCCCCGTCACGGTCCGCTGACGCCACATCGCGGGCCGGCGCGCGGTGGGCCTACCTAGCCCTGCGGAATCGAACAGACGCGTGGCAGCAGGAGCTCGGAAGAGCCATCGTCGTAGTAGCCACGCGTCTCCCCCAGCGCGATCGCGTCGCCGTGGCGCAGGAGGCGCTCGCCCTTCACGCGCTCGCCGTTGACGTAGGTGCCATTCGAGCTGCCGAGGTCACGAAGCAGAAACAGCCCCTCGCCAGTCTCGACGATTTCGGAGTGCTCCTTGCGAAGAACTCCAGGGCGTCCCCAACCCAGCGCCACCGGACCGCGTGGTCACCCGCGGAGAGCGCCAGCGCGCCCCCCGCGTCGACCGTAATCCGGAGCTCGACGCTCTCGATCCGGGGACCGCGACCTCCCCGTCGACGCGGGTGCCATGGTCGTCGCAGAGCCGAAGCGGCGCGCCCGCGATCACGCTCGTCGTACTCGTCGCGGGCGTCGGGGCGCCGCGCGACAAGACGCACACCCCTCCTGAACCGTCACGCTCGATCCACATACCCCCCGGCAGCGACGCGAGCGCGCACGGTGGCGGGTGCCGCCACGGCCCTTACCCTCCTTCGAGGATCGCGAAGCGCGTCAGCGAAACGCCACGAGCCGCGTCTCGTCGCACCCTCGTGAAGCTCACGCGCTGACGCACCCAGGCCGCCGTGGCTCCCCCGAGTCACGGCGCCCCCAACCTTGACCCCGACCCTGCCCCAACCCCG
>DAORJJ010000531.1:0-4953 GCA_035439005.1 Polyangiaceae bacterium | reverse complement strand
CATGGGTCGCGAGGCCCATGAGCAGCCGGGCCGGCGCTGGCCGGCTTCGGTGTTCGCAGGCCTGTTCTACACCGCGCTGGGTCTGGCCGGCGGCGCGGCCTGGGGCGGCTCGGCAGGTGGGGGCGTCTGAGCGAACGCCGGCGCGGCGAGCGCTCCGACCATCGCGATAGACGCGGCCCAACCGATCCCACGAACCGCGCGCTTCTGCATGACCCAAGTAGACCACGGCTCCGCGCCGAAACCAACGGCGGCGCGCGCGGCTGCCGCTGGGACAAAAGAGCGCGAGGTCCCGGCCCTGGCCGAGACCCCGCGACGGCGAGCCCGGAGGCCCGCTCAGTGACGCGCGGTCAGAGCGACTTCGCGTTCTCCTTGAGGTACGCGGCGACGCCGGCGGGGTTCGCCTTCATCGCGGTCTTGCCCTTCTGCCAGCCGGCCGGGCACACCTCGCCGTGCTCCTCGACGTACTGGAGCGCGTCGACCAGGCGGAGGGTCTCCTCGACCGAGCGGCCGAGCGGGAGATCGTTGACGGTCTCCTGGCGGACGGTGCCGGACTTGTCGATGAGGAACGTGCCGCGGAGGGCCATGCCGCCGTCGAGGAGCACGCCGTACGCGCGGGCGATGTCCTTGTTCACGTCGGCCACGAGCGGGTAGCCGATGGGGCCGATGCCGCCGTCCTCGACCTTGGTCGCGCGCCACGCGCGGTGCACGTGCGCCGAGTCGATCGACACGCCGAGCACCTCGACGTTGCGCTTCTTGAACTCCTCGATGTGGTTCGAGAACGCGAGGATCTCGGTCGGGCACACGAACGTGAAGTCGAACGGATAGAAGAACAAGACGACGTACTTGCCCTGGAGCGAGGAGAGCGTGATCTCCTTCTCATCGCCGTTGGCGAAGACAGCGGTGGCCTTGAAATCGGGGGCGGGCTTCTGAACGAGGGACATGGTGGCTCCTGAGAGTGGGTGCGCGGGTGCGATGGCGACATACCATCGATGCCGGGAGGGCGTCGCGCGTCGCTTCTGACCTGCGCGAGCACGCGAAGTTTCGTAGACTCACGCGAGATGTTGCGCAAGGCCCACCGCTTCCTGACCGGGCTCGGGCTCCCCCTCACCCTCGCGCTGGGGGCGGTCCCCAGCGCCCTGGCGTGCGGGGCCTTCGGCACGAGCGCGCCGACCCCGGAGGGCCCGCCGCCGCAGGCCGATCCGGCGCCCGCCGCCTCCGCGCCGCCGATGGACGCCGCCGTCGCCCCGCCGGACGCCGCATCGGACGCCCCGTCCGACGCTCCGCTGGGCGCCCCGCCCGCCCGCTTCGTCGGGACCACCATGGGCCCTGCGCTCCCCGGGGCGCGAGCGTACGCGCGCTCCGCCGACGCCCGCACCTTCGCGCTCCTCGACCGCGGTCCGGGCGATTCGGTCGCGGTCGTCGAGGCGCTCGGGCTCCCCGGCAAGCGCTGGCGCTCCGAGGCGCCGGGCGTGTCCCTCGCCATGCTGACGACGACGTCGGTCGAGAGCGAGGTCCAGGAGGGCCTCGCCGCGGTCATCATCGAGGACAACTCCACGCGGCGCATGCGCATCGGCAACGGGCACAGCGAGCGTGGCCTGAAGGGCAACGTGGTCGCGACCGCGGGCAGCTTCGTGTTCGTCGCCACCGACGCCGCCATCACCCAGGCCGAGGTGGACGCGCGCCTCGACGTGGTCGACAACAGCGCGCGGACCGTGCTCGCCGACGGCGCCCGCGAGCCCTTCGCGCTCTCCACGTCCGGGCGGGTGCTGCTGCGGCGCGGCCCGGGCGTCGCGTCAGTCTACATACACTTCCGCCCCAACACACAGATCGCCTTCGGGGCGCCCACGTGGAGCACGTTCGAGCCCGCGGTGCAGGACCTCGAGCTGCTCGCGGTGGGGCCGAACGGCGACACCTTCCTGGCCGCGGGGCGCTGCGTGGCGGCGCTCCCCGCGAAGTGCCTCTGGTCGTTCGTCCCGCGCTGACTCGGGTCGCGCGTCGGCGTCAGTCGCCGCCGGCGTCGCGCGGCGCGGCGTCGGGCGCAGGAGCCGCGTCCGTCCCGGCGTCGCCCGCGGGGCTCGCGGAGCCGCTGCAGGAGCCGCAGTCGTCCGGCACGAGCGCCCCGTCGCGGATCCACAGACGCAGCACCTCGCGCTCGGCGAACGTGAGCGGGAGGTTTTCGTAGTCGCGGCTCCCGTTGGGGAACGGCATCTCGCGGCCGAGCACGGCGTCGCGGAGCACCTGCTGCTCGCGGGCGTCGGGCGCGGGCGTGATGCCCTCGGCCAGCGGGCGGTACTCGGGCGCCACCGCGCCGCCTTTGGCGCACACGAGCGGCGTGAAGGGCGTGGCGGGCGGCGCCACCGGCGGCGGCGCGAGCAGCACCTTGTAGAGCAGCCAGCTGTTCCCGGGATCGCTCGGCTTCACGAGGGGCATGTTCACGCCGAACACGCGGGGCGTCGGGTTCGCCTGGTCGGTGGCGCCGGTGTTGGCGCCCTGCGCGACGCGGCCGTCGCCCGTGCCGATGGCCGTGCCCCGGAACCCGGCCGCCGTCGTGAGGAGCAGCCCCGCGGCCTCCACTCCGCCCGCGCCGTGGCAGGTGGCGCCGTCGCACTTGGCGTTGAAGATCGGCGCAATGTCGTTGCAGAACGTGGGCTTGGGGTCGGCCACGGCGCCGGGACCCTTCACGAGGAAGGTGATCTCGACCGGCTCGGCCAGCGTCGCGCCGTCCAGCGCGCGCAGGCCGTCCTCGCCCTCTTGCGGTACGCTCACCACGACCCGGTAGGTCTGCCCCTCGACGAGCCACGGGGTCGCGCCCGCGTCGCCCCGCTCGTTGGGGTTCAGGACCGTGATCGTGCGCGCGACCGGGTCGTACTCCACCTTGGGCGGCGCCGTGGGCCCGCCGTTGGCCGCCACGATGCGGATCGACTGGCGGATCGCGGTGGAGGGGTAGAGATACCGGTTGAACGCGAGCTGGACCGCGCCGTCGACCGGCATGGGGCGGTTCGTGCCCACGTTGGCGCCCACCACGCGGAGCGCCTCGGTCGGCTGGGTCGCCGGGTCCTTGCGGAAGGTGCCGGCGTCGCAGCCCTGCCCCGCGACCAGCCCCGCCACCGCGGCCACCGCGAGCGGCGCGGCCGCGTAGGACGCCGCCCCGACTCGCAAGTTAGCGAAAGGACGTGGAAAAAGAGCCTTCAGCTGTCCGAGTAGGTCGTGAGCTCCTGGCGGACCACCTGCTCGTTGATGCCGCTGCGGAGGTGCTCCTTCAGCACGTCGGCCAGCGCCAGCAGGAGGTCGTCCACGCCCTTGTCCTCGATCAGCTTCTGGAGGAGCGCCTTCGCCTCCTTGCTGTTGTCCCCGCGCAAGTACTGGCGAACCTGCTCGATCGAGATCTCGCCCTGGAAATCCAGGTACATGTTCTCCAAGAGATACCGAACAAGCTCTTGCACAGGGGGACTCCTCTTCTTCTCCCTCGGGACGCTCCGGGGGGTTTAGGCTATAGCCCCCCGGGCCGGCCTCTTGCAAGGAAAGGTGTGGGCCTGTGGGGGTGGCGTCGACGCTCGCGGCGCGAGCGCGGTCGGCGTCGGGGCGCGGCGCAGGGCTCTTCAGCGGCATCGGTCGAGCTTCCCGTCCTGGGGATCGTGGCACACGAAGCAGGGGCGCGGGTTGCGCGAGAACTGCGACTGGCAGCTGGCGAGGAAGCCGCCTTGGTGCGGGTTGAAGCCGCCACCGATGCCCTGGCCGCCGTGGCACACGACGCAGTCACGCTCGACGTGGCACGACACGCACGCGTTCAGGTTGCGCTTGGCCTCTTGCGAGTGGTGGCCGGGCTGCCGGGGCGGATCGCTCCAGATGGCCTTCGGCGGGTGGAAGCGGCCCGCCGAGCGCACGTCGCCGGGCCCGCTCATGGTGATGCCCAGGCGCTGGTGGCACTGGAGGCAGAAGCTCTGCTCGCGGTGGCAGCTCTGGCACTTCTGCATCCCCAGGCGCGCCTCGACCGGGTGCATGGAGATGTAGTCGTTCGGGTGGATGTTGCGCGGGCGCACGCGGCCGTCGTGGCACGCCGTGCAGAAGTCTTCCTTGTGGCAGTTCGCGCAGAGCTGCGAGTCGTTCGCGGCCACCATCTTGTGGCGCTCGAGGAAGTCGGGGGTGTGCCCGGCGTTGTGCATCCACCGCGGCGGCTTCAGCGTGCCGGAAGGGAACGCGATCTTCATCTTGCCGCCGGTCGACGCCCCGCCGCTCAGGTGGCAGTTCTCGCACTCGCCTTTCGCCGTGCCCCGGGCGGAGGCGTCCGGGTACTGGTGGCAGCCGAAGCAGCCTCGCATGCGCGGCAGCTGGTCGCGCGTGGCGAGCTCGAGCTCTTGCACCTCGCCGTGGCACTGCTGGCAGTTGATGTTCTTGTCGGCGTGCTTCTTGTGGTTGAAGATCATGTTCGCGCGCGGGAGCACGAGCTTCGCGACGCGGTTGCCGTCGGTCGGCTTGTAGCCCTCGTGGCAGAACGCGCACTGCCCGGTGAGGTCGTCGCCCGGCTTCACCGCGCCGAGGTTCGTGTGGTCGGTGCCGTGGCAGTTGTCGCACGTGGCCGGGGCCGGCACGAGGTGGTCTTGCGCCGACTGGCTCGTGAGCGCGGCCTTGTGGCACGTGGTGCACTTCGCGCCCACGCGGGTCATGTGGAGCTTGTGGTTGAACCGCAGCGTGAGCGACTGCGGCGGGAAGATGGCCTCGCTCGGGCCCGTGTCCGGCTCGAAGGCGCCCGGGGGGAGCCACTTGAGCGGGACCTTGGCGCCGCCCGCGAGGGGCGCGTGCCCGCTCGCGAACGAGCTCGGCACGACGAGGCCGCCGCGCGCGACCACGGCCGCGGCTCCGGAGGGCGCGGCCGGCGCCGGCGGCAGCGGTACGACCATCGGTGGCGCGATCGCGCTCACCGTCGCGCAACAAGAAACTGCCGCGACGATCGGC
>DAORJJ010000530.1:0-4957 GCA_035439005.1 Polyangiaceae bacterium | reverse complement strand
CGAGCTTCGGCGGTGGCGCCACCTCGGCCGGCGCGCACGCGCCGAGGGCGGCCAGCGCGAGCGACGCGAAGAGGACCCGGGGCCGACACAAACCGCGACGCGACATGGAAACCATGGCGCGAGAACATATACTGGAGTGATGGGAGACCGCCCCGAAAAGCCACCCTCGGACGTGGTCCTGCTCGGCCCACCCACGGCCGACGGCGGCGGCGTGCACGTGCTCCGGGCGCGCGAAGACCGCGTGGAGGCCGGCGAGATGCGCCCCCTGCGCGACGGCGTGCCCATCGGCTCCACCACGGAGGTGGTCAAGCTGTCGCCACGCGCCGACGCGCCCAACGTGTGCGACGTCGAGGTCAAGGTGCCGGCGGCCGCACGCGCCCACCCCCACGAGCCCCCGCGCGGCAAGGGGCCCGCGCGGGTGGCGTCGCAGAGCTACCGCGAAGGCTGGGACGAGATCTTCGGCAAGCCCGACAAGTCGCTGAACTGAGCCGCGCTCAGAACATCGCGCGGAGCTCGAGGAACTCCCGCATGCGAGGGACGACGATCTCGGGGCGCTCCATGAGGGAGAAGTGGCTCGAGCGCGCGATGCGCAGGTGCTCGGCGTTGGGCATGCGGCGCGCGATCTCGCTCGACTGGTACGCGGGCGTGAGCGCGTCGAGCAGGCCGCTCACGACGAGCGTGGGGTGCTCGATCTCGCGGAGCAGGTGGTAGACCGAGTGCGCGTCCAACTCCTGGAAAAGACGCAAAAAATTGACGAAGCTGTCGCCGAGCACGTCGTCGAAATAGCGGGCGAGCAGCGGGCGCATGCGGAGCGCGCCCCGGCCGGCCGTGACGGCCATGAGCCCGGCGGTGGGCCACTGCATCGCGCGGGCGAAGGTGGCGAGCCGACCGGCGAGCTCGGGGTGGTCTTGGAGAAAGTCGAACAGCGCGTGGAGCCGCTTGGGCAGCCCAGGCACGGCGAAGAGCGGCTGGAGGCCGGTGGAGAGCACGTGGCCGTAGGTGCCGTTCAGGAGCACGAGGCCGGCCACGCGCTCGGGGTAGCTCGCGGCCATGTCGAGCGAGACCTGCACGCCCATGCTCCACCCCATGAACACCGCGCGCTCGATGCCCTCGGCGTCGAGGATGGAGCGCGCGTCCTCGACGTGGTGCACGACGGCGAGCCGACGCTTCGACGCGGGGGAGTCGGAGTCGAAGAGGCCTCGGTAGTCCCACGTGATGAGGCGGTAGTCGCTGTAGAACTCCTCGATCGCGGCGCCCCACGCGTAGAGTCGCCCGCCGAGCCCATTCGCGAGCATGAGGGTGCGCTCGCCACGGCCGAGCACCTGGTAGGCGATCCCGGTGCCGTCGACGCCGCGCGCGCGCCCGGTGCGCAGGGTGCTCTGCCAGCCTCGGCCCGCAGACGGGTCGGAGGCCGGCGGGGACGGTTCGCCCGCCACGGCGCGCGCTTCGCTCATTGGCTCAGAGTACACGAGGCGCGGGCCGAGCGGCGCGGCTCGCAGCCTACTCGCACGCGAGCGGCGGCAGCTCGCTCTTCGTCGCGCCCGCCGCGAGCTGGTGGGCGTAAGCGAAGACGTTCCGGAAGGCGTCGACGCGCGCCATGATGGAGGGCGCCTTCGTGCTCTCGTCGCCGTCCATCGCGCTGAGGCTCACGACGCCGACCACCTGGTGCCCACCCCGCGTCATGACCGGGCCGCCGGAGTCGCCGGGGCACACGCTCGCGTCCATGAAGAAGGTCTCGCCGTTGGTGGCCCGGATGGCGCCGCCGTCTCGGGTGCGCCGGCGGATCGCGTCGCCCGAGGTGGCGCAGCGGCCGAAGCCCACGGGGTCGACGCTCTCGCCGATCTTCGGGGGCGAGTCGAGCCGCGGGGAGAGGGTGCCGAGGCCGACGAGCTTGCGCTCGAGCACGAGCACGGCGATGTCGCCCGCCCCGCCCTGCTCGCCGCACGGCGGCGCGACGACGGCCTTCACCTTCACCTCGCCCCACGCGAAGTAGTCACCGCCGAGCTCGACGCGGATCGACTCGGGCTCGACGCTCTCCCGGAGGAACTCTCCCTTGGGGCCGCGCCGGACGACGCAGTGGTGCGCGGTGAGGATCAGGTCCTCCTCCACCGCGGTGCCCGTGCAGGTCATGTTCGGGAGCACGATACGGACGACGGCGTCTTCGGGGTTGGCGAGCGCGAACGGCGGCGTGAAGCGCGCGGTGACGGTGCTCTCGGCGGCCGGGCGCACCGGCGGGCGGGCCTTCACCGCGCCGCAGCCCATGGACGCGACGCCGAGCGCCCCCGCGCCGGCGGCGAGCAGCAGGGACACGGCGAGCGAGCCCCCACCCGCGGGGCGAGCGGCGCGCGCAGCGCGAGGGGCGCGGGCGAGGCGGGCGAGGCGTGAGTGCGCGGGGGCGCGGGAGCTCGGGTGGTCCACACAGGCCTTCGGTGGGGGGCTACGTTGGAGAGAGCGGGCGAGAGGCGCGACGGGCGATCAGTGGAGGACGACCACGCCCACTTGGCGCGTCGCGTTGTGGTAGGCGACCGAGCTCTTCTCGGGGTGGGCCTGGGCGTCGTCCACCCCGAGGCGCGCGAGCTCGCGGAGGATGCCGACGCGGCGGTTGGCCGAGGCGATGAGGAACGGCGTGCACACCGACGGGTCGATGTCGCACCGGTAGAGCACGCGCTCCTCCGCGGCCAAGGCGTCGGCCGAGCGGCCCTGGTCGAGGAGCGCCCGCGCGTAGAGGTGCTCGACGGCGGCGTTGGTCTTCACGGCGACCGGCTGGGACTCGATGAGGCTCACGGCCATGCCGGGCGCGGCGGAGTCGAGGTAGCGCTGGCCGAGGGCGAGCACCTTGGCGGGGTCGGTTGGGGCGGTCGCGAGCTCGGCCTCGGCGGACGCGACCTCGGCGCTGTGGACCCCGAGGACGGGGTGCTCACGCTGGGTGCCGGAGGCGAGCCAGAGCACCCCCAGCGCCGCGAGCACCACGCCATTCCAGAACCGAAGCCCCATCGTCCGCCTCCTCGACCACCGCACTGCCCAGCGTAGCGGGGAAAGGTACGACGACGTACCCGCCCGTCTGTTCACAAAGAGTCGCACTCAACGCGGCGGCACGCCACCGTCGCTCGCTGGTTTTTCCCAGACAGCGGCGCGAGGCGGAAGTTCCCGGCCACGTTTCTTTTTTTCTTCTTTGAGTCGGGGGAGAGCTCCTCCCGGGGCGGCGACCGGGTGAGACCCCTCCGCGCGCGGGGACTTGGGTCGCCTCCGCGCGCCTGGACGAAAGAGGTGAGATGCCTACCTACGTGTCGGCCCTGGAGGCCAGCGACGCCTCGAGCTCGGCGAGGACGAAGTCCCCCACGGCGCGCGTGCCCAGCTCGCCCCCGACGTCGCGGGTGCAGGCGCGGGTGGCGATGGCCTTCTTCACGATGCCCTCGAGCCGAGCCTCTTCGCCCTCGAAGCCGAGGTGGGTGAGGAGCATGCCGACGGTGAGCACGCTCGCGAGCGGGTTCGCCAGGTCCTTGCCAGCGAGCGGCGGCGCCGAGCCGTGCACCGGCTCGAACATCGCGACGCGCGAGGGGTCGGAGGCGTGCACGTTCGCGCTCGCCGCCATGCCGAGCCCGCCCTGGAGCGCGGCGCCCAGATCGGTGACGATGTCGCCGAACAGGTTGCACGTGACGATGACCTCGAAGGGCGAGGGGTCTTGCACGAGGTAGAGGCAGAGCGCGTCGACGTACACGTGCTTGGCGGCGATCTCCGGGTACTCCGCCGCGACCTCGAAGAAGCAGCGGTACCAGAGCTCGTGCGCGTGCTTCATCGCGTTCGACTTGTCGGCGAGGTGCACGGTCTTGTTGCCGTGGCGGCGGGCGTGCTCGAAGCCCGCGCGGATGAGGCGCTCGACGCCCTTGCGCGTGTTCAGGTCCTCGTTGATGGCCACCTCGTCGGGGGTGCCGCGCTTGAACTGGCCCCCCATGCCCACGTAGATGCCCTCGGTGTTCTCGCGGAAGACCGTGATGTCGACGTCTTTGGCGAGCCGCCCTTTCAGCGGCACGAGGCGATCGTCGAGGGCCTTCATGGGGCGGATGTTGGCGTAGAGATCGAGCCCGAAGCGGAGGCCGAAGAGGATGTCGCGCGCGTGCTCGAGGTTCGGCACGCGGGGATCGCCGAGGGCCCCGAGGAGGACGGCGCTGGCCTCGCGCTGGATGCGCGCGGCGATCTCCTTCGGGTACGTGGTGCCGTCGCGCAGGTAGCGATCGGCGCCGAGGTCGAGCTCCCAGAGCTCGAGCGGCAGGCCACGCCTCGCGATGTAGACCTCGAGGACGCGCCGCGCCTGCGCGATGACCTCGGGGCCGATGCCGTCTCCGCCGAGCAGCGCGATGAGCTTCTTCGTCATGCCTCTTGCCTCTCTCCTTGGGGGTGCGCCGCCGCGCGACGCGCCGCGAGCGCGCGGGCCACGTGCGCCGCGCCTTCGACGCGCGGCACGTCGGGGTGGCGCCCCGCGTAGTGTTCAAAGGGATCGATGAGCGCGGTGCGGAGCCCTGCGGCGCGCGCGCCGAGCACGTCGGTCGCGAACACGTCGCCGAGGTGGAGGGCCGCGCCCGCCGGCACCGCGAGCTCGCGGAGCACGTACTCGAAGATGCGCGGATCGGGCTTCTCGACGCCCAGCAGGCCGCTGTCCGCGACGAGATCGAAGTGCCGCGCGATGCCGAGCTTCGCGAAGAGCGACGCGAGCATGCCCTCCGAGTTGGACACGATCGCGACGCGCCCGCCCGTGGCGCGGAAGGCCTCGAGCGCCTCGCCGAGGCCGGGGGGCACCTTCGACCACAAGTTGTAGTCTACATGCGAACGCCACGCCGCCTCGAGGAGCGGCACGAGCGCGTCGGCCGGCACGCCGGCGCGTGAATAGATGGTTCCGACCATGCGCCCCCAGCCGAGCGCGCCCGGCTCGCCCGCGCCGGCCCACGCGAGGTCGACGAGG
>DAORJJ010000529.1:0-4959 GCA_035439005.1 Polyangiaceae bacterium | reverse complement strand
CTCGTGGTGGCGCGGCGCCCGCGCGAGGTGGAAGCGTCCGCGCAGGTGCGCGCCGAGGACGCACAGGTCGGTGATGCGCCGCCGCAGCCGCGCGAGGTGCCGCTGCTCCTCGGCCATCGGGCGCGTCCAGGTCGCGCGGAGCAGGACCTTCAGCGCGCGCGACTCCTCCGCACGCGCGCGGAGCAGCGTGGACACGAGCGCCCGCGCCTGCGCGACGGACGAGACGGACGAGACAGACGAGACAGACGAGACAGACGAGACAGACGAGACAGACGAGACAGACGGGACAGACGGGATAGACGGGACAGACGGGATAGACGAGTTCATGTGAGCTCTCCGAGGCGTTCGTGGCGGGCGTGCGCGGACGCGGTCGCACGCGGAGCCAGCGCGGGGCGCTGGATGGCGCGTCCGAGCGCGTTACGGAGGCCCACGAGCGCGCCGGCACGTCACCTCGTGAAGAGGCGTCCGCGGAGGCGGTCGACGTGCTGCCGGCGGAGGCCAAGGCGCGCGCGCCGGGGCGCGGCGGAAGACGAGGGTGCGGGGGCCCGAATTGAACGAGCCTCTTCGGGAGGCTATCCCGACGTAGGAGCCACTCCTACCACCCCGCGACAGGGTGAACGGTGCCGGTCGTGCTCTGGAGACGCCCGCCACGCGCCGACCCACGCGCGGCGAGCTCGCGCCGGAGGCGCAATGCTCGAGGCGTGGGCCTCGATGTGGGAGTGGGCGAACGTGAACGAGTCTAGGAGCCGAGCACCTCTTGCCGTGGGAGCGTGGGCCGCGCCGCGGCCGCTGTCAACTCGGGTCGGTCGATTTGCGGCGCGCCTGCCAGCGTCAGCTCGCGGCGTCGCGGACCATGTCGGCGGCGACGTCGCGATCGACCTCGAGGGCGTCGGCGGCCTCCATGATGAGCTCTCGCTCCGTGGTGCGGAGGATGCCGTCGGACGCCATGAGGCGGATCGCGAGCGCCAGCGCGACCTCGCGGAGCTTGCCCGCGGGCAGGCGCTCTCTCACCGCGGCGAGCCGCGCCTCGCGGCCCGAGGCGGCGAGCGCGGCCTCGATCCGCGTGAGCAGCGCGGCCAGGGCCTCGCCCGCCAGCCGGTTGTCGGTGAGCGACTCGACGCTCTTCGCGAAGTGCGCGCGCTCGGCGTCGCTGAACTCACCGTCCGCGTGGGCGGCGAGGAAGAGGGTCTCGATCATGGCCTCGAGCTTCGGGGCGTCGTAGCTGGCTAGTTCCACTGCAGGTTCGACCATGGGCGGGGAATATACACACAGCGCCGCGGGCGCGCCGAACCCTCGCGCGGCGAGCCTGCGAGGCGGCGCCCGGGGCCTCCGCGGGTCGTTCCAGGCGCCAGCCGCCGCCTCGCGCGTTCCCGCCGGCGCCGCGCCGTGGTAAACGCCTTCCCACCCATGTTCGACGCCATCGCCAAAGGGTTTCGCCAAGCCAAGAATCGCCTCGCCGGGCTCACGGAGCTCTCCGAGGCCAACGTCGACACCGCGCTCCGCGAGGTGAGGCTCTCTCTCCTCGAGGCCGACGTCGAGATCGGTGTGGTGAAGACGTTCCTCGCGCGGGTGAAGGCGAAGGCGCTCGGCGAGGTCGTGCGCATCCGCGCGAAGGGCAGCGACGGCGAGACGCTGAAGGTCTCGGCGGGCGATCAGTTCACCAAGATTTGCTACGACGAGCTCGTGGCCTTCATGGCCCCGCCGGACACGCCGGCGATCGCGTTCGCGACCGCCTCCGGTCGCCCGACGGGCATCATGATGGTGGGGCTCCAGGGGTCGGGAAAGACCACCACCTGCGCGAAGCTCGCGCGGTCGCTGAAGAGCGAGGGCAAGAAGCCGCTGCTCGTGGCCGCCGACATGCAGCGCCCGGCGGCCGTCGAGCAGCTCATGGTCCTCGGCAAGAGCATCGGCGTGCCGGTGTTCAACCTGCCGGGCGAGAGCCCCGTCACCATCTGCACCAAGGCCGTCGCCGAGGCGAAGTCGAAGGGCTGCGACGTCATCGTGTTCGACACCGCCGGCCGCCTCGCCATCGACGAGGCCCTCATGAAGGAGCTCGCCGACATCAAGGCCAGCGTCGCGCCGGAGAACATCTTCCTCGTGGTCGACGCCATGATCGGCCAAGACGCGGTGAAGGTCTCGAAGGGCTTCCACGACCGCCTCTCGCTCACGGGCGTGGTGCTCACGAAGCTCGACGGCGACGCGCGCGGCGGCGCGGCTCTCAGCGTGAAAGAGGTCACGGGCGCGCCCGTGCGCTTCGTCGGCATGGGCGAGGGCACGGACAAGTTCGAGGAGTTCCGGCCCGAGGGCATGGCGAGCCGGGTGCTCGGCATGGGCGACGTCGTCGGGCTCATGAAGGACTTCCAGGGCGTCATCGACGAGAAGAAGGCCGCGGAGGACGCGGCGAAGATGCTCTCGGGCAACTTCACGCTCGGCGACTTCCTCGACCAGATCCGCATGATCAAGAAGATGGGCAGCCTGAGCGACATCGTCGCGAAGATGCCGGGCATGGAGCAGATGGTGCCGCCGGGCGTGAGCCTCGACGACCACGAGCTCGTGCGCATCGAGGCCATGATCCAGAGCTTCACCCGCTTCGAGCGCGACGATCCGTACGCCCTCGTGCGAGACCCCTCGCGCGTCTCCCGCGTCGCCAAGGGCTCGGGGCAGACCGAGCAGGCCGTCCAAGAGCTCGTGCAGAAGTTCCTCTTCATGAAGCAGATGATGGACGGCATGGGCGGCGGCATGGGCGGCCTCGGCGGCCTCCTCGGGAAGCTCCCGGGGGGCAAGCAGCTCCAGATGGCCAAGCAGCTCAAGAAGATGGCGGCCGGCGGCGGAATGCCGGGCGGGTTCCCGGGCATGCCGGGCATGGGCGGGTTCCCGGGCATGCCTGGCATGCCTGGCATGCCTGGCATGGGCGGGTTCCCTGGAATGCCGGGCATGCCGGGCATGGGCGGCGGCTTCCCGGGAATGCCCAACATGTTCGGGGGGGGCGACCAGGAGAGCCTCACCAAGATGAAGACCCTGAGCGCCGCCGAGAAGAACGCGAAGAAGGCCGCGCGAAAGCGCGAGAAGGACGCGCGGAAGAAGGGGCGGCGATGAGCCGGTCGCCTGCCATGCGCGCCTCGCGCCGCGCCTCCGCGTTTGGGGCGGCCTCGCTGCGGTTCGGGCTCCTCGGCCTCGCGTCGTACGCCTCGGTCGCGGCGGTCGCGGCGACCGTCACGCTCGCCACCGGGTGCGTCGGCGGCTCGAAGACCCAGAGCGCGGAGGACAAGGAGCGGCTCAAGTCGTTTGTCGTCGACGCCCTCCCGAGCGCGGCGAAGAAGATCGACGCCAATTTCGAGAATAAAATCCACCTGATAGGCTATCGAGCCGAGCCCGAGAACGCGCCGCCGGGCACCGAGGTGAAGCTCACCTACTACTGGCGCTGCGACGATCCGATCGAGGCGGGGTGGGCGCTGTCCACGCACGTGCAGCACGAGGGCTTCGAGCGCCCCGACAACGCCGACGGCGTCGGCGCGCTCCGCGAGTGGAAAGACGGCGTGCAGATCTTCGGCCCCTCGCGGTGGGAGCGCGGCAAGATCTACGTCGACGAGCAGACCTACCGCATGCCCGCGGAGCTCCGCGGCATGGACTCGCTCGTGTACGTGAGCATCTGGAAGGGCGACGCGCGCCTGCGCATCATCAGCGGCCCGACCGACGGAGAGAACCGCGCGCTGGTCGTGAAGCTCCGCACGGGCGTCGCGCCAAAGGTGCCCGGCGTGCCCGAGCTCGAGGTGAAGCAGCTCGCGAAGGGCGAGAAGATCGTGATCGACGGCAAGGCCGACGACGCGGCGTGGAAGACCGCCCCGTCGACCGGCGCGTTCGTGAACGTGAGCAACGGCGCCGCCGACAACGGGCCGCTCGGCGGCTCGGTGAAGCTCGCGTGGGACGCCGAGAACCTGTACGCGCTCTTCGAGGTCAGGGATCCCGCCGTGGTCGGCGGCTTCACCGACGCGAAGGCCCAGCCGAAGCGTCACACCACCACGGGCCAGCCGATGCTGTGGACCGGTCACACCGTGGAGATGATGGTCGATCGCGTCGGCGACAACGCGAGCTACTACGAGCTCCAGATCAACCCCCAGAACAAGATCTTCAAGTCGCGCTTCGCGGGCTACAACCTCCCGCGCGGCGGCGACTACGGCCCGTTCGGCAACGAGGACTGGGATCCGAAGCTGAAGAGCGCGGTCGTCGTGAACGGCACGATCGACAAGCCCGACGACAAGGACGAGGGCTACGTCGTCGAGGTGGCCATCCCCTGGAAGGCGTACGCCTTCGGGCTGCCGGAGGGCGCCCCGCCGACCCCCAAGAGCGGCGACACGTGGCGCTTCAACTTCTACGCGATGCAGGACAACGGCGGGGTCGCCTGGTCGCCCATCCTCGGGCAGGGCAACTTCCACCGCGCGACCCGCTTCGGCAAGGTCCGCTTCGTGAGCGACGCCCCGGCGGCGCCCGCCGACGCGGGCCCGGCCACGCCCGACGCGGCGGTCGGGGCCGACGCGGGGCGCGACGCGAGCGTGAAGCCTGCCGCTCCGGCGAAGAAGAAGTAGACCCCGCGCCCCCGCGCGGGGCGCGTTTCGCCGGAACCCGCCCAGAAACCGGGCGGCGGACCGCGGCTTCGCTGGAAATTCTACGCCTCGCGAGAAAGCCGGGTAAGCTCGCCGCATGGTGGCTCCGGCGTTCAATCGCTCCTTGCAGGTTGCCGTGGTTTTGGTCTCCGTCGTCGGCTCCGGGCCGGCCCTCGCGCAGCGCGCGGGCCAGACCCAGATTCGGCAGGCCCCCGACGGCTCGGTCTCCGCGGGGGCGCGTGCGCGCGCGAAGGCCCGCGCCGACGACTGCGCGGCGGCCCTCCCGCTGTTCGACGAGGCCATCCGCGTCACCATCGAGCCGACGCTCCGCCGCGATCGCGGCGCGTGCCACGACAAG
>DAORJJ010000528.1:0-4973 GCA_035439005.1 Polyangiaceae bacterium | reverse complement strand
GCCGGCGCCTCGGCGCCCTCGGGCTCGCCCGGCTCCGCCGCGGCGCCGACGGGCGGCGGCGGGGGCGCCGCGGGCCGCGTCCTCGACATCGAGTGCGGCGATCACCACGCGTGCGCCGTGCTGGGCGACGGCTCGGTCGCGTGCTGGGGCCACGACGAAGAGGGCCAGCTCGGCGATGGCGGCGGCCCGGCCAAGCCGCGCCCCGCGAGGGTCCCCGGGCTCTCGGGGGTGCGCGAGATCGCGCTCGCGCGCGCGCTCGGCTGCGCCATCGTTGCGGACAAGAGCGTGCGCTGCTGGGGCACCGGCCGCGCGCTCGGCGGGCAGGCCATGACGCGCGCGCCCGCGACCGTGATGGAGGGGCTCCGCGCGAGCGAGCTCTCCGCGAGCGGGGTGGTCGCGTGCGGCCGCGAGGAGGGCGGCGCGTTCCGCTGCTGGGGCAGCGCCCAGGGCCTGCCCGCCCTCGGCGGCGACGTGGCCGACATCGCGGTCGCCGCGACCCACGCGTGCGCGCTGCGGCGAGACGGCACCGTGCGGTGCGTGGGCGCCGAGCGCTGGGGCGGCGCGGGCCGCGAGTCTCTGAACCGCCCGCAGCTGCCGGCATCGGCTTCCCCGGCCGCGGAGATCGCCACGGGCGACGCCTTCGCGTGCGCGCGCGGAAAAGACAAGAAGGTTTACTGTTGGGGCCAAAACGACGTGGGCCAGCTCGGGCTCCCGCCCGATTTCGTCGTGCACGAGGCCCCCGTCGCCGTGCCCGGCGTGGCCGACGTGGAGTCGCTCGCGCTCGGCGAGGCGTCGGCGTGCGCGATCGGCGGCGGGCGGGTCACGTGCTGGGGCGCCAACGCGGAGGGCGAGCTCGGCCTCGGCCGCGCAAGCCCCCACGAGCGCCCCACGCCGGCGCCGGCGCTCGCGGGCGCGAAGGACGTGTGCTTCGCCTCGTCGAGCGCGTGCGCGCTGACCGCCGACGACGCCATGGTGTGTTGGGGCAACAACGGCTCGGGGCAGCTCGGCGACGGCACGACGCGCGCGAGCCTCGCGCCCGTGCGGGTCGCCTTCTGACTCGAGACCTGTCCCGCACGCTGGACAGGTCTCTCCCTTCTTGGACGCGTCTTCAGAACCGGAACACGAGGGGCGCGCTCGGGCCCGCGAGTCGCCACGGGCGCGACTGCGGGGCGGGGCCGCCGCGGGTGGGCGCCCCGAGGGCCGGGTGCTCCGGCGAGACCCCGACGATGAGCAGATCGAGGCCGTACGCGAGCACGAGCCCGGCCGCCGTGCCGATCACGTCCCAGGTGAGGTCCTTCCACGAGGGCGTGCCGAGCCCCGCGAGATCGGCGAGCTCCTTGCCGACGCCGAGCGTGAGCGACAGGCCCGCGCCGAGCAAGAGCGGCGGATACCGCGCGTCGAACGCGGGCGCGGCGATCGCGTACGTGCCGGCCGACAGCGCCGCCGAGACCCCGAAGTGGAGGGCCTTGTCGCGCCCCCACCAGTCGTCGCCGCCGTCGGCGCGCGCGGGCGTCGCGACCGCGATCGAGAGGGTCACGGCGAGGCACGACACGAGGCGAGGCTTCCGCCGAGCGAGCACCCGCGGAGCGTACACGAGACCGCCCGTCGCTATGTGGCGCTCTCTTTGCCGATCGCGGCCCACAGCGAGCTCTCCCCGCGGCCGCCCTCGCCCGTGAGCCCCACGAGCCGCGCGGAGCGCGCCCAGAGCTCGGCCTGGGCGCCCACGTCGTAGCTCGCGGAGCTCGAGCGCACGGCGCGGCAGCTCGAGAAATACCGGCCCGTGATCCCCTCGACCTCGGGCGAAGAGGCGAGGTAGATCGAGGTCTTGGCGCCCTCCGCGGGGGTCAAGAGGAGCGGGCTCACGAGCCGCGCGAGCGCCGCCGTGAGGCCGCCGTCGGTGCGCGCGAAGCCCGACGCGATGACCCCGGGGTGCAGGCAGTTGGCCGTGATGTTCGCGCCCTCGAGGCGCCGCGCGAGCTCGTACGTGAAGAGCACGTTCAGGAGCTTCGAGTGGCCGTACACCTTGGTCATCGAGTAGCCGCGCGAGAACTGCAGATCGGCCAGGTTGGGCTTCGCGCGCACGTGGGCGCGCGAGGCGACGTTCACGACGCGCGCGGAGACGCCGCGCGGCCTCCCCGCGGCGGCCGCGGCGTGCAGCGGCTCGAGCAGCTCGTGGGTGAGCAGGAAATACGCGAGGTGGTTGACCGCGAGCGTCTCCTCGATGCCGTCGCGGGTGATGCGCCGCTCGGTCACGAGGACGCCCGCGTTGTTGACGAGCACGTCGAGCGCCGCGTGCTTCGCGCGGAACTCGGCGGCCACGCGGCGCACCTCGGCCTGCGCGCCCAGGTCGGCCACGAGCAGCTCGGCCGAGCCGCCGGCGGAGGTGATCTCGCGCGTCGCCTCCTCCCCGCGCGCGGCGTTGCGGCACACGAGCACCACGTGGGCGCCCTTCGCCGCGAGGCTCTTGGCGGTCTCGCGGCCGATGCCCTGGTTGGCCCCGGTCACGAGGACCGTCTTGCCTTTCATCGTCACAGCTCACCTCGTCCTACGGGCATAGCACCGGCCTCGTCGCGCCGACGGGCTTTCCGGCCTACACTGCTGGGTCTCTCTTCGTCCACTTGGAGTCGCGCATGCTCTGCCCTCGACCTCGTCGCCTTCGCCCGCTCGTCCTCGCCGCTGGCGTCGCCGCGTCCCTCCTCGGGGGCGCGTCGTCCGCCGCCGCGGCGCCGCCGCCGCCCACGGGCCCGCACCCGCGCATCCTGCTGAACAAGGCCACGCTGGACGCCTTGAAGGCGAGGGCCGCGGTGAGCGGCTCGGCCACGGCGAAGATGATCGCGCGCTGCGACGCCATCGTGGCCAACCCGAGCCGCTACTCGGAGGGCGTGTACACGGGCTACGGCTGGGCGTTCAACGGCTCGGCGTGCGCGCTCGCCTTCCAGCTCACGCAGAAGACCACCTACCGCACCGAGGCGGTGAAGTACCTGAACGCGCTGCTCGACGATCGCGACCAGATGGGCGACGGCCGCGGCGGCGATCTCGTCACCAACTTCGACACCGGCTACCCCATCCGGCACCACGGCACGTTCGCCGCGCTGCTCTACGACTGGCTCCCTGGCGCGCCCGGCGTCGACGCGGCCCGCACGCGCGCCCGCATCAAGGTGTGGGTCGACCGCTACACGCGCGAGGGGTACCTGCGCGACGTGCCGGGCGGCAACTACCACGCAGGCTACGTGTCCGCGAAGACCTTCGCGGCCATCGCCCTCGCGGGCGAAGACGGCGCGGCGACTGCCTATTACAACGACGTCGTCGACAACCTCTTCACGAAGCAGATCGGCGGCGTCGGCCTCGGCCCGAAGGGCACGATGCTCGACGGCGACTGGCCAGAGGGCTGGGAGTACGCGCCCTTCAGCATGATGGGGTATGGGCTCGCGTGGCGCGCGCTGCGCGACAACGGGATCTCGCTCCCCCAGGTCGACCAGTATTTCGACGACGCCATCCCCCTCTATCGGCACACATTCACGCCGAACAAGAAGTTCGGGTGGGCCGGCGGCGACTGGGGCACGAACGATCTCTACGCGACCCTCTCGCGCCGCGGCGTGGTGGCGGCGATGCTCGCCGGGAAGAACCCCACGAACGCCTCGTGGGGCGCCGGGCTCCTCGCGGACCCCGCCCTGGGCGAGATCGACGAGTGCCTGGCGTGCGAGGCCCTCGCCGAGACGCGCGGCGCGGCGCCGGTCGACTACGTGTCCACCAAGCCGCCCACCTTCTACCTGGCGCGGGGCACGCGTAACCTGTACTCGCGCTCGAGCTGGAGCGCCGACGCGTTCTGGAGCGTGTTCACCTCCGCGCCGCGCCTCGGGCCCGATCACCAGCACATCGACGCCTCGAACTTCGCCTTCGCGCGCGGCGCCGACCACCTCATCGTCGACCCGAGCCCGTACGGCTCGCTCTCCACGCTCACCGGCAACGCGATTACCGTCGACTCGAAGACCGTCGGCGCCGACTACCAGCCCGGCCAGTCGGCCCGGAGCCAGGCCGATCTGCCCTGGGCGCGCGGCTTCGAGTCCGGCGTCGTCGCGGCGCGCGCCGAGCTCTCCAAGGCGTTCGCCGACAGCGAGGGCAAGACCGACGTGCCCTTCGCCCGCCGCGACTACGCGTTCCTGCCCGACGGCGAGGTCATCACGATCGACCGCGCGCGCACCGACGATCCCGCGCGGGGCATGGCGCTGCGCTTCCGCTCGATGGCCTCGCTCACGCTCGACGCGGGCGGCGCCGGCGGTGCGAGAGGAACGGCGGGCAGCTCGCAGCTCGTGCTCCACGCGGTCGTGCGGTCGGGCGGCACGCCCGAGGTGCGCAAGATCCCGCGCCGCGAGTGCTCGGGCTCGCGTTATGGCTTGTGCGACGGCGCGCGCTATCCGGTCGACGAATACCGCGTGAAGGTGCCCGGTCCCACGGCGCTCGCCGTGCACGTGTTCGACGGCACCGCCACGGGCGAGGCCGGCGCGACCACGACCGACATCACCAAGGTCGACCCGAAGAACACCGGCGTCGTGGGCGTGGAGCTCGTGCGCGGCGGGCGCACCCTCATGGTGGCGTCGTCGGCGAAAGACGGCGTCGCGGGGGCCGAGCTCGCCTACGTGGCCACGGGCGACGCCGAGGCGCGGCATATCGTCTTCGACGCGCCCGAGGCCGACGGCAAGTCCAATGTCTCCGCGACCCCCGAGGGCGGGAAATGCGCCGTGAAGATCACGGCGGGCCCGGGGCTCGAGGGCCACCCGCTCGTGTTCCGCGTCGCGGCGGCCTCCGCGGGCTGCACCGTGACGGAGGACAAGGGCGTCGCCCTCGCGAAGCCCCCGCCCGCCCCGGGCGAGCCAGGCGGCCCGCCGCTCCCCGGTGAGGGCGGCGCGGACGGCGGCCCGGGCGCAGGCGGCGTGGGGGCCGGCGGCGAGGGCGACGGCACGGCGGGCTGCTCG
>DAORJJ010000527.1:0-4998 GCA_035439005.1 Polyangiaceae bacterium | reverse complement strand
GCCGCGAGGGAATGCGCGCCCCTCGATGCCCATCACGGCGCCTGAGCGGCGAGCGTTGGCGCTGTCGGTCTCGGCTCCCCGCGGCGCGCGAGGTCGTGTTCCTCCACGGCATGGGAGAGCGCCCCGAGGAGGCCTGCGCCGCCCTCCGCGCCGTCGTCTCGGCGGACGCCGGCGCGCTGCTGTGTCCGCGGGGAAACCTCGCGTTCGGCCGCGGCTACACGTGGGGAGGCGCGGGCGCCGCGATGGCGCGCGGGCTGGACCTCGCCGAACGAAGAGGAGAGGCGGCTCGCCCCGGCGTCGAGCCGCCGCGACCGGGCGTCCTCATCGCGTTCTCTCAGGGGGCGTACGTGGCCATGGAGGTCCTCGCCGCGCGCCCTGGCCGCGTCTCCGCCGCGCTCTTCATCGGCGCCGCGATCCACCCGGCGCGACAGAGCCTCGCCAAGGTCGGGGTGAGCCGCGTCGCGCTCGCGGCGGGTCGTTACGACATGACCTACGACGCCATGCGCAAGGCCGCACGCGCGCTCGAGACCGAGGGGGTCGACGCGCGCTTCTTCGACCTCGGGCCGGTCGGCCACACGTACGTGCCCTCGGACCCGCGCGTCCTCCCGCAGGTCCTCGCGTGGCTGACGGCCGCGACCGCGGAGCCCTCCTGAGCGAACCCGAGGCGTGCCGCGGCGAGGCGCTCTATCATCCCGCCCCGCATGGACGACACGAGCAGCTGGCACACCGTGGACCGCGACGCGCTCCGCTCGTGGGCGCCCGCGGCTCGGCGCCCGCCGGCGCGCGTCGAGGTCCCTCCGTGTTGACGCCGCCCGCGCTCCCCGCCGTCGTGCACGCGACCCTCTCGGGCTACGTGGCGTTCGCCCTGCTGCACGGCGCCGCGAGCCCGCTGCGTCGACGCCTGGGCGTGGCCTTCCTCTGGTTTTGCCTCTACAGCGTCACGATCGGCGCGCTCTACGCGATCGACGCGCAGCTCGTCGCTTGGTCGCTGAACCTCGCCTGCCTCCTCTTCGCGGGGATCGCGGCGACGCACTTCGCCGACTTCGCCCGCCTGCTCGCCCTCGGTGACGCGCGCCCCGTCGCGTCGGCGCGCTTGCGCGTCGGCGTGCCGCTCGCGGGCGCCGCGCTCTGCCTGCTCGGGCAGTGGCAGCTGGCGACGGGCCGCTCCCCCAACGGCACCGCGGCCGCGTTCGACCTGTGGATCTTCGTCGCGTTCATGGTCGGCGTGGCGCTCCTCGTCCTGGCCGTGCGACGCCAGAGGCCCGGGGCGTGGCGGTTCCTCGCCGCCTACTTGCTCCCGATCTTCCCCCTCGTGCTCGACCTCGGGCGCAACGCCGGCCTCGTCGTCCCCGGCTACCACCTCGCGCGCGGCCTCGCGCTCCTCGGCTTCTGCTTCCTCGCCCTCAGCGCCTACATGAACCGCGCGACCGAGCCGATGAGCCTCCGGCGGCGGCTCGTCGCGGGGACGCTGGCGGTGGTCCTCGCCGTCGTCATGAGCGCCGGCGGGCTCGTGGCGGCCGCGCTCCCCGGCGCATCGCCGCACGAGCAGCACGTCGTCACAGGCGCCCTCCTCGGGCTGACCCTCGCGTCCACCCTCGCGGTGCTCGTCGTCTTCCCGCTCCTCTTCGCCAAGACGGTCTTCGAGCCGGTCGCGGCGCTCCTCCACGGCGCCCGGCAGGTCGAGGCCGGCGAGGAAGCCACCGTCGCGATCGCGCGCACGGACGAGCTCGGGACCGTCGCCGCCGCCTTCAACGAGATGGTGGCCAAGGTCGCGGCGCACCGCAAGGAGCTCGAGGCGCAGGTCGCGTCGCTCCAGCAGCGGAACGAGGAGATCGCCACCCTCAACACCGAGCTCCGCAGGCAGGTCGCCGCCCGCTCGCGTCAGCTCCAGGAGACGCTCGGCAAGGAAGGGCGAGCACGCTTCGGCCTCGCCGTCGGCGACACCGTCGACGGCCGCTACCGCGTCGTCGCGCGGCTCGGAGGAGGCGGGATGGGCGTCGTCTACGAGGTCGCGCGCTCGGCCGACTCGCGGCGCCTCGCGATGAAGGTCATCGCGGGCGCGTCGTCGCGACACGACCTCGTCCGCTTCGCGCGCGAGGCCGAGATCGCCTCCACGGTGGCGCACCCGAACATCGTCCCCGTCGTCGACGTGGGCCTGCACGAGGGCCTCCCCTTCCTCGTGATGGAGCTCGTCGACGGCGGCTCGCTCGACGCCGCCCGCGCGCGCTTCGGCGACGTCGCGTGGGGGCTCTCCGTCCTCACCGACGTCGCGGCGGCGCTCGTCGAGCTCCATCGGTCGGGCGTGGTCCACCGCGACCTGAAGCCCGCGAACGTCCTGCTCGAGCGTGAAGCCGCGGGCACGCGCGCCCGTCTGTGCGACTTCGGCATCGCCCGCCACGACGTCGACGTCCTCGCCGCGACGGCCCACGCCGAGGGCCCCGCGCCCACGTCGCTCACGGCCACCGGCGCGCCGATCGGCACGCTCCCCTACATGGCCCCCGAGGCCGGCCGCGGAGCCGCCAACGTGACGCCCAAGGTCGACGTGTTCGCGCTCGGCCTCATTGGCTACGAGCTCCTCGGCGGCGCGCACCCATTCCCCATTCCTCCCGTCCTCGAGGCGCTCGCGGGCCGCGACCTGCCCCCTCCGCCGCTGCTGCCCGAGGGCGTCCCGCCGCCCGTCCAAGCGCTCCTCGCCGCGTGCGTGCGCCAGCGCCCCGAGGAGCGCCCCACCGCCGCCGAGGCCCTCGAGGTCCTCGAGAGCGCGGCGGCGCACGCGCCCGCGCGCCCGCCCGCCGAATAGGCCATTACGCGCCTCGTGACGGGGCGCGGCACCAAAGCACGCGTTGATTGGCGTGTACTTGAGTTCGCGCAACGACGCGCCGCGCGTAGGCCAATTCGCGCGCAAAACGCGGGGCTCGCGAGTTGACCTCGATCACGTCGAGCCTTCGCCGCGAGCCCTATTGGTCCTCCACCGATGGACCTCCGAGAAGCCGCCCGCTACAGCCTCGCCGACTTCTTCGTCGGAGACACGGACGACGTGCTCGTGCCGCCGGCGGAGTACTCCGAGTGGCGCGCCGCCACCACCTGGGCGACTGCCCTCTACGAGCGAAGCATGCTCGGGGCCCCCGCGGCGCGCGTCGAGGTCGAGGCGAACGGCGACAAGTGGCCAGTCATCAACTTGGCCTCGTACAACTACCTCGGCCTGGCCACCCACCCCGAGACCGTCGCTGCGGCCAAGTCCGCGCTCGACCGGTACGGCACGGGGGCGTGCGGCTCGCCCATTCTCTCCGGGATGACCGACCTGCACCGGCAGCTCGAGGCCGAGCTCGCCGCCTTCCTCGGGCGTGAGTCGGTGATGCTCTTCAACAGCGGATTTGGCGGGGCGCTGGGCGCGCTGTCGGGCCTGCTCCGTAAGGGCGACGCGTGCATCGTGGACTCCAAATCCCACCTCTGCCTCATCGACGGCACCCGCCTCTCTGGCGCCGCCCTCGTGACCTTCGCCCACAACGACCCCAGGGCCCTCGACGCGGCGCTGTCCCGGGCCAAGGGAAAGCGCCGCCTCGTGGTGCTCGAGGGCATCTACTCGATGGACGGCGACGTCGGCGCCCTCCCGGAGCTCGTCGCGGTCGCGGAGGGCCACGGCGCGCCCGTGTTCATCGACGAGGCGCACTCCATCCTGACCCTCGGGATCCACGGCCGCGGCGCCGTCGAGTCGTGCGGAGTCGAGGGGCGAGTCGGGCTCCAATACGCCACGTTCTCCAAGGCCTTCGCCTCGGTGGGGAGCTTCGTCGCCGGCTCGAAGGCGACCCTCGACTACCTACGCTTCTACGCGAACCCCTACGGCTTCTCCTGCGCGCTCCCGCCGGCGGTCGCGGCCGCCGCCCTCGCGGGGCTGCGCGTGGCGACTCGCGACGATCTCCTGCGCGTGAGGCTCCGGGAGAACGCCGCGTATTTTCGGCGTCAGCTCCGCGCCATAGGTCTCGACACGGGCGAGTCTACCTCTCACGTAGTGCCCATCATCCTCGGAAAGCACCGTGAGCTCTTGTACATGCTGAGCTACGCGCTGCTGTCGCGCGGCCTCTTCCTCGCGCCCGTCGACTACCCCTCGGTGCCCGACGACCAGGTGCGGTTTCGCGCGTCCATCACGGCGGCCCACACGAAGGCCGAGCTCGACGAGGCCCTCGACATTCTCGAGCTCACCGTCGCGCGAGCGCTCAGGGCGGCCGCATGACGACCGCCATCTTCATGTTCCCGGGCCAGAGCTCGCGCTACCCCGAGATGCTGTCGCGCCTCCGCGAGGCCGCCCCCGACGAGCTCGCGGCGACCCTGGGCGAGGCGTCGAGCGCGCTGGGTCGGGACCTCGAGCGGCACTATCGGCCAGACAACGCGGGCATGTTCGTGGCCAATCGTGACGTGCAGGTGGGGGTCTTCCTCGCCAATCACACACACCTCCTCGCGCTCGAGCGGCGCGGCGTCCGCGCGCCGCTGTCGCTCGGGCTCAGCCTGGGCGAGTACAACCACCTCGTGCACGCCGGGGCGCTCGGCTTCGTCGAGGCGCTCCGGCTCGTCGACGCGCGCGGCGCGCTCTACGACGCCGGCCCGCGCGGCGAGATGGCCTCGGTCTTCCCCCTTCCGCTCCCGGAGCTCGAGGAGGTGGTGGCCCGCGCGCGTGAGCGCGGGGTGGTGGAGATCTCCGGGTACAACTCGCCCTCGCAGCACGTGGTGGCCGGAGAGCCCGCGGCCCTCGCCGTCGTCGCCGACATCGTGCGCGACGAGCTCGCGTGCGAGTGCGTCACGATCGAGCGCCACCTGCCGATGCACTCGTCGCTCTTCGCGCCTGTCGCCGCGGCCCTCGCGCCGCTCCTCGGCGAGGCGCGCTGGCGGGCGCCGCGCCTGCCCTACTTGCCCAACGTCCTCGGGGCGATCGAACCGCGCCCCACCCCCGCGCGCCTCGCCGAGCTGCTCGTCGCGCACGTTCACAGCCCCGTGCTCTGGCGG
>DAORJJ010000526.1:0-4999 GCA_035439005.1 Polyangiaceae bacterium | reverse complement strand
GGGCGGGCGTCCGCGCGCTGCCGCCGACGCGTGGGTCGTGATCTTCGCTCGGCCATTTGGCGGGCGGTTTCGTCCCGACGGAGGCCCGAAACCGCTTGTGTGATCGCGCACAAAAGCCGACTCTTCCGCCCCGCATGCGCGCTCGAACCCTCGCTCTTTTCGCCACGCTCGGGGCGCTCGCGCTCACGCCGCTCTCCTCCGGCTGCGGGAGGGACCCCGCCGCCCCCAGCTCCTCTACCCTCGTGCGCGATCTGCGCGCGGCCAGCGGCTCGGGGGACGGCGAGCGCGTCGGCCGCTGGCTCCTCGCCGAGCTCTTCGCCCCCGGCGGCGAGGCCAAGCAGGCCACCGAGGCGAGAAAGCAGCTCGCGGCGCTCCCGAAGGAGCGCGGCGTCTACGCGAGCCTGTCCCGGGCCCTCGCCGACGAGGGCCACGGCGCCCCGCGCGCCGCGGCCGACGCGTTCGTGGCGACCTTGGTCGCCGCCCGCGACTCGGAGGTCCGCGACGGCGAGCGCGAGCTCGTCGCGTGGATGGCCGCGCACCGCCTCGTCGCGCTCCGCGGCTCGGTGGCCGACCTCTGGAAGGCCCACAAGGCCACGATCGACGACCTCGTCGCGCGCCCCGGCCGCCTCGGGTGGCGCGCCGTCGCCGAGCTCGTCGAGTGGTGGGCCGTCGAGTCGTTCGATGAAGTAAAGGTCATTGACAAAGCCTACGACGCGCAGGTCACAGCGCGCATGGGCTGCGTGAAGGGGCTGCGCATCGCCGGGCCGTTCGGGCACGCCACCGCGGCCGACCGGCGCCGCTCGTTCCCCGCCGAGAGCGCGCCGTGGCCCGCGGCCTTCCCGGCCGATCCGCTGCGCGGCAGCACGCCGCGGGTGCTGAAGACCGAGCAGACCCGCTGCGTCGCCACCACGGTGGAGCCCACCCTCGACGGCATCTTCTACACCGAGACCTACGTCACGGCCGAGGCCGAGCGCGAGCTGCTCATCGCCGTGCAGGGGTCGGTGAAGGTGTGGGTCGACGACGTGCCCGTGGTCGAGCGCGATCTCCGCGACTGGGGCGTGTGGCAGCGGTTCGGCGCCGCCGTGCGCGTGGGCAAGGGGCGGCACCGCATCCTCGCGCGCATCGTGGGCGACTCCGCGTCGGTGCGCGTGCTGAACCGCGACGGCACCCCCGCCGGGCTGGCCTCGGACCTCGACCCGGGCAAGCCCTACGGCCTCACCCCCGCGGTCGCCCTGCCCAGCCCCAACCCGATCGACGCGCTCGTGACCGCGATCGCCCGCGGCGCCGAGCCCGACATCGATCCGGTCCTCCGGGTCCTCGCCGCGCACGCGGCGGGCGTCGAGGCCATGCAAGACGTGGCCGCCGTGCTGCTCGAGCCGCTCGTCGGCAAAGACGCGGCGCCGTTCGCGCTCGAGCTCGCCGCGTCGCTCGTGGGCCGCGATCCGGCCCTGCCGGACGAGCTCCGCAAGCGCAGCGAGAAGATGTTCCACCAGCGGTCCGCCGCGGCGGACCCCAAGCTCTGGGTGTCGCGCGCCTGGCTCACGCTCGACGAGGCCGAGCAGCGCGGGCTCGTCGAGTCGGTCGTGCCGATGCGCAACCTCGTGGCCGAGTTCCCGGAGGTGATCGAGCTCGGCGACCAGCTCGCGCGCATCTACGGCAAGCTCGGCTGGCGCGCCGAGCGCATGCGCGTCGCCCGCGACCTCGCCGCGCGCTTCCCGAAGAGCATGTCGGCCCTGCGGCTCTTGCTCGCCGCGCTCGACGACGACGGCTCGCTCGCCGAGGCCGACGCCGTGGCCGAGCGCATCAAGCGCCTCGACCCCGACGTCGAGATCGACATCGACCGCGCGCTCGCCCGGCGCGACTGGAAGGCCGCCGTGGCCGAGCTGAAGAAGCTCCAGGCGCGCAGGCCCGATCGCCGCGATCTCGCCGGTCGCATCGCCGACGCCCTCACGCGGGGCGGCGATCCGAGCGCCGCGACCGCCGAGCTCGAGAAGGCCCTCGCCAAGAACCCCTCCGACTCGGGGCTCCGCCTGCGGCTCGCCGATCGCGCGTACGCGAAGGGCGATCTCTCCGCGCTGCGCCGCGCGCTCGCGGAGACCCTGCAGGCCGGCGGCAAGGGCAGCGACATCCGCGAGGCCGTCGAGCTGCTCGAGGGCGCGAGCGCGCTCGAGCCGTACCGCATCGACGGGCGGGCGGTCATCAAGGCGTTCGAGGCCTGGGAGAAGAGCGGCAAGCACATGGACGGCGTGGCCGCGCGCGTCCTCGACTACTCGGCCGTGTGGGTGCACCCGGACGGCTCGAGCGAGATGCTCGAGCACGAGATCCTGAAGATGCAGTCGCAGGAGGCCATCGGCAAGGAGTCCGAGCAGGAGCCGCCGAGCGGCCTCGTGCTGCGCCTGCGCGTCATCAAGCCCGACGGCTCGGTGCTCGAGCCCGAGCCCGTCGCCGGCAAGCCGACCCTCACCATGCCGCACCTCGAGGTGGGCGACTACCTCGAGATCGAGCACATCAACCCCACCGGCCCGGAGAGCTACAAGGGCCGCAGCTACCGCGGCCCGCACTGGTTCTTCCGCGAGGCCGACAAGGGCTACTGGCGCAGCGAGTTCGTCACCATCACCCCGAAAGACCGGCCGCTCGAGATCGAGGTGCTCGGCCAGGTCGCGCCGCCGAAGCTCACCGACAAGGGCACCTTCGTCGAGCGGCGCTGGCGCATGGACGAGAGCCCGCCGGCGCCGGAGGAGCCCGACAGCGTCTCGGCGCGCGAGTTCTTGCCGAGCGTGCGCGTGGGCTGGGGCCAGTCGTTCGAGGACACCCTCGCCAAGCTCGTCGACGTGGCGAACGACGAGACGCCGCTCGACCCGCGGCTCCGCCGCCGCGCCCTCGAGATCGCGCGCGGCGCGAGCCCGAACGACCGCGAGGCCCTCGCGCGCAAGGCCTACGACTGGGTGCTCGAGAACGTCGAGAACGGCCCCGAGAACGACGGCCGCCGCGCGGTGCTGGGCAAGAGCGGGTCGCGCCAGGCCGCCTTCTCGCACCTGCTCCGGCAGCTCGGCGTGCCCGTCACGTTCGCCATCGCGAAGAACAAGCTCGCCATGCCGCCGCGCGGAAAGATGAGCGAAATCGAAGGCTACGACAGCCTCGTGCTGCGCCTCGAGACCGGCAAGGGCGTGCGGTGGCTCACGGTGAAGGACAAGTTCGCCCCCTACGGCTACGTGCCCGCCGAGGTGCGCGGCCAGACCGCGGTCGTGCTCGTGCCGGGCACGCCGCGCGAGACCATCGCGGTGGGCGCGGCGGACGTGACCGACGGCATCGGCATCAAGGGGCGCGCCGATCTGCGGGAGGACGGCTCGGCCTCCATCGAGCTCACGCAGTCGTTCACCGGCAAGGTGGGCATCGGCATGCGCGGGGTCTTCGACAAGGTGCCCGAGGGCAAGCGGCTCGACTTCGTCGAGTCGCGGCTGCTCGCGCGGAACCTGCCCGGCGCGCGCGTGCGCGACGTGCAGCTCGAGAACATGACCCACCTCGGCGAGCCGCTGGTGATGAAGGTGAAGGCCGAGGTCACGCAGCTCGTGCGGAGCGAGGGCGCCGGCTTCGCGCTGAAGTCGCTCTTCCCGCTGCACCTCGCGCAGCTCGCGACCCTGCCCACCCGGCAGACCCCGCTGCTGCTCGGGGCCTCGTCGCACTTCGAGCTCGACTTCCAGATCGTGGTCCCGCCCTCGGTCCGCATGCCGGCCGAGCTGCCGGGCGGCACCCTGCGGGACGGCGAGCGCGTCGTGGTGGTGAAAGACGCGGTGGAGGGGCACTCCATCCGCCTCGTGCGGGTCATCGACATCCCCGCGGCGCGCGTGCAGCCGGGCGCCGAATACGCCGGGTTCGTCGCCTTCGTGCAGAAGGCCGACGCCCTCGTCGAGCGCGAGATCGCGCTCGGTCGATGAGCCCCGCGGGCGGGCCGGACCTCCTGCCGCGCGTGCGCGAGCCGGAGGTGATGGACACGGCGGACGAGGCCGCCGACTACGACGCGATGGACCACGCCGCCGTGAACGCGGCGTTCTGCGACGACCTGCTGCGGCTCCGGCGCTCACCGGGCCACGGGGCGCGCCCGCTCTGGGTGCTGGACCTCGGCACCGGCACCGCGCGCATCCCGCTCGCGCTCTGCGCGCGCGAGCCGCGCGTCAAGGTCGTCGCCACCGAGCTCGCCGACCACATGCTGGCGCGCGCGGCGGAGAACGTCGCCCGCGCGGGCCTCGGGGAGCGGGTGCTGCTGCAAAAGGCCGACGCGAAGCGCGCGCCGGACGGCCACTTCACCGCGCCGGACGGCGGCCCGTTCGACGTCGTGTGCTCGAACAGCGTGGTGCACCACCTGCCCGACCCCGGCGCCGCCCTCGCCGCGTGGTGGGCCGGGGTCGCCCCTGGCGCGCTCTTCTTCGTGCGGGATCTCGCGCGCCCGCGCACCGAGGGCGAGCTCTCGGCCCTCGTGGCGCGCCACGCGGGCGCGCCGCCGCCCGAGGCGTCTCGCGAGTCGTTCGAGCGGCAGGTCGAGCTCTTCCGCGCCTCGCTGCGCGCGTCGCTGCGGCTCGACGAGCTCCGGGCGATCGTCGCGCCCCTCGGCGTGCCGCCCGAGGCCGCGCAGGCCACGAGCGACCGCCACCTCACGCTCGCCTTCGAGAGGCCGAGGTGAGCCCGCGCGCCGGCCGGCCGCCGCGCGTCGAGCCGTTCCCCTATCGCCTCCTCGAGGGCCTGACCCGCGCCGAGGTCGCCGCCGCGCGCCAGGTGCGTCGCGTGGCGGCGCGCGCCATCAACCTTGGTAAACTAGCGAAAGAGCTGGAGAATATTCTTCGCGTTCCCGTCGTCGCGCGCCTCAAGACCGTGCGCGAGGCGACCGCCGCGTCCCTCGCGGTGCTCCCGGAGGGCTCGGTCGGCGTGCTCCTCGCCCCCGCCGATCGGGCGCGCGCGCGGGACGGCGCCCGCGTGCTCGTGATCGCCGAGCCCGCGCTCGCCG
>DAORJJ010000525.1:0-5000 GCA_035439005.1 Polyangiaceae bacterium | reverse complement strand
GTCGTGCCCCTCTATGGCGCCCCCTCGCCGGTGCCCGGCTGAGGCGTGGCGCTCTTCGCCCGCACGCGGGGCACGGGCGCGCCCGTGGTGCTCCTCCACGGGAGCGGCATGTCCTCGCGCCAGTGGCGCTCGCTCATGGTCCGCCTCGAAGCGGCGCGGCGCGCGGTCGCCCCCGATCTCCTCGGGTGCGGCGAGAACCCGCCGTGGCCCGACGACGCGCCGTTTCGGCACGCCCTCGACGTCGCCGCCGTCACGGAGGTGGTGCTCGCCGAGAGCGCGCGCGCCGGCGGCGCTCCGGTCGACCTCGTGGGCCACTCGTACGGGGGCCTCCTCGCGCTCACCGTCGCGCGCGCGCGGCCCGACCTCGTGCGCACCCTCGCGGTCTACGATCCGGTGGCGTTCGGGGTGCTGTACGAAGCCGAGGGCGGCCGCGCCGACACGGCCGAGGCGCGGTCCGAGCTCGCGCGCGTCGCGTCGACGCCGGCGCTCTCCGACCCCGCGACCTTCGGCTCGGACGACTGGTACCGCGCGTTCATGACCTACTGGGCGAGCGCGGGCGTGTGGGACGCGCTGCCGGCCGAGGCCCGCGCCGAGTCGCTCCGCGTCGGGCGAAAGGTCGCCCGCGAGGTGAGCTCCATCCTGAGCGACCGCACGCCCGCGAGCGCCTACGCGGCCGTGCATGCGCCCACGCTGCTGCTCACCGGCGAGCGCACGCCGCTCGCGGCGCGCGAGGTGGTCCGCGTGCTGCTCGAGACGCTCCCGCGCGCCGAGCGGGTGGTCATCCCCGGCGCCGGCCACGCGGGGCCGCTCAGCCACGCCGCGCTCGTGAACGAGGCGCTCGTCGCGCACCTCGCGCGGGGCGCGTGACGCGCGGCTACGGGATGCCCCACGCCGCCTTCGTGGCCGCCTCGCCCGCGGCGACCTCGGCGACGCTGAGCGGGCGCGTGTAGACTGCAACCAACCCGACGGCGCCCACGAGCCCGAACTGCGCCGCGTCCGTGGAGGTGTACGCCCCGATGTCGAACGGGAGACCGGCGTTGGTGGTGGCGAAGTTGTTCTCCACGAAGCCCGAGGTCGTCTGCACGACGGCCCCGTCGACGCGGAGGGTGACCGAGCCGCCCACGCCGTGGACCACGTAGAGGTGCGGCGCGGTCTTCGACGGGATCGCCCCCTTTGCCTCCGTGGTGATCTGCGCGCCGCTAGTGCTCCACAGCGAGGCGCTGACCTCCGTGAGCGCGTTGTTCAGCGTGAGCTGCACGCCCACGCGCTGGACGGCGGGGAAGACGCCCGTCGACTGGATGCGCTCGAAGAGCACCGCCTGCGCGACGCGCGGCGCGGTGTCCTTGTACGCCGCGACCATGAACACCGCGAAGCCCGCGCCCGAGAACGCGCGGAACGCCGGGACCTTCGCGGCGGGGATGGAGAGCGCCTGCGACGCGTCGCCCACGAAGACCACGCCGGGCCTCCCGCCGAGCGCGGTGGGTGAATACGAGAGCGCCGCCACGCTCGTCGCGTTCGCGCCGTTCGCGGTGCCGTCGGCCCAGGTGCGCAGCGTGGTGGTGCCCGCGGGGATCTTCCGCGCGTCGAGCCACACGTTCGGCGACACCACGGGCGGTGCAGGCGGCGGCGGCGCGGCGTCGGCGGCGTCGGTGGCGGCGTCGAGCACGGCGGCGTCCGGCACGGCGCCGTCGGGCGCTGCGCTGTCGGGGAGCGACGCGTCGCCTCCCGGGGTCGTGCCCGTGGCGGTGCTCGTCGTCGTCGTGGTCGCGCTCGGGGTCGGCGAGCTGCCCCCCGCGGGGACCGGGTCGGTGCCGACGCAGGCGGCGAGCACGCCCGCCGCCGCGAGCGCGGCGAGCGCGGCGGCACGGTGCACGGAGCGAAGCGGCGCGCGAAATGAGCTCATCGTATGGGGATAGTCTGCCCGCCGATCCGGGGCAAGTCGGCGCCTCGCGCCCGTCCGTCGCGCGCGCAGGACGACGGGACGGGACCGCGGGACGCCCGGGGGCTTCGCGCGCCGCCCGGGCGAGGCACGTTGTCTCTCACGGAGGCCACACCCATGAAGACTTCTCTGCCCGCGCTGTTGACCACGATCTCGTGCGTATTCGTGATGACCGCCTGCTCCGACGCCGCGCTCAGCGGTTCGCCCGCGCCCGCGCCCGCGCCCTCGACGAGCGCGAGCGCGCCCGACGCCGGCGCGGGCGACGCGGCGGCTCCCGCGAAGCTCGCCCACGGCGTGCTCGTGATAGGTCCCCTCGCGGCGGCCGACGCGGATAGCGCCAAGGCGCAGCACGATCCGCTCGCGTCGGGAGGGGAGGCGCAGGCGAAGGCGGCCGGGGACGTCGGCCACGCGGCGCTGGTCTCGACGACGCGACTCGGCACGAAGGCAAACGAGTTTCTCGGCTTCGACCGCTGGAGCGCGCCCGACAACCTCGACGCCTTCTATGCCAATCCCGACTTCGCCGCCGCGTTCGGGAAGCTCTTCTCCGGCCCGCCCACGCGAGGCGTGTACGTGAAGCGCGCCGACTGGGCCGGGTGGGGCGACCTCGACCAGCGCCCAGGCCGGTTCTGGGTCGCCGTTCGCGGCGTGCTGAAGGAGAAGGACGAGGCCAAGGCGAGGGCGGCGCACGACGCGGTCGCGCGCGGCGGCGAGGCGGCCGCGAAGCAGGCCGGCGACGTGGCGCACGTGGTGTACCTCTCGCGCGACACGCCCGCGGGGTTCCTCGCGTTCGACGTGTGGTCCGACGCCGACGCGCTGGAGAAATTCTACGCCGATCCGCAGGTGCAGGCGGGCTTCGGCGGGCTCTTCGAGGCGGCCCCGACCGTGGGCGTCTACGGCACCACCGACTTTCATCAGTGGTGAGCGCGGGGCCCTCGCGACACGTCCGGAGCGGCTGAGCTCTCGGGTGGCCGCGCCCCGCTGTTCTCGCCCGCGAGCCCCGCGCTCCGCGCCTCCCGGTGGTACCGTGCCGGCTCCACGAACGAGGAGAACGACATGACCAAGAAGATCATCGCTGTGATTGGCGCGACCGGGGCTCAGGGCGGGGGGCTCGTGCGGGCCATTCTGGCCGACAAGGACGGCGGCTTCGTGGCGAGGGCGGTCACCCGCAACCCAGCGAGCGACGGCGCGAAGGCGCTCGCCGCCCTCGGCGTGGAGGTGGTGGCCGCCGATCTCGACGACCAGGCGAGCCTCGAGAAGGCGTTCGCCGGCGCGTACGGCGCGTTCTGCGTGACCAACTTCTGGGAGCACTTCTCCCCGGAGAAAGAGATGGCGCAGGCCGCGTCGCTCGCGAAGGCCGCCAAGGCCGCGGGCGTCTCGCACGCGGTGTGGTCGACCCTCGAGGACACCCGCCTCCGCGTGCCGCTCACCGACGCGCGCATGCCCACCTTGAAGGACAAGTACAAGGTCCCTCACTTCGACGCGAAGGGGGAGTCGAACCACTTCTTCACCGACGCCGGAGTGCCCACGACGATGCTCGCCACGTCGTTCTATTGGGACAACCTCGTGTCGTTCGGGATGGGCCCGAAGAAGGGCGAGGACGGCAAGCTCGCGTTCGTGCTCCCCATGGCCGACAAGAAGCTCCCCGGCATCGCCGTCGAGGACATCGGAAAGTGCGCCTACGGCGTGTTCAAGCGGCCGGAGCTCGCGGGCAAGACCGTCGGCGTCGCCGGCGAGCACCTCACCGGCGAGCAGATGGCGGCGGCGCTCGGCCGCGCCCTCGAGCAGCCGGTGGCCTATGCGTACGTGCCCCCGGAGGTGTATGCCACCTTCGGCTTCCCCGGCGCCGACGATCTGGCCAACATGTTCCAGTACAAGCGCGACTTCGAGGCCGAGTTCTGCGGAGCGCGGGATCTCGCCTTCTCCCGCACCCTGAACCCCGAGCTCCAGACCTTCGCCGACTGGCTCTCTCGCAACAAGTCGCGAATGACCATCTCCTAACGATCTCCTGACGATCGAGCGCGCGTAGGGGCGCGCGTCGCGGCTCGCGCGGCGCGCGCGCTCAGCGCACGAGGTCCCGCACCTGGCCGCCGGAGGCCAGCACGCGGGCGAGGCCGACCAGGGTCGCCACCTCGGAGACCACCGCGCGCGGGGAGGGGAGCGCCGAGCCCGTGTGATCGTAGAGGCCGGTCACGAAGAGGCGTGTGGGCCGGCCCGCGAGGGCGGCGTGGAGCGCCTCCGCCTCCGTCCACGGGATGACGTCGTCGTCGCGGCCGTGGCACACCACCACCGGGCAAGAGAGCCTGCGCAGCGCGGCGGCCGGGCTCGCGAAGTCGAACGCGGCGCCCGCGCGCGCGAGGGCCTCGCCCACGAGCGCGGCCGTGCCCGGGCGCACCCCGCACCCGACGCGGAAGAGCTCGCGCTGCGCCTCGGGCACGCGCGCTGCCACGCGCTCGACGATCGGGGCGAGCCGCCCGGGGGCCTTCAGCTCCATGCGGCCCCACGTGCGGTACGTGAGCTCCCGCCACGCTTCCGAGAGGGCCTCGTGCGCCTCCGCGGGCGCGTCGAGCCACGGCAGCAGGTTCACGAAGAGCGCGGGCGGGTTCAGCGGATCGAACGGTCGCTGCTCGCGCGCCCCGCCCGGGAAGTGGACGACGCCGTCGGCGCAGAAGCGCACGGTCGCGTGGAAGTCGGCGTAGCCGCCGAAGGTGACCACCGCGTCGACGAGCCCGGGCCTCCGCGCGGCCACCTCGAGCGCCGGCCACGAGCCGAACGAGATGCTGAACAGCGTGGGGCGCTCGCCGGGCCCGAGCAGCGTGCGCGCCGTGGCGAGCAAGCACACCTCGAGATCGTCTGGCGCTTCGGGCGTGACCAGCAGCTCCAGGTACGAAGGCAAGAACGGCGCGACGACGCGGAAGCCCGCGCGCGCGAGGATGCGGCAGAAGCGGTCGAAGCGCGGATCGGCGGGGCCGTCGAAGTGGAGCCCCGGCGCGACGAGGTACGTGCCCAGCACCTGCGCGGCCGCGGCGCGCGGCGAGGGCTCGTAGACATACGCCTCGAGGCG
>DAORJJ010000524.1:0-5001 GCA_035439005.1 Polyangiaceae bacterium | reverse complement strand
CGGCCGCGAGCGCCGGCAGCGCGCCCTCGCCTGCGCGCGCGCGCCGGCGCGTCATCCGTCGACCGGGACGACGCGGACGTCGACGTCGAGGGTCTCCCAGCCGCCGCCCACGAAGAGGGTGCCGGCGGTGGGCGTGGCGTCCACGTAGTTGCGCCCCACGGCCACGCGCACGTGGTCGCCCTGCGGCACGATGCCGTTGGTCGGGTCGAACGCGCGCCACCCCACGCCGGGCAGGTACACTTGCACCCACGCGTGCGAGGCCTCGCCCTGGTGGTCCCGCGCCCGCGCCACGCCCGGCGCCTGGCTCGCCGCGTGCGTGTACACGTACCCGCACACGTACCGCGAGGGCACGCCGAGCAACCGCGACAAACATATGAAAAGATTCGCAAAATCCTGACACACGCCGCGCCGTTCGCTGTACGTCTGGAACGGCGTGGTGAGCAAGGTCGACGAGCCCGGCAGGTAGGCGTACTCGCGAAACAGGGTCAGGTTCAGGTCGAGCAGCGTGTCGAGCAGGTCGAAGTCGTTGCGCTCCACGAACGTCATCGCGTAGGCGGCGAGCTCGCGCAGCTCGGTCTCGGGCAGCTCGGGCGGCAGCAGGTAGGGCTGGAGCATGTGGTGCTGCCAGGGCATCCACACGAGCGGGATGCTCGAGCGCGTGTGGGCGATGTTCGCGCCCGCGAGCCCCGGGTCGTCGACCCGCACGAGGGAGCGCGCGAAGACCACGAGCTCCGTGAACGGCGTGTCGAGCTCCACCTTCCGCACGTGGTTGCCGAAGACGTCCTCGTAGTCCTGCGTCTTGCCGTCGACCGACACGAAGAGGTCGTGCTCGAGCACGGTCTGGTGGACGTCGTGCACGGGGCGCAGGCGCAGCACGTGCTCGCTGCGCTCGACGGCGCGGCCGTAGCGGTAGGTCGTGCGGTGCTCGATCGAGAGCGTGCGCGTGGGCGCGATGGCGGGCCTCGCCACGCGCATGCGGGCCGCGCTCGGGCGCGAGACCGTGGTGAGCGCCGCGAGCTCCGCGCGCACAGCGCCTTGGCGCACGACGGTGAGCGAGCCGGCCGCGAGCCGCCGCCAGGTGCCCGCGTCGGCGCCCGCCCTCGCGACGAGCGGGTTCGAGGCCACGATGACGCCCTTGCGCGAGAGCACGGAGCGGCGCGTGAGGTCGACCTCCAGGTCGTCGTCGCCGAGCACCACCGACGTGAACGGCGGCCTGAGCTCGCCGAGGTGCAGCTCGCCGTTGCCGTAGCGATCGGCGTACACGGCGAGATCGCGGCCATCGGTGAGCGCGAGCGAGAGCCCGCCGTGCTCGTTCAGCTCCATGAGCCACGCGTGGAGCTGCTCGGGCGGGAGCTCGGCGAGGCTCCGCAGGCCGAGGCGCTGGAGGCGGTTCAGCACCTCGCAGAACACGAGCTCGGTGTCGGTGGCGCCCACCGGCTCGAACGCGACGGGCTCGGAGAGCGCGATGCGCCCGCGCAGCGAGCCCGCGTGGGCGATGAGCCAGTCCCGCCCGCCGTGCGCGCGGCAGAACGGCTGGGTGTTCGCGTCGGAGTTCTTGCCCCAGCTCGCGCGGCGAATGTGGAGCACGAAGATGGACGACTCGAGGTGCTCCCACGCGCGCACGAGCTCGCCGCGGATGCTGCCCGGCGGCGGCGCGGGCTCCTTCAGCACGGGCGCGCTCGGCTCGCCGCCGGGGTAGTAGCCGATGCCCCAGCCGTCCGGCAGGGAGCGCGCCTGCTCGAGGCAGCGGAGGGTGAAAGACGGCGCGAGCTCGCCCTCGAACGACATCGCGAACAGGTTCGGCATGGAGACCCGAGCGTAGCAGCCGTCGCCTCGTCCGACCGAGACGGTTCACGGCGCCGGCCGGGGCCCGCGCCGGCGCGGCGAGGTTGGCATTTCCGCGAGAGACGTCCACGCGAGGGAGATTCCGAAGGAGGCGCACGCGCACAAATCGCTGCGATGTCGCACGTGGGGAATCCGCGGACTGGCAAACTGTCGGCGCGTCACCCACATTGGCCGAATCTGTGCTACATTGGTCGAACGGTGTGAAAGCGCTGGCTCGCGAGTCGAGCTGCAGCGGTTCCCGCTCGGGCACCTCGGTCCAGCGGCGCAATTCGACCACGGCAGACACCAGCCGACGTCGCGATTCGGAGGGATCCCCATGGAAAACACTCGCCCATTTGGCGCACTTCGCGCGCTCACCGCGCGCCGCCCTGTCGTCGCGCTCGGCTTCCTGGCCGCGGCGTGCGGCCTCGCCGCGCACCAGTCACGGGATTGGGGTCCTCCACCAGCCGCGGCGGCGCACGGCCCGCTCACGACGCCGTCGACTCCTGGGAGCGAGCGCGCCAGCGGGCAGTTCGGCGGGGTCCCCGTCGCCTTCGAGGAGAACCTCGGTCAGGCGGGCGGAGATGTCCGGTTCATCGCGCGCGGAGGCAGCTCGTCGCTCCTGCTCGCGAAGAACGAGGCCGTGTTCACGCTCGAAGGCGCGGCCAACGAGGCCAGCGCCCCCGCGCGCCCCGACCACGCGAAGCCGCGCCCCCGCCGCACGAGCTTGCGCATGACGCTGGCCCACCCGAGCCCGGCCGCGGAGATCGTGGGCGAAGGGGAGCTGCCCGGGCGCGCGAACTACCTCATCGGCAACGATCCCGAGAAGTGGAAGCGCGACGTGCCGCGGTTCGAGCGCGTGCGGATGCGCGGGGTCTACGAGGGGGTCGACGTCGTCTACTACGGCGGCGAGAGCCACGCGCTCGAGTACGACTTCGTGGTCAAGCGGCGCGCCGATCCGCGCCAGATCACTCTGGCGTTCAACGACGCCGACGGCGTGACCCGGGGCCCGAGCGGCGAGCTGCTCGTCACGACCGGCGCGTCGACCGTGACCATGAAGGCGCCGGTGAGCTACCAGCTCGTCGACGGGGCGCGCAGGGCCGTCGAGACCCACTACGTCGTCGAGGGGAAGACCGCCGCGCTCCGCGTGGGCGCCTACGACCCCGACCTCGAGCTCGTGGTCGACCCCGTCGTCCACTTCTCGACGTACTTCGGCGGCTCGGGCACCGACCGCATCACCTGCCTCGCGCGCGACCCCGCGGGCAACCTCTACATGGCCGGGTCGACGACGTCGCCGAACCTCCCCGCGATCGGCACGATCCCAGGCGGGGCCGACCTCGGCGGGCGCATCGACGCGTTCGTGACGAAGCTGAACCCCACGGGGTCCCAGGTGCTGTACTCGACCTACCTCGGAGGCTCGAGCGACGAGTACCAGACGGACGAGTTCAACGGCTTCATCACGGGCCCGCGCAACTGCGCCGTCGACGCGCAGGGGCGCCTGCACGTCTCGACGACCACGGTGTCGACGGACTTCCCGACCACCGCGGGCGCGTTCAGCCGCGTCCACGCCGGCGCCTACGACGTCACGCTGAGCCGGCTGAGTCCGGCGGGCAACGCGCTCGAGTTCTCCACGTTCCTCGGCGGGGCGAGCAGCGAGTACTGGGCGACGATCGCGCTCGATCCCACGGGCCACATCTGGATGGCTGGGCACACCCACTCGCTCGACTTCCCGGTCCAGCGGCCGACCCAGGCGACCAAGGCGAGCCCCGCCACGAACGACGCCGACACCTTCGTCGCGCGGGTGCGCCCCGACGGCAGCGGCCTCGCGTTCTCGACGTACCTCGGCGGCGCGGGCCGGGACTACCCCTTCGACATCGCGGTGGACGCCGCGAGCAGCGCGTACGTCGTCGGCGTCACGTCGTCGCGCCTCTTCCCCACCACGCCCGGCACGCTGCAGCCCGTCTTCGGCGGGGCGGGCAACGGGGGGCTCACCTTGGGCGACGCGTTCATCACCAAGTTTCGCCTGCTGACCGCGGGCGCAGACGACGTGTTCATCGGCTATTCGACCTACCTCGGAGGGAGCGCCGACGAGATGGGCCAGGCCATCGCGCTGGGCGCGGACGGCAGCGCCTACGTCGGCGGCGTCACGACGTCCGTCGACTTCCCTGGCCAGACCGGCCGCCCGGGGAGCGCGACCTCGCTTTTCGACGGGTTCGTCGCGAAGCTCGATCCCACGGGCTCGACGCTGCGGTACTCGCGCCTCTTCGGCGACGAGAAGACCGACGGCGTCTATGCGCTCGCGGTCAACGCCGCGGGCAACCTCTTCGTCGCCGGGGTCGGCTCTCCCGCGCGAACGACGGTGAATGGGTGCGGGCGCCCTAGCGACAAAGGCCTGCTCGGGATGCTCAACCCCACCGGGACAGCGTGGGAGTACCTCACCACGTTCGGGCAAGAGAACACCCAGATCGTCATCGACGACCAGGACAACGCGTATATCGCGGGCTGGGGCGAGACGGCGTCCATTCCAATCGTGGGCACCGTCGCCCAGCCAAGCTACGGCGGCGGCCAGAGCGACGGCTATCTCTTGAAGATGGCGAAGCTCCCCAACACCGTCGCGCCGGGGTGCCTCGGGTGCACGGGTGACTTTGGAGGCTCCGGGCCGCGCGCCTGCGCGGCGGCGACCCCCAAGTGCCTGCTCTCCGGCGTCTGCGGAAACCAAGGCGACTGCAGCGTGGACGCGGAGTGCGGCGGGGCCACGAGCGGCCGCATCTGCGAGCCGAAGGTGTCCACCAAGTGCATCGACGGCTGCCGCGGCGTCGACGGCAACGGCTGTCCGGCCGGGCTCGTCTGCACCTCGAAGACCGCGGTCGCGGGCACGTGCGCGCCGCCCCAGGCAGACGCGGGGGCGCCCGACGGCGCCGTCCCCCCCACGCCGGTGCCCACCGGCACGACGCCCACGCCCGCGCCCACCGGCTCGGTCGTGAGCGACGGCGGCAACCCGTGCGGCACCGTCGAGGGCGGCGGCTGCTCGACGAGCGGCTCGTCGACGCCGACCTCCGCGCTGCTCCTCGCGGCCGGCGTCGCGGCGGCGATCGCGGGGCGACGGCGCACGCGCCGCTAAAGCGGTGCTCACTGGGATCGAGCCCGAAATCCCACGGCTCGCGCCTTCGGCTTCTC
>DAORJJ010000523.1:0-5010 GCA_035439005.1 Polyangiaceae bacterium | reverse complement strand
GATTGCTTGGCCTTGCCATCGTTCCAGGATGGAAGCGGATCTGAGGTCTGGGCCATGACCAAGGCATTGAAGCCCAAGGCGAGGGTGAAGGTGAGTGCAGCGAGCAATACACGTTTCATCGTCATCTGTTCCCTTCGGTGGATGATGCGGAGCCAGCTACAGGCTGCCGGAGCGTGAAACGCCCAGTGAACCCGCAAGCGCCGCTTGCGGGCGGCCCAGTCCAGTTGACCAAGAGATTAACACACATTAGAGCAGGTATTAATTACTATGCCCCAAGGAAGAACAGCAATTCTCATTTTGGCAATGGTGGCTTTCTGTTCTCCTACCGAGCACCTGCAATAGATCCAGATTCAGGGAGTGGACTCCGCTCATGGCCGGCAGAAAGGCACTTTCCGGCGAACTCGCTCCATTGCTTGAGTCAAAATGGGCGTTGGTGTAGTATATTGGCATGAACCCCGAAGTTCCGGGTCTGGCGGCAAGAAGAGGTGCGAGATGGCCATGCGGGTGAACCCGGACACGGGCGAGGTGCGCCGCGTCGCGCCTCCGTTCGCGCGGCTCGACGTGGAGGCGGGCGCCGCGGTGCTCCGCGAGGGAGGCCACGAGACCTTCCGCGTCGCGCTCGACGCCCCGGGCGCCGCGGCCGCAGCGGGGGCGCGCGGGGGCGTCGTGTTCGCGCACGTCGTGGTCGCGCTCTCCGGCGGCCGCTTGCACGCGCTCGACCGCGAGACCGGGAAGGCGACGTGGGGGCGCGCCACCCACGCCACGTCGCTCCTCGCGCTCCCGGGCGATCTCGCGCTCGCCGTTGGGCCGGGCGCGCGTGGCGCGGGCCTCGCGGTCGCACACCGGGGCAAGACAGGCGAGGAGGCGTTCCGCGTCGCGCTCCCCGCGGGCGCCGCCGAGGGGGGCGGGCAGGTGGCCGATCGCCGCTACGTGGTCTTCACGACCGCCCGGCCGGGCGGCGGCGAGCGCCTCCTGCTCATCGATCCGCCGCTCGCGAAGGGGGTGGTGGGCCCGGCCAGCCCCGCGTGGAGGGAGCTCGACCTCGCGTCTCCGCGCGTCGGGACCGGGGTCTTCTCCCTGCGCGCGGCCCCCGGAGCGCTGTTCGTCGCGACGCGGCGCGAGCTGCTCCGCCTCGGCGATGGCGGCCCGGGCGCCAAGGGCGACGTCGCGTGGCGCAAGGAGGTCCCGTTCGCGGGGGCGACCGCGCTCACCGTGCTCGACGTGGAGGAGGTCGTCTACGTCGCAGCGCTCGACGCCGCGCGCGGGGACGAGGCGGCGGTGGTCGGGTATGACGTGAAGGGGCAAGACGGGGCGGAGATCCGCGAGCTCTTTCGCGCGACCGTGCCGCTCCGTCCCGGGGGCGGGGCCTCGGCGGACGGCGGCGCGCCTGGAGGCGTGACCGGAGACGGCGGCGCGGCGGGAGACGGCCCCTGCGAGGTGGCGCTCGGCCGCCCCGACAAGGCGCTCGTCGTCGCGTGGCTGTGCGGTCGGCGCAGCGGCGTCGCCTTGCTCGACCCGCGCACGGGGGCGCGCGCCCGGCTCGTCCACGCCTCGTCGCCACCCCCTCCATGACGAGCGCCACGCACCGTCGGCGGAACGTTGCACTGTCACCGAACGCCGCGAAGAAATTGCGCGTTGTCGCGCGAGGCGACCTTGCGCGAGGGGGTTCGCTCACGTACGCCCAAGAGGTCCCATGAAACGAAGCCGCGCACTCGCCCTCGCGTTCCCGGTCCTCGCCCCCGTCGCGCTCGGCGCACTGCTCGTCGCGTCGACCCCGGGCCTCTCGGGCCGCGTGGCCCGCGCCGAAGATCCCGGCCGCGCCGCGCGCAACCAGCGGTGCGCGACGCGGCTCTCCGTGACGCTCCTCGGGAAGAGCCCCGACGCGGCCCTGCTCGCGGCGGACGACCCCTCCAGCCGCGTCGACGCGATGCTGGCCACGCCCGAGTTTCGCGACCGCTTCGCGAGCTTCGTCAACGCCTCGTTCAACGGCGGCCCCACGACCGACCCCACGAATGATCCGATCTATTTCCTCGCGCGCTACGTGCTCGAGCAGAACAAGCCGTGGCGCGATCTCTTCGTCGGCGGGTACGACGTGCGCCCCACCGCCGACAAGCGCGCGCTCGACGTCGTCCCGAGCGCCACGGGGCTCGGCTATTTCCGGACCACGCCGTGGATGGTGCGGTACGCCGGCAACGAGGAGAAGGGCATCCGCCTCTCCGCGGCGTACCACATGATCCACAACACCACGGGCTTCGAGGTCCCGGCCTCGGTGGCGAAGCCCGGCGAAGACCGCACCGCCGTCGGGCGCAAGGCGGCGGCGTGCGAGGGCTGCCATTTCACGCCGTGGTTCGCGCTCGACAAGGCCGCCGCCGTGCTCTCCCAGAAGCGGGTCGCGGCCGACGGCACCGTCACGTTCGACGCGACCACGGTCACGCCCACCGCCCTGCTCGGCAAGACGCTGAACGACGATCGCGATCTGGTCACCACGCTCGTCGACTCCGACTCGTTCAAGTTCAACCAGTGCCGGTTGATCTACAAGTTTCTCTACGGCCGCCCCGAGAACCAGTGCGAGGCCCCGCTCTTCGACAAGTGCGTGGACGAGCTCTCGAAGGGGAGCGTGGTCCCCGCCATCGCCGTGGTCGCGAAGGACGCCTCGTTTTGTCAGTAAGCGAACAGGAAACGCCCGTGCACCCTCCCATGCGCTCCGACTCTTCTTCCACCCCCGTCCCGCCGCCCAGCGCGAGGGCCCCTCACGCGCTCCTGCTCGGCGCCACGCTCGGCCTCGCTTTGGTCGTGGCGGGCCTCGCGGCGTGCAGCGGAGGCGATCCCGACGCCCTCCTGCGGCAGCCCTCGGGCGGCCCGGGCGGGCCCACCACCGATCCCTCGGGCTCGAGCACGACCCCCGGCGGCGGCGAGCCACCTCCCGTCGTGCTCGAGTGCACCGAGAAGCCGCCAGGGCGCTCGTACAAGGGCTTCGACGGCGTGGGCCTGGAGGCGGCGAGGGTCAACGAGAACATCGGCCTGAACCGCGGGCGCATCAAGCCGTTCGCCGTCCTCGCGGGGGAGTTCACCCGCGTGCTCGGCCGCGTGCCTGCGGGCCTCGCCGCCGAGTCGGGCTCGTTCGAGACGCCGCCGGCCCGCTGGTACGAAGAGCCCCGCGCCACGGGCGTGGGCCTCGCGACGCTGTACACCGTGAGCTTCGAGGGCGCGCTGGCGTACGCGAAGGCCGATCCCAAGTTCGCCGCCGCCCCCACCGCGGCCACGGCGGCGACCGAGTGCGGCGCGTTCATGGCGAAGGCGTGGAGCCGCACCGCCTCGCCGAACGAGATCACCGAGTGCGTGACGCTCGCCACGACGAAGCTCGACAAGGAGACCAACCCGCAGCGCAAGTGGGCCTACGTCTTCGCGAGCGTGCTCACCTCCACCGGCTTCCTGACCTACTGACCTGACCGAGGCCCGACATGAGCGCACGCAACACGACCCGTCGCGGTTTCTTGAAGGGCGCCCTCGCGCTGGGCGGCGCCGCCGTCGGGGCCCGGCTCGGCGGCCCGCTGCTGCCGAGCGCCCACGCCGCGGGCGAGACCTCGCACCTCGTCTTCATCTACCTGCCGGGCGGCTTCAACGCCGCGCTGGGCGGCGCCGCGATGCCCTTCGTGACGGGCAACAAGTTCGGCCTCACGAGCACCAACATCCAGGTGGTCGGCAACGGCGTCACCTGCGACAAAGCCACCATGGGCACGCTGCCCGCGTTCGCGCAGCAGCACTGGTTCGCGCTCGGCGCGCGCCACGGCGTCTCGAGCCACACCACGCCGGACAACTCCAACGGCGGCGGCGAGCGCGCCATGACCCGCCGCGGCGCGGGCAGCTACCTCACGCAGCTCGCGGCGGCGATGGGCGGCGACTCGGCGCTGAAGGCCGTGCACCTCGGCGACTACCCCGCGTACCGCACGCAGCCGGCGGCGGGCGCGGTGTCGCTGCAGCGGGTCACGGACCTCGCGAGCGCGATCCGCGCGCTTGGCGCGGGCACCGCCGATCCCACGGCGCCCGACCGCGCCGTGGCCGGGGCCGGGCTCGCGTCGTCGCAGGCCATCTCGCAGACGCACATCAACGCCAACCCGCGCAGCCTGCTCAGCGTCAACGAGGCCTACCAGGCGGGCATCGCGGCGCTCAACAAGCCCGCGCCGCCGCCCGTGACTTTTCCTGAGATTTCAACAGCTTACGGCCTGAACGGCGCGACCACGGTGCAGAGCCTCGCGTCGCAGCTCGCGGGCGCCGAGGTGATGATCCGCGCCGCGCAGTCGAACGTGATCTCGGTCTTCGACCAGGGCTTCGTGGGCTGGGATTTCCACCAGGTGTCGGGGGGCGTGTCGCAGAACATGCTGTTTTCCCGCAACCGCCTGCTCGGCGTGGGCTCGTTCGACGACCGCATGACGCCGCTCCGCACGTTCATGAGCCGCATGCTGAACCTGCCCGACCGCAACGTGGTCGTCGCCATCACGGGCGACTTCGTGCGCGTGCCCAACGGCGATCACGGCGACGGCGTGGTCACCGCGGTGTTCGGGAAGAACGTCAAGCAGGGCACGAGCTTCTTGTGCGACGGCAACGCCCGCTTCAACCCGAACACGCCCAACATCGACGCGCACTGGGCGGCGCTCGCCGCCGCGGTGAAGTGCCCAGGGACGCCCTTCGGCGCGAACCCGCACCCGTTGCTGTAGGGCTCTCGCGCGGCTCCGCGCCCCACTCGAACGAAGCGGGTAGCGGTCTTGGGTAGTCCCCTCGAGGAAGCGACGCCCCATCGGGCTCCGCGCTCTCCCGCAGGGCGAAGGACGGAGTCTCCGAATGGGAGCGTGGGTCTCTCGAGCGCCGTTTTGGGCTTGGGACCCAAAACCAGGAGGTGGGGCCCCAGCCGGCTCCGCCGGTGGGGCGAAGGACGGAGTCTCCAAATGGGAGCGTGGGTCTCTCGAGCGCCGTTTTGGGCTTGGGACCCAAAACCAGGAGGTGGGGCCCCAG
>DAORJJ010000522.1:0-5013 GCA_035439005.1 Polyangiaceae bacterium | reverse complement strand
GGCACAGCGCCAGCGCGCGCGGGGAGCGCACGCGCCAGTCGAGCCGGTTCATCACGTACCCGAAGGTGAGCTCGTGCACGGGATCGCACCAGCCCAGCGAGCCCCCGATGCCGGCGTGTCCGAACGACTCGCGCGTGGGAGAGAAGAGCGACGTCTCCTCCTTCAGGAAGCCCTGCGACCACCCGAGCGCCTTCTGGAGCACCCGGTCGCGCGTCGACCAGCCCTGCCGCTCGTACACCGGCGCGAGCGTGCGCGGCGCGAGGTACGTGCGGCCAAAGGCCGCGCCGCCCAAGGCGAACGGGAGGTACGCGCGCGCGAGCCCGTGCGCGCTCGCGGTCGCGCCGCCCGACGCGAGCTCGGCCCGCCGGACGCGCGGCTTGTTCCACTCCTCCGGGCCCGCGCCGGCGGGGTTGAAGAACGCGCGCCGGGTCATCGAGTCGCGGGCGAGCGTGGCGCGGAGCACGCGCGCTTCGCTGTTGTCCCCCACGATCGCGGACGCGAACATCTTGGCGAGGCGCAGCGGCGCGGGCGGCGGGTAGAGCTCCGCGATCCGCGCGTCGACGGAGGCGGGCGTGCCGAGCGACACGTCGGCCGCGAGGGGCTCGAAGAGCTCGCGCTCGAGGAACGCGCCGAGGCGCTCGCCCGCGATCCGCTCGAAGAGCTCGCGCGCGTACATGCCAAACGTAATGGCATGATATCCCTGGTCTTTGTCCGGCTCCCAGAGTGGCCGCTGGCGCTCGAGGACGTCCACCAGGAACGCGGCGCGCTCCGGGAGCACGCAGTCGTCGAGGGTGAGCTTCGTGTCGAGTCCGGCGAGCCCCGCGCGGTGGTTGAACAGGGTGCGGCACGTGACGCTCTCCTTCCCCGCGCGGGCGAAGCCGGGCCAGTAGGTGGCGACCGGCGCGTCCCACTCGAGCTTGCCGCGATCGGCGAGGAGCGCGAGCGCCATGGCGGTGAGGCCCTTCGTGACCGAGAACACGACCGCGCGCGTGTCGCGCTGCCAGGGCGCGCCGCGGCCCGCGTGGGCGAGGCCTCCCCACAGGTCGGCGACGCACTCGCCGTGGTGGTACACGGTCAGCCCGGCGCCGATCTCGTCGCCGTCCCGGAGGTGCGTCGCGAACGCCTCCGCGAGCGGCGCGAAGCCGTCGGCGTACGAACCGAGCGCGGGGGACGGGGCCAAGTTCATGGCGACACCTCGCCTTCGGCTCGGGCTCGCCATCGACCTTCGTTCGCCCCTTCGGGCCTCACTTCCAGGTTCGCGAGCGGTGACGGGGACGACATCGCGCGCCAGCATAGCAGGGCCGCGCGTGCGTGCGGGACGCCCCGGGTATACTGCGGCAGCGATGACCCTGCACGCCACGCCTCAGCCCGCGATCCTCGCGCCCACGCCGCGCACTGGCCGGTTTCTGACCTTCGGCCTCGCGCCCGGCGCCGACCCGCGGCCGGCCCTCGCGCGGCTCGCGGCGGCCAGACACGCACCTGGCTGCGTGATCGGGCTCGGCGCGGCGCTCGCCGGCGCGGTGCCAGGGCTCCGCCCGTTCCGGGCGCTCGACGCCGCCGTGCGCGTGCCGTCCACGCAAGGCGCGCTGTTCGCGTTCTTCGGAGGCGACGACGCGGGCGCGACGCTGCACGCCGCCCGCCGGCTCGCGGCGCTGCTCGGTGACGCGCTGCCCCTCCACGAGGAGACCCTGGCGTTCGAACACGCGGGCGGCCGCGACCTCACGGGCTACCAGGACGGCACGGAGAACCCGGTCGGGCACGCCGCCGTCACCGCAGCGCTCACCGACGGCGCGGGGCCCGGCCTCGACGGAGGGAGCTTCGTCGCGGTGCAGCGGTGGGTTCACGATCTCACCGGCTTCGAGCGCCTCGCCCCGGCCGAGCGCGATCACGTGATCGGCCGCGACGCGCGCACGAACGAGGAGCTCGCGGACGCGCCCGACGCGGCGCACGTCAAGCGCGCCGCGCAAGAGACGTTCGACCCGCCCGCCTTCATGGTGCGGCGCTCGATGCCGTGGGGCACCGTGGCCGAGAGCGGGCTCGTGTTCGTGGCGTACGGCGCCACGCTGGACCCGTTCGAGCGCGTGCTCGCGCGCATGGTCGGCCAAGAAGACGGCGTCCCGGACGCGCTCTTCCGGTTCACGCGGCCGGTGACCGGCGGCTACTACTGGTGCCCGCCGATCGGCGCGACCGGCGACGCCACGCTCGACCTCCGCGCGCTCGGCCTGTAGCCGCCGCGGCTCAGGGGCCGACGCTCACGACGCCGCTCTCCGTCGCGAGGTACACCGCGCCGTTGCTCCCGAGCGCCGCCGGCGAGGTCGCGCGCGCGCGCACCGACGCGGCGAAGAGCAGGCGGCCGGAGGGCAACACCGCGTAGAGCTTCGTGTCTTCGGCGCCGAAGAGCACGGTGCCGCCGCCGGCGACGATCGGCGGCTGGGCGAGGCCGAGCGGCTCGAACGCGAACACCTCCGCGCCGTCGCGGCCGAACCCCCGCACCTTGCCCGTCGAGGTCGCGACGTAGACGGTGCCGTCGGGGGCGACGGCGGGCGCGCCAACGGAGGCGCCGTCGAGCGGGGCCGACCACCGCTCCGCGCCGTCGGCGCCGACCGCGTGGAGCCGCCCCGCCGCCGACGCGACGAACACCTCGCCGAACGGGGACACGGCCGCCGAGGAGACCAGCGCCGAGGGCGCGCGGAACCAGACCTCGGGGGCGCGACCTCGGACGACCTTCCGGAGCGACCCGTCCCGCCCGGCCGCGAGCACCGCGCCGTCGGGGCCGAGCGTGAGCGCCTGCGTGCTGTCTACGTCGACGGCCTCGACCTCTGCGAGATCCGTGACAGATGCAACATGCATCTTTCCATCGAGGGCGGTGTACGCGAGCGTCCCGTCGGCGAGGGGGAGGAGGGCCGTGGGGCCAGCCGCGCCGGCGGCGGAGGGGCCAGCCACCCCGTCGGCCGCGCGGACCCGCCCGAGCTTGCCCGCGGCGCTCGCGTAGGCGACGTCGCCATTGGCGAGGATGACGGGCGCGGCCGCCACGGGCCCACCCGTCGAGGTCGACCACAGGGGGGAGCCCGACGCGGTGAACGCGAGCAGCCGACCGTCGGCGGTGCCGACCACGACGGCGCCGCCCTCGCCTACGACGGGAGCGGTCGCGCCCACCGACGAGGCGTCCGACGCGAAGCCGACGGCGGGGCCCGAGGGGGCGCGCGCGTCCTTGCGCGAGCCCGGGCGCGCCGCGCAGCCGCCGAGCATCGGCCACGGCGCGGTGGCCGATGCCCCCGACGCGAGGCCGCACGGGTCGACGCTCGTCGGCGCCGCGTCAGCGTCGGCGTCGCTCGGGGGGAGCCCCGCGTCGGTCGGCGCGGCGTCGACGGCGCCCGCGTCGACCGCGGTGCGCGCCGTCTCGCCACACGCGCCGAGGACCTCGGCGAGGACGAGCGCGACCGACAGAGACACGAGGCCGACGCTTGCGCCGATTCGTCGCTTCATGGCGCGACTATACCGCGACCTCGCCGGGCCCCGCTGGGAGTCACTCGACGGCACACGCGCGGACGGCCAGCGTCGTCCCTCTGGGCGGTGCGCGCCAAAGGTCCTACAAGCGGCGCATGAGCGACACGCCGCACGTAGTCATCGTAGGGGCCGGGTTCGGGGGGCTCACGACCGCGCAGGAGCTCGCGGGCGAGCGGGTCAAGGTGACCGTGATCGACCGGCAGAACCACCACCTCTTCCAGCCGCTGCTCTACCAGGTCGCGATGGCGGGGCTCAGCCCGGCCGAGATCGCGGCGCCGATCCGCGGCGTCCTCGCGCGGCAGAAGAACGCGCGGGTGCTGCTCGGCGAGGTGAGCCGCATCGACCTCGCGGAGAAGCAGGTGTTCCTCGACGGCGAGGCCATCGCGTACGACCGGCTCGTGCTCGCGGTCGGCGCCAAGACGAGCTACTTCGGCCACGACGAGTGGGCGGCGGTCGCCCCGGGCCTGAAGTCGCTCGAGGACGCCCTCGAGATCCGCCACCGCGTGCTCTTCGCCTTCGAGCGCGCCGAGCGCGAGACCGAGCCGGCGGCGCGCGCGAGGCTGCTCACGTTCGTCGTGATCGGCGGCGGCCCCACGGGGGTGGAGCTCGCCGGCGCCGTGTCGGAGCTCGCGCGGCACGTGCTGAACGACGACTTCCGCTCGATCAACCCGCGCGACGCGAAGGTGATCCTCGTCGAGGCGGGCCCCCGCGTCCTCTCGAGCTTCTCGGAGGCGCTCTCCGCCAGCGCGGCCGAGCAGCTCGGCGAGCTCGGCGTGGAGGTGCGCACGCTCACGCGGGTGACGAGCATCGATCCCCACGGCATCGCCTGGGAGAGCGCGTCCGAGGACGCCCTGCCCGGCCTCGGGCGCGGCGAGCGGGGCCGCATCGAGGCGAGCACGGTCGTGTGGGGCGCGGGCGTCCAGGGGACCTCGCTCGCGGCCTCGCTCGGCGTCCCGCTCGATCGCCAGGGGCGCGTGCGGGTCGACGAGCACGGGCGCATCCCGGACCACCCGAGCGCGTTCGCGATCGGGGACATGGCCCACATGGAGCAGGACGGCGCGCCGCTCCCTGGGCTCTCACCGGTCGCGATGCAGCAGGCGCGGCACGTCGCGCGGCTCATCCTCGCCGAGCGCGACGGCGTGGCGCTGAAGCCCTTCCGGTACGTCGACAAGGGCACCATGGCCACCATCGGGCGCTCACGCGCCATCGCGCGGGCCATGGGGCTCGAGCTCTCCGGCTTCCTCGCGTGGCTCGCGTGGCTCTTTATTCATCTTATCTATTTGGTCGGCTTCCGCAGCCGCAGCGTCGTGCTCTTCACCTGGGCCTGGTCGTATTTCGCCTACGACCGAGGCGCGCGCCTCATGACCCACCCGATGAAGGCCGAGGGCTCGCGCATCCTGCTGCCGGAGGCGATCGAGCACCGCCCGGTCTCCCAGCGCGTCCCGCTCGCCGCGCGGGAGCTCGTGTAGCCGCGGCAGAGGCCAGCCCCGGCGTCAGCGCTGGGCG
>DAORJJ010000521.1:0-5013 GCA_035439005.1 Polyangiaceae bacterium | reverse complement strand
CCCGCACCGGGCCCCCGGGGGGCGACGACGCGCCCGTCCAGGTGGTGCGGCCGGAGCCCGTGCTCCGGCCCTTTACCGACGAGGATCAGGACGCGCTGCGCGTCGGCGTCCGTCGCGTGCAGCCGCGCCTTCGGGCGTGCTACGCCCACGCCCGCGAGGGGTCCCCGGCGCTCACCGGCAGGCTCGCCGTCGAGCTCGAGGTAGGCGATGACGGCAGCGTCCGGGTCACCGTGGTGAGCACGACCGTGCCCGCGCCGATGTCGGCGTGCGTCGTCTCGGCGTTTCGCGGGCTGCGGCTGCCTTCGGGGCACGGGGGCGGGAGCCTGCGCATCCCGATCGTCTTCTCGAACTGACGGTCGTCGGCGGCTCACGGCTGGAGGCGCGCGCTCGCCCTCGCGCTATGCTGACGGCGATGTGCTGCTTCTCGCGCCCGGTCCGGTTCGTCGGCGCCACGCGCATCTTCGCGCGCGCCGCGGGCCCGGGCGACGCGCGCCAGTGGCTGGTCTACGCGATGAGCGTCGAGCTCGACGAGGAGCTCGCGATGGTGCTGCCCTTGCCGGTGCCGCCGTCGCCCAGCGACGACGCCGTGAGCTTCGTCGACCTCTCGGGCTACGCCTCGCTCTTCACCGACCTCGAGGCGGCGTTCCCGCCGGACTGGAGCACCGTCGCGCAGGCGAAGGGAGGCCTCTCGCGCTCGGCGCCCGCCGTGCGCCCGCCCCTGGCGGTCGTGGACGTGGGCTCGTTCGAGGCCTCGTTCGTGCCTCGCCGCGCCGACTTCTCCCGGCTCGATCCGCGCTTTCGTCTCTCCGACGCGGTGTGGGCCCACCTCGAGGGCTACGCGGACTGGGGCTTCGCGGTGTTCCAGCTCAAGCCTCGCCGCGCGGGCTTCTTTCGAAGGGTCACGCGACAGACCCTTCACCCGATGGCGTTCACGTTCCCGCGCCGGGAGCCCGAGGCGCTCTTCTTCCCCACGCTGCACGTGCACGACGGCGACGTGCCAGCGCGCGCGCGGTTCGACCACACGCTCTTCTGCCAGGCCGACGGGGTGCTCGACGCCACGCTCGGCTGGGACACGTCGCTCGGGCCGCTCGGCGCCTCCGTGCCGCCGGAGCGCGCGCGCGGCGCCATCGATCCGGGCCGCGCGGGGCGACGCACCTCGCTGCACAACGAGCTCCCGAACCGCGACGTCGTCCTGCGCCCGCCCGCCGGCGTGCGCCCCGACGACCTCTCTGGAAAAGGTGAGACCTATTCCTATCGTGCGCGCGCCACGAGCGCGTACCTGCCCGAGCCGTGGGACGCGCAGCGCTTGGCCTGGCAGCGCACCGCTCGCGAGCGGCTCCCGGGCCTCTGCCACGGCCTCCGCGAGGGCCTCCGGGCGCTCACCGCCGCGCGGCGCGAGGTGTGGGAGCTCGCGCCGCTCACGCCGGCGCTCCCTCGCCATTTCGTCAACGGGGCCCAGCTATGGACGGGGGAGGACTACCGCACCGGCGCGCCCGCGCGGGCCGGCGGCCCCGGTCAGGTCACGATGCGCGTGTTCACCGACTCGGTGGAGCCGCAAGACATCACCCTCGGGTTCGCGCGCCTCCCCGAGCAGACCGCGCTCGACCGCATCCGCGCCGAGCTCGCCGCGCTGGTGGGGAGCGCCGCGGCGCCGTGAGGGCCCGCGCCCGCGCCTCGCCTCTCACCGGCGGGGCGACTCGAGCGCCAGCGCTCTCGTGGCCTGCCCCTCGTCGTCGAGCGCGAAGACCTCCTCCCGGAAGTCGCTCACGCGGTAGCCCTCGCCGTGCGAGGTGACGCGGACCAAGACTTTGCCCTCGGGGCTCGCGTCGACGCGGTAGCCCGGCACCTGGCCCTCTTCGGCCTCCGCGACGAACCTGCGCCTCGCGGCCTCGCGGCGCCGGGCCAAGACCGTGGCGGCCCCGCCCGCGGCCGCCCCGAGCCCGGACAGGGCGATGAGGAGCCACCGCCCCACCGGCTCGAGGATCCCCTCCCAGTGCGTCAGCGTGTGCCCGGAGGCCGCGGAGGCCTGCCCGCCCGCGAGCGCCACCACGAGCCCAAAGAGGGAGAGCGCCACGCACGAGAGGCCCACGATCCACTCGCCGCGCTCTTCGCCGGCCAGCCCCTTGCGGGCGAGGGACTGCGACCACGCGATGGGGACGCCGAAGGCGACGAGCGTGGCGAGCATCGCCGGGATCCACGCGAAGGCGCCGAAGGTGCAGCCGAGGGCGAAGCCCATGGCGAACCCGGCCAGCCCCTCGTTCCAGCCCAGCAAGATGCCCGCGGCGAGGCCGCCGTTCAGCATCGCCAGCGGCACCGACAGGAGCCACCCCCAGCGGAAGTTGGAGCGGCCGATGGTCTTGCGCCACCGGAGCAAGGAGGCCCACACGGCGCCGATGACCAGCGTCGGCATGCCCGTCACGAAGGTGGAGAGCCCGAACTGGCCCGAGTCCGCGACGATGAGGCCGAAGATCCCCGCCGTGACGGCGGCCAGCGCGAGCCCGACCGCCGCGACGTTCAGGTTTCGCAGCGCGCCCAGCGACTGAAACGGCTTGGGGACGGCCACGCTCAGCCTCGCCTCGTCGCCCGCGCCGTGCCTGATCGGGTCATCTCAGCCTCCGCGTAGGAGCGTAGCGTCAACCGGCGGCGTCGGCGGGCCTATCCGTCGCGTCGACGTCTCCCGAGCTGTCGCCCGCTTGATTGCGCTTGAATTCGCCTGCAAGAATGGCACAGCTAGCGGGTCTATTCCCCGAAGGAGTCTCCATGTCGAAGCGCTGGTATGTCGTCGCTCCGTTGGCCCTCGCCGCCCTCACCGTCGCCGCGTGCTCGGCGGAGGCCCCCTCCGACCCGTCGACCGAAGACCCCGGCGCGGAGCTCGACGTCGTCGGCGAGTCGAACTCCGAGGAGGCGCTCACCGAGAAGAACAACCTCCGCGGCGTCGACAAGATGGCCGACAAGCAGTTCGCGCTCACCTTCGACGACGGCCCCCGCGCCAGCTCGGTCGAGTTCGCGCAGTGGCTGAAGGACCAGGGCATCCCGTCCACGTTCTTCATGACGGGCAACGCGATCGTCGCCTCCGAGGCGCAGCGCGCCGCCCCCGCCAAGATCGCGGCGATGGGCCACCTCATCGCGAACCACACCTACACGCACCCCATCAACCCCTCGTTCGCCCGCCTCGCCCCCTCGCAGATGGTCGACGAGATCGGCAAGACCGACGTGCTCATCGCCCCGCACGTCGCGCCGGGCGCGCCGTTCTTCGTGCGCACCTCGGGCGGCAGCTGGAGCACCGGCGTGCAGACCGCCCTGAACGGCAGCGATCGCACGAAGAAATACGTCGGCAACATCTACTGGGACATCGGCGGCGACATGGCCGGTGGCTTCGGCGCCGACTGGGCCTGCTGGGGCTCGAAGTACAAGCTCTCCCCCGAGGCGTGCGGCGACCGCTACATGGCGGAGATGAAGGCGAAGAAGAAGGGCATCGTGCTCTTGCACGACATCCACGCCAAGACCCAGCTCATGGTGAAGTACCTCGTGCCGAAGATGAAGGCCGAGGGGTACACCTTCGTGCGCCTCGACGAGATCCAGGGCCTCAGGCCCACGCAGTAGGCACACTGGGGGTCGCCTCCGCTCCACGGCGGAGGAACGCAGGGAGGACAGGCGCTCCGCGGGCGAAGCTCGGCGGAGCGCTTCACGTTGGAGGGCCTCCGCGCCCTCTGTCGCGCCGAGGGCTGGGCCCTTACGGCGACCTCGGCGGAGGCGCCGTGGAGACCCGAGGCGCGCCGCCGCGCTCGCGCGCGCCAAGGCGCCTCGCGGCCGGCCTGAACTAGAGTCGCGCGACGGTGGGCTTCAGCTCGTAGAGCATGAAGAGCACGTCTTTCTTGGTCGCCTCGTCGATGCCGTGGGTGGCGAGCGCGCCCATGATGTCGTCCATCGCCGCGAGGTACTCCTCGCCGCTGATGTTCATGCCGCGGTGGGCGGCGACCATGTCCTTGCCGGTGTACTTCGCGGGGCCGCCCGCGCCGGCCTCCAGGAAGGTGGAGAGGTGCCCAAGCGCGGTCGCCAGGCGCTCGGGATCTTGGGTCAAGGGCATGAAGCGCTTCGCGATGGCGGGGTTCGCCAGGTGGTTCGTGGCGACGGTCTCGACCAGCGCGCGGATGCCTTCGGTGCGCCCGAGGCGTTCATAGAGAGTCTTCATGGTTGTCTCCTCCGGTGGGATGCTTGGGTATAGACCGAACGGTCTATACCCCTACAGGTACTAGACCGATCGGTCTATGTCCACCGGGAATCGCTCAGCGTCGAACGGCCACCTGGAAGTAGAACGCGAGCATTTCGTCGAGGGGCGCAGGGCTGCGCTGAAGCCGGCTCCGCAGCGCGGCGCCCTCCCAGCAGTTCACGAGCAGCATCGCCAGGCTCCGGGGATCGGCGCCCGCGGGCAGCTCGCCGCGCGCCTCCGCCTCGGTGAGGCACGCCGCGAGGCTCTCTCCGATGGTCGTCAGGCACCCGTCGATCTTCTCGCGGAAGGTGGCGCTCACGCCGGCGAGCTCCTGGCCCAGGCCGCCCAGCATGCACCCGAGGTAGCCGTCGCTGCGGTAGCTGTCGCGCGTGGCCTCGAAGAAGCTCCGCACGCGCTGGAGCGGCGGCCTGCCGTCGTCGGCGAGGCAGGCTTCGAGGCCCTGGTGGACCGCCGCCATGTAGAGGTCCACCGCCTGGAGCGCGAAGTCCTCTTTGCTCGCGAAGTGGTGGTAAAAAGAGCCCTTCGGGATCCCGGTCACCTCGAGCAGCGCCTGGACACCCAGGTCGTTGTAGCCGCGCTCGAGCAGCATCTTCAGGCCAGCCTCGAGCAGCTGTCGCTTGGTCGTATGCATTCGAGAGCGTAGTCGACTCGAGCCACCTCTCACAAGCTGGGCGTCGCCGAGCCGCTCCGCAGGGCGCGCGACGCGGCACAAACTTCACTCGCCCCGCCGGCATCGGCTACCAGCGGGGGATGCGGTGGCGTACGGCAGTCGGGCTCTTCGT
>DAORJJ010000520.1:0-5014 GCA_035439005.1 Polyangiaceae bacterium | reverse complement strand
GGCCTCGCCCTCCGCGGGCAGCGCGGCGGCCGATCCCGCGGCGCCCCCGGCGAAGGCCGCGCGCTCGGCGGCGGGCTACGGGTACAGCGACGCGCCTGCCCGAAAGGGACGCGTCGGCCGCGCCGCGGTCCACCACAAGACCGGTCCCGTCGCCTCCTTCCCCAGCTTCGTGGCGCCCGAGGGCGGGGCCTCGCGCCTGTCGCTGCGGCTGAGCGCTTCGGTGCCCGTGGAGGAGCACGCGGCCGCAGGCAGCGTCACCTACGTGCTGAAGGGCGCCAGGATCGCCCACCGGAACGACACGAACGCGCTCGTCACCGTCCACTTCAACACGCCGGTGATGGCGGCGCGCCTCGTGCCGAAGGGCGGGGATCTCCACCTCGTCGTCATGCTGCGCGCGGCGTCGACCCCGACCCACAAGATGACCCCCGGCGCGGGCGGCGCGTTCACCTTCGAGGTCGACTTCCCGAAGGGCGACTTCCTCCCACCCGAGGCCGGCGCGCCAGGCGCGACGCCCGCGACGCCCGCGCCCGCGACGCCCACGCCCAAGCCCGTCGAGCCCCCGCGCGCCCCAGAGCCGAAGCCGTAGAGCGCGGGTTCGTGCTAGGCTGCCCCCATGAGGGGAGCGCTGGCACTCGCGATGACCGCCTGCTTCATTGGCTGCGGGCTCTCGCTCGCGCCGTCGGGCCCCGGTGCGGGCGTCGCGGACGCCTCCGCCGACGGCCCCGTGCCGCCTCCCACCGACGCGCCGACGCCGCCCGTGGACGCGGAGCCCGAGAAGCCGCTGGCCTTCGCGAAGGAGGCGCCAGTGACCGGGACCGTGGTCGCGATGGCGCAGGACGACGCCCTCGGGATCATCGCCCTGCTCGACGAGACCACCGTGACGGGCCTCTACAGCGCGTACGTCGTGGGTGGGGCGGCGCAGTTCTCGTTCTCGAGCGCCGGTCAGCCCACGAGCTTCGCCCCGTATAGCGAGGCGGTCGGTCCGACCACCTCCCGGGCCCGTGCCCTCTTCACCCTCGGCGGCGGCGGGCTCCTCCTCGCCCTCGAGGACACGACCTCGGCGGTGTTCGGCGACAACGCCGGCGTGGTCCGCGTCGTGCGGACGGGTGGCGAGGTCTACGCCGGCACGCTCTCGGCGGGCGGCGGCACGCGCATCCTGCTCTGTCCCCTCGGGGGCGACGCCGGCAGCTACCGGTGCGAGTCGGGGCGCCCCATCTACGACAGCGTCGCGCTCGGCGGGTTCGTCCTCTCGAAGAGCCGGCTCCGGCTGGCCGGCCTGACGGGCTCCGGTGACAGCCTCCGGCTCGTCGCGTCCCGGCGCGCCTCGTTCGACGCCGCGTTCATCACGCCGGGCCCAGTGCCCATCGCTCCCGACGCGCTCGGCGCCGCCGAGGAGCTCGTGTCGATCGCCGACGACGGCAGCTCGGTCACGCTGCGCGGCAAGTGCCACACGAGCGCCGAGCCGACCTGCCTCATCACGCTGTCGCGCTAGGCCGGCCCGCGGGGCGCTCAGAACCCTCGCTTGACGTAGGCGGCCTTCACGCCCCGGGCCGCGAGCAAGCGCTGCCTGGCCGCGGCCGCCTTCGCGTCCGCGAAGCGCCCCGCGACCACGAGGTCGAAGCAGCACGCGAGCGCCGAGAACGCGCGGCTGTCGACCCGCTCGGCGTCGGAGATGCCGAGGCTCGTGACCTTCACGAAGAGCCGCCCGGCCTCGGCGTCGGAGGTCGGCTCCGCGAGGGGGAAGGCGCCGGCGATCACCAGGAACGGCCGCTCGTCGTGGATGGCGCTCACGTCCTTGTTCGCCGCCGCGCCCTCGAGCACGACCCGCGCGCGCGCCCCGACCTCGGGAGATGGGCCGGTGGCCGCGACGACTGGCTCGCCCACGAGGCGAAGCTCGGGCAGGACGATAGAAGGCTGCCCTGGCTCGGGGGCGGGGACGACACGCGTGCGACCCGTGAACCTCCCGGTGACGTCCGCCGAGGCCCAGTCGGGCAGCGCCGCGGGGTCTCCGTCGGCGCCGCGGACGTCGAGCCAGCGCGACGGCTCGCCCTCGGCGCTCGCCTGCACGCACGGCGGCGGGCAGGTGCACGACGGGCCGCACTTCCACACGCGCAGAGCCACGATCTCGTGGGTGCCGGCGACGGCGCGCGCGACCCGGTTGTCGATGAACGAGGCCTGCGGATCGTCCACGGTGGGGGCGGCGGGCTCGGCGACCTTCCCGCGCGCAGCGGCCGTGTCGGTCGGAACCGCCGACGAGGCGACCTTCACGCGCAGCGCGCCGACGCCAGCGTCGGCTTGGACCTGCGGGCCGCGCTTGCGGCACGCGAAGAGAGCGCTCGACAGCGTGAACAGGGTGAGCGCCGTGAGCGCGATCCGAGCCCCCCTCATGGCGCCGCGACGACGCGATTGCGGCCGCCCTGCTTGGCCGCGTAGAGGGCCTTGTCCGCGCGCTCGTAGAGCTCCTCCGCCGAACACCCGAGCTTCCACGTGGCGCAGCCGGCGCTGACGGTGACCGAGAACTGCACCTCCCGCGCGGAGAAGACGGCGGCCGCGACCGCCGCGCGCAGCTTCTCGGCCACGACGCCCGCGCCCCCCGCGTCGACCTCGGGGAGCAGGAGCGCGAACTCCTCGCCGCCGACGCGCGCGAACGTGTCGTGCTCGCGAACGCGCCCACGCACGAGGGCGCCGAGCTGCTGCAGCACCGAGTCGCCCGCGACGTGCCCGTGGGTGTCGTTGATGCGCTTGAAGTGATCGATGTCGAACACGACGAGCGACAGCTCGCGCCCGTACCGCTGGGCCCGGGAGATCTCGCGCGGGAGGGCCTCGTCGAAGGCGCGCTTGTTGCGCGCCTGCGTGAGCGCGTCGCTCATCATGAGGCGGTAGATCTCCTCGTGGTAGCGGGCCTCCACGTCGTCGCCGGTCATGTACTTCAAGATGGAGCGCCCGACCTTGATCTGCGCGCCGTTGGTCAGCTCCACCTCGCGGATGGGCGCGTCGTTGACGAACGTCCCGTTCGTGGACCCGAGGTCCTCCACGTAGCGGCGGCCGGCGCGAAAGAAGAGCCGCGCGTGCTTTCGGCTGACGCTGTCCTCGGGCAAGAGCAGGTCGACGGGCTCTACCCGGCCGATGATGAACGGCTCACCCCCAAGCTGGATGCGCTTGCCCATGTCGGGGCCGTAGAGCACCACGAGGAACGCGGTGCCCTCAGGCAGGTCGGGGATGGAGGTGCGCCCCGTGTAGCTGGACGTCTCCACCGTCGAGTACTTCTCGCGCATGGACCCCACGATAGCCGAGGAGAGGGCGACGCGCTGGCGTCTCGTAGACGACTAAATCGTTACTTCTTTCAGAGAGATACGCGCCCGCTCGGCCACGCCTAGGCCGAGCTCCGCGGCCGCCTTGATGTACGACGGGGCGCGCTTCTCGTCGGTGAGGGACTTCAGGCCGAGCTCCGCGCGGAGCTTCTCGACGACCTCCCACCCGATGGCGTCGATGGCGACGGGATCGGTGGAGGCGTAGACCGCCTCGTGCGGCTTGACGTGCTGCGGCGACTTCCACAGGGGGCCGCCGTGGGCCATGACCTTGTAGCCGTCGAGGATGTTGAGCCGCACGCGCGACTTGATGACGTCTTGCGCGTACATGAGGGCGATCTGGGGGCTCGCGTTGTGCACGTGGAAGTCGTGCGGGTTGATGCTGCACCCGTGGGTCATGTTCTTCAGCGCGCCGGTGAAGCCGCAGATGCTGTGGTCCTTCACGAGGGCGAAGTTGATGGCGCACGTCGCGTCGGTGAGGGGCTTTACGAACTTGGTGCGGGTGCCGGTGCCCGGGATGAGGCGCTCCGGCATGGCGACCATGGCGGGGTTCTCCTTGTCGCCGTCGGGCCCCTTGATCTTGCCGTTGTTGTGGATGGCCACCTGGACGCCCGGCGGCAGGTTCGCGGGCGTGATGCGCGTGCCGGCGAGGAAGCCGCCGTACTGCTCGAGCACCGTGATGCTCGCCGCGGGCACGCCGGCCGCGATCATCGCCTCGATGAACGGGAGCACGAGCTCCTTGTTGGTGCCCATGTTCTGGCGCGCGATGCCGTTGACCTTCACGAGCACCTTGTCTTGCGGGTGCACGAACTCCTTCACCGCGGAGACGAGGTCGGCCTTGCCCGTGAGCTCGGTGAGGACGCGCGTGAGCATGGCCTTCGCGTCGTCGGCCTTGGGGTAGAGCTGGTTCGCCTCGAGGCAGTCCTTCTTGCTGACCTTGACGACCTTGCCGGGCGCCGAGAACGGGCGGAAGCCCGCGGGCGGCTGGGCGGCGAAGCTGCGCGCCTCGTTCGCGCCCCCCGCGGCCTGGGCCTCGCGCTCGAGCAGCGCGAGCGCGCTGGGGGCCAGCACCGCCGCGCCCGCCGCACCGAGGAACGCTCGACGAGAGGCCGTGGACTCGGCCGAGAGGCTCTCTTCGATACGTGCAATCTGCATGGACTCGTCGTGCTGGGTCATCTGACTCTCCGAAGGGTTCCGTGGATTTGTACGCGCTTTTGAGAATCGGGCAAGCCGGCTGCGTCCTGGACGGGCACCGGGACGGCCGGGACGGCCCCGGCGGGCGGCTTCCCCGCAAAAATGCCGCCCTTTGGCCCGCCCGCGCGCTGGCACCGCGCTCGCAATGGCGACCTCGCGACCCCAGGCCGAACGGCCAGGCGCAGGAACGCAGGAACCGAGGAGGTGCACGATGGATCAAGCGCGGAAGATGAAGACGGTCTACACGGTGGTGGACCGCGGGCAGAAGTCGTACTGGGTGCGCGTCGGCGTGGGCTTCGAGAACCAGGACGGCTCGCTGAACCTCAAGCTCGACGCGGTGCCGACGAACGGCACGCTCCAGGTGCGGGACTGGGAGGCGCGCGAGGAGGGCGACCACGCGCGCGGGCGCGGCGCGGCGAACGGCCGGCCCGCGGAGACCGCCGCCGGGAGGTTCGCGTGATCCCGACCGGGTCGTCGCGGCGCGCGCGCGTCGCCGCGCGGCTCCGGGAGCT
>DAORJJ010000519.1:0-5016 GCA_035439005.1 Polyangiaceae bacterium | reverse complement strand
CCCTCGCCCCCCGGCGTGCTCGGCTCGCCGCCCGCGGTCTTCGCGCAGCCCGCGCCCAGCGCCCCGAGCGCGAGCGCGAGCGTGAGCGCCGCGAGTGACGCGTGACGGTAGTGGTGGTGGCGGCGGCCAGTGCGCTTCCGGGGGGACATGGTTCGCATTGTACGCGGCGGCCGCGACCTCGACGCGTCACGGAACGACGCGAGGACGACCCGGACGCCGAGAGAGGTCCGCGTGATCTCGAAATCCATAGCAATCTCGAGGTTATGGACGACACACGCGGCCGGCACGGGGCCTGCGAAGGACCTCGCATGAACCACGATCCTGCGCACGGTCCCCTCGAGTCCACCCATGATCTGCCCGAGTGGCCGCCCGAGCGGCCGCCCGAGTGGCTGCCCGAGTGGCTCCTCCGCGGGCGCGAGGTCGCGCCTTCCCCGCGTCGCCCGCGTCGCCCCGTCGAGCTCGGCGACTCGCTCCGCCTCCGCTGGTGGACCAGCGGCGCCTCGGGCACGCGACCCAAGGGCTACCCCTCCGGCGCGCGCCGGGCCTGAGCTGCGATTCGCGCGGGACGGGGGCGCCGACTGCGGCTACGACGGACCCATGGAGTACACGCCGCCGCCAGGGTATCCGGAGCCCCCGCCCGCTCACACGCGCGACGGCTACGCGCGCGGACCCTTGGGTACGTCCGGTCCGCCGCCCCTCGCGGGCGGGGCCCTGGGCGCCCTCGCGCTCGCGGTCGTGGCGATGGGCGCCGAGCGCTTCGCCTACTACGGCACCCGCGCGTCGCTCTACGAGCTCACGGTCCGCGACGGCGTGCCCTTCGCCAGCGTCTACACGGCCGCAGCCTTCCTCACGGCGCTCGGCGTGCTCGTGGGCGGCGTGCTCGCCTTCGCCCTGGGCCCACGGCTCACGGGCGTCATCGGGGCGCTCATGGCGGCGGCGGGCTGCGTCGCGTGCGTGGTGGTCGGCGTGTGGGGCTACGCCCTCGTGGCGTTCGGCTCGGGCGTGTTCCGCGTCGCGCCGCTCGCCGTGATGCTCGAGGCGATCCCCTCGACGGGCGCTCGGTTCCGGCGGGTCGCGGCGGCGGCGGCGACGGGCTACGCGCTGGTCGACGTGGTGGCCTTCGCGTCTTCCGTGTTCGCGGTGGCGCGCGCGAACCTCGGCGTGTCCTGGGGGTTTGGGCTCGGGGCCGCGCCGTTCGGGGTGGCGGCGGTGCTGTGCGGAGCGCTCCTCTGGATGGGGCCGCGCGCGCACCTCCAGACCGACGAGCGGCTCGAGCTCACCGCGGGCCCGACCGGCGATCCCTACCGCGGCGGACCCGGCTCGCGGGTCGTCGGCGCGGCGCCGCTCGACCCCGGGCTCCTGGCGGCGCTCATGGGGGCGCACCTGATCGTGTCGATCGTCTCCGCCCTCCCGTATTACCCGCACGCGATGCCCAGCGGCTCGCTCTTCCGCGGCCTCGAGACGCTCGTGGCCATCGCCGCGTCGGTCGGCCTCGCCGCGGTCCTCGTGACCACCCCGGTGCGCGCGCGCTCGGTGCACCTCTTCGGCGTGGGGCTCGGCGTGCTCGCGGCCGGCACCGTGCTCCGCGCCGTGCCGCTCGCTCCCGTCGGCGCGCTGGCGCAGCTCGTCCTCGCGTTCGGGCACTCGCTCGTCGCGGCGCTCGGGGTCGCGGCGTTCGCGACCCGCGCCCCTCGGCGGCTCGGCGCGCTGGCGGTCGCGCTGTGGGGGCTCGTGCCGACATGGTTCGGGTTCGTGCAGCGGGCGCTGCCCCTCTCGAGCGCGTCGGAGAGCCCCTTGATGGCCGTGCTCGTCGCGGCGCTTGGTCTCGTCGCGGGCGCTGTCGCCGTGGGGATGCTCGCGTTCGGCGCGCGCCTCCAGCCGAGCGAGGACCCGTGACGTTCGTCGCACGGGGTTCGGGGGGCCTGGACTCGGAGCGCCGCGCGTGGCCCCCTCGTGCCATCGGATCGGCTCTCGGAAATCACGAAACGCGAACCAAGCGGACCGCCCAGGTCGCCCCTGCGCCACGCCGGTCTCACCATGAAAGTCGGACCACCGCCTTGACACCCTCCGTTGTCCTCGTGCTGCCCAAGCGCCTCCCTTCGGCCGTCCTCTTCACCCTCGTGCTCGCAGGGATCGCTTGCGGTTCGACGACCCCACCGTCGACCGACGCCGGCATTGTCGCGGGGCCGGACGGCGACGTCGCGGACGCCGAGCCAACCCGAGACGCCGGCGCGGATGTTGCGCCCGATGTGCGAGACTCCGCCCCGGAGGCCGCGATCGAGGCGGGCCCGGTGACGTGTGGCGCCGAGCAGGTCCGCGTGGTGGCGGGGAACCTCTCCGGGGCCGGAGGCACCTACGACGACGCCCGCGGCGTGCGCATTCTGCGCGGACTTCACCCCGACGTGGCGCTCCTCCAGGAGGTCCGCTACGGCGACAACTCGGCGACCGCGCAGCGCGCCTTCGTGGACGCCGCGTTCGGGCCGGCCTACGCGTACGTGCGCGGGCGTATCACGAGCTCGGTGGATATCCCCAACGCGGTCGTGTCACGGTTTCCCATTGTCGACTCGGGGGAGTGGATCGACCCAGACGTGGCCAATCGCACCTTCGTGTGGGCGCGCATCGACATTCCCGGCGCGGCGGACCTCTACGCGATCAGCGTGCACCTGCTCACGACGAGCTTCGGCGATCGCGAGCGACAAGCTCGGACGCTCGTCGACCTCGTGGAGCGGCTGCCAGCGGGCGCGCACGTGCTGCTCGGCGGCGACTTCAACACCACGAGTCGCACCGAGTCGACCCTGGCCGTCCTCGGGCAGGCGCTGGTCACCACAGGCGCCTACCCCGTGGACCAAGCGGGCAACGGGAACACCAACACCCCAAGATCGCGACCCTACGACTGGATCCTCGCGTCGAGCGGGCTTGATCCATGCAAGGTACCCGTAAAGATCGGCGGCGCGTCCTTCGCGGGCGGGCTCGTCTTCGACTCACGCGTGTTCACGCCGCTCACCGACGTCGCTCCGGTGGAGCTCACCGACAGCGACTCGCCCCTTCAGCACATGGCTGTGGTGCGCGACTTCATGCTCCCGCAGTGACCGTCGCGCCCGCCTTGGGCGCCTCCTGGCGCTCCCGTATGAGCCGAGCGCGATGCCCAGCGTAGGCGCCGAAGCTCAGGCCGCGCGGCGCTTCTGGGCCACGAACGCGAGGCCCTGGGCGTTCAGCGTGACGTCGAGCTCGAGGGCCGCCCAGTCGCTCGGGCCGAGCGCGAGCCCCACCTCGCGCGCCGCGGCGTCGAGCCCCTCGCGCACGCGCGCCTCCAGGCTCCGGGTGAGCGCGTCGATCGGGGCGTCGCTCGCGGCGGCCTCGACGACCCACCCCTCGGAGAGCTCGACGAAGCGGCGCACCTGGTCGGCGATGCGGCGCACGTCGCGGGCCTCGCCGTAGTGGGTCGGGCACACAGTGGGCTCGCCGAGCGCGAGCACCCGGTCGAGGCTCTTCAGCGCCTCCGCGGCGTCGAAGTCGGTGGGCGTCGTGGAGGCGAACGCGAAGGTGCCGGCGCGCTGGAGGTGTGGGTACACGAGGCCGAAGGTGTCGCCCGTGTACACCGTGCCCGTGGCGGGATCGTGCACGACGAAGTGGTGCTTCGCGTGGCCCGCGGTGTGGAGCGTGGTGAGCGTCGCGTCCCCGAGCGTGAAGGTCGCGCCGTCCTCCATGACGCGCACGCGCGCCTCGGGGATGGGCGCGATCACGCCGTAGAGCTCCGCGAAGCGCGCCTCGCCGTACACCTGCTTCGCGCTCGCCACGAGCTTCGACGGATCGATGAGGTGCCGCGCCGCCCGCGGGTGCGCGAGGAGCGTCGCGTTCGGGCATGCCGCCATGAGGCCGCTCGCGCCGCCCGCGTGGTCGAGGTGCGCGTGCGTGACCACGACGTAGCGCACGTCCTCCGGGCGCCGTCCGGCGTCCGCGAGGGCCGCCAGCAGCGTGGGCACCGCGGCGTTCGTGTAGCACTCGACGAACGCGCACTCGTCGCCCGCGGTGCGCAGGTAAGCGGCCGCGAACCCGGACGCCCGGGCCTCGCAGTCGATGGTGGTGCGCGCGTGCGTCATGCCGTGCTCCGTTCGGTCGCGTGGCATAGGCACGCCGCTCGCCTGCGGCTCGCTTGCATGTTCATGTCTTCTCCTTGGCGTCGTCCTCGCGCGGCTTCGGCGCCACGAGGAACGCCACGCCCACCGAGATGAAATACAGAGCGCACAGGGCGCCGCTCACGGCGATTTGGCTCGTCACCTCGGGGCCCGGGGTGACGATCGCGCCGAGGATGAACGAGCAGAGGATCGCCCACCGGCTGAACTTGACGAGCTGCTGCGGCGTCACGATGCCCGCGATCGCGAGGAACGTGATGAAGAGCGGCAGCTCGAACACGAAGCCGAACGCGAGCAGCATTCGGGTCGTGAAATCCAAGTAATATTCCATGGTTGGGCGCGACACGAGCAGCATGTTGCCGCCGTCGTCGACCTGGCCCAGGAGCGAGAAGAAGTAGTTGAACGTGAACGGGAAGGCGACGAAGTACGCGAACGCCACGCCCGACAGGAAGAGCCCGGTGGAGAAGAAGACGAACGGCACGATGTACCGCTTCTCCTTCGCGTAGAGGCCCGGGCTCACGAACGCCCAGAGCTGGTAGAAGATGACCGGCGCGCCGATGAGCACGCCGCCGGTCATGGCGAGCTGCATGTAGTTTACAAATGCGTCGGCCGGCGCGAGGGTCTGGAGCTCGAGCTTGGTGCCCGGGAAGTGCTCGGCCCAGACCTTGTAGTACGGCCGCTCGAGCAGGAAGAGCAGGCGCTCCTTGTAGGCCCAGCAGATCGACGCGCCGAACAGCGTGCCCAGGGCCGCCTTGATGACGCGCGAGCGGAACTCGGCGACGTGCTCCCAGATGGTCATGTGCACGTCGGCCTCGGGCTCGACGTGGGTGAGCTCGTCGCTGTCGCTCATGGCGCCCCGGTGCCCGGGGCGTCGGCCGCGGGT
>DAORJJ010000518.1:0-5019 GCA_035439005.1 Polyangiaceae bacterium | reverse complement strand
GGCTCGTGCTCGACGAGCCGGCCCGGCGCCTCCCCTGGGCGCGCGATCTCGTCGCCGAGCTCCGCCTCCTCCGCGCCGAGCTGCGCGCCTCGACGGTGGGCACCGCCGAGCTCCGGGCGACGGGCGAGGCCGCCGATCCGGCCGCGGCCCTCGCGGTCGCGGCGCGCCTCACCGCGCGGGCCGAGGAGGCCTCGCGCTCCCTCGTCCTGAGGCTCGCGCTGCGGGGGCTGCTCTCGTCGCTCGAGGTGCGCGCGAGCGGCGCCGAGGTGCAGGTGCGCCTGCCGGCGACCTCGCCCCAGGTCGACTCGCTGCTCGCGCTCGTGGCGGCCGCGGTCGGGGCGCGCCTCGACGGCCCCCCCGCGCCGTGAGCCCCCGGTCGCCCCGCTCCACCGTGAACGCGTTGCCCGCGGCGGCCCGTCCGGCGTAAAAGGGCCCTCCATGAACCACCGCCGTGTCTCCGTCGCGTTCGCCGCGCTCGCCGCCTCCGCCGTCGCCGCCGTCTCGCTTACCGCCTGCTCGAAGAGCGTCGAGGAGCCGAAGGAAGACTACAAGCCCGCCGTGGCGAAGCCGCTGCCGCCCGGGCCCGACAAGCTCGACGTGCAGGACGAGGTGGTCGGCCAGGGCCAAGAGGCGAAGACCGGCGACGAGGTCTCCGTGCACTATACAGGCACCCTGATGGACGGGAAGAAGTTCGACTCGTCGCGCGATCGCGGCGATCCCTTCAAGTTCAAGCTCGGCCAGGGCATGGTCATCAAGGGCTGGGACCAGGGCGTGGTGGGCATGAAGGTCGGGGGCAAGCGCAAGCTCGTCATCCCCTCGGCGCTCGGCTACGGCGACAAGGGCTCGCCGCCCACCATCCCGCCGGGCGCGGGGCTGAAGTTCGACGTCGAGCTCCTGGCGATCGGCGGCGAGCCGGACGCGGGCGCGAAGGACGCGGGCGTCAAGAAGGACGCGGGCACCGCGAAGAAGAAGTAGCGCTCAGCGACGCGCGTGCCGCTCGATGGCGCGCGTCGCGTCGGCCCCGACGGCGTCGGCCCACGCGGAGAACACGGCCTCGACGATCGGCCCGAGGCCGTGCCCGTCGCGCGCGCGCGCGAACACGGTCGGGCCGCCCTCGCGCATGCGGTCGGCGTCTCGGCGCATGACCTCGAGGCTCGCGCCGACGTGCGGCGCGAGGTCGATCTTGTTCACGACGAGCAGATCGCTCTGCGTGATGCCCGGGCCGCCCTTGCGAGGCACCTTGTCGCCGCCCGACACGTCGATGACGTACACGGTGTAGTCGACGAGCTCGCGGCTGTACTGCGCGGCCAGGTTGTCGCCGCCCGACTCCACGAAGAGGAGCTCGGGCTGCACGGCGGCCATGAGGCCGAGCAGCGCGTCGAGGTTGTGGCTGATGTCCTCGCGGATCGCGGCGTGCGGGCACCCGCCGGTCTCCACCGCCGCGAGGTGCTCGGGCGGGAGCGCCTCGTTGCGCTGGAGGAACTCGACGTCCTCCCGCGTGAAGATGTCGTTCGTGACCACGCCGAGCCGCACCGTGTCGCGGAGCTCGCGGCAGAGCGCGAGCAGCAGCGCGGTCTTGCCCGAGCCCACGGGCCCGCCGATGCCCACGGTGAAGGCGCGCTCGGCGAAGTCGCGCGCGAGGCGCGGCTGCCGCTCGCGGAAGAAGCCCGGGTGGGGCAGGTGCTCGTGCGAGTGCCCGTGCTCGTGCGAATGCGAATGCGAATGCGAATGCGAATGCGCCATGGGGACCTAGGAGAGGAAGAGGCGCGAGTAGAGCGCGTCGTGGAGGCCCGCGCGGAGATCGAGCAGCGGGCTCGTCGCGGCGGCCTCGGAGAGCGGGCGATCGCGCGCCTCGTCGCGCGCCTCGGCGAGGACCGGCGCGAGCTCGTCGAGCAGGCCCTGCGACTCGTGGGGGCCGACGAGCCCGAGGCGCACCGCGGCCGAGAGGACGCCGCGCGCGTGCCCGAACAGAAAGAGCGTCAGCGCCTCGTCGAGGGCGAGCCCGAGCGCCGCGAGGGTGGCGCCAAAGACAGGTGCATGATGCACATGTTCGAGCGCGCGCACGGCGCCCGAGAGCGAGGCGAGCTCGTCGGCGAAGATGCCGCGGGCGGTCGCGAAGAATGTGCGCCCCTGCGTGCGGCTCGCGCGGTTCTGGACGGCGCTCGACGTGCGGATCTCGGCGAGCTGGTCGAGCGCGCCGAGCTCGCCCGGGCGCTCGTGCCCGCCGCGGACGAGCGGGCCCTGCGCGCACGCGGCCTGCCAGACCGAGTCGACCACGAAGCGGCCCACGTCGGCCGCCGACCGCACCGCGCCGTGCGAGGCGTGCGCCTCGAGGCCGTACGAGTGGGCGAAGCCGCCCGCGGGGAACGCGGAGTCGGCGAGGGCGAGGAGGCGGAAGGGCGACGGGCTCATGGGGGATCTCCGGTGCGTGGGGCCTCGAGGCGGTCAGAAGAGCGAGTAGCGCTGGGCGAGGGGCAGGGTCGACGCGGGGTCGCAGGTGAGGAGCGCGCCGTCTGCGCGCACCTCGTAGGTCTCGGGGTTCACCGTGACGTCTGGCAGCGCCTCGTTGAGCACCATGTCCGCCTTCGTGAGGGCGCGGCACCCGACGACCGCGTGGGCCGGCTTGGTCAGCCCGAGGGCGCGCGGCACCCCGGCCGCGAGCGCGGCCGCCGACACGAACACGAGCGCCGAGGCCGCCGGATCGAGCGCGCCGAACATGGGGCGCGTGAAGCGCGGCTGCGGCGTCGGGATGCTCGCGTTCGCGTCGCCCATCTGCGCGAACGCGATGAAACCGGCCTTCACCACCACCTCGGGCCGGAGGCCGAAGAAGCCGGGCTTCCACAGCACGAGATCGGCGAGCTTGCCCGCCTCGACGCTGCCGACGTGCGCCGAGACGCCGTGCGCGATGGCCGGGTTGATCGTGACCTTCGCCAGGTACCGCCGGAGCCGTAGGTTGTCGTTCTCGCCGGTCTCGCCCTCGAGCCGACCACGCACGGCCTTCATCTTCGCCGCGGTCTGCACGGTGCGCGTGATGACCTCGCCGACGCGCCCCATCGCCTGGCTGTCGCTCGCCATGATGCTTATCGCCCCGAGATCATGGAGGATATCTTCGGCGGCGATGGTCTCCCGGCGGATGCGGCTCTCCGCGAACGCGATGTCCTCGGGGACGCCGCGCTTCAGGTGGTGGCAGACCATGAGCATGTCGAGGTGCTCGTCGAGCGTGTTCACCGTGTACGGGCGCGTGGGGTTCGTCGACGACGGGAGCACGTTCGCGTGCCCGCAGATGGCGATGATGTCGGGGGCGTGGCCGCCGCCCGCGCCCTCCGCGTGGTACGCGTGGATGGTGCGCCCCGCGATGGCCGCGAGCGTGTCCTCGAGGAAGCCCGACTCGTTCAGGGTGTCGGTGTGGAGCGTGACCTGCACGTCGTGGTCCGCCGCGGCGTCGAGGCAGCCGCGGATCGCGGGCGGCGTGGTGCCCCAGTCCTCGTGGAGCTTCAGCCCGATCGCCCCGCCGAGGAGCTGCTCCTCCAGGCCCTCACGCCTGCGCGAGTTGCCCTTCCCGGTGAGGCCGATGTTGACCGCGAGCCGATCGGTCGCGCGCAGCATGCGGCGGAGGTTCTCGACGCCCGGCGTGCACGTCGTGGCGAGGGTGCCGGTCGCGGGCCCGGTGCCGCCGCCGATCAGGGTGGTCACGCCGCTCGCCACGGCCTCGTCGACCTGCTGCGGGCAGATGAAGTGCACGTGGCTGTCGATCGCGCCGGCGGTGAGGACGTGCCCCTCGCCGGAGAGCACCTCGGTGGTCACGCCCACCACGAGCCCCGGCGTGACGCCCGCCATCGTGAGGGGGTTGCCGGCCTTGCCGAGCCCCACGATGCGGCCGCCCTTGATGCCCACGTCGCACTTGGTCACGGGGTGGCGCGCGTCGAGCACCACGACGCCGGTGATCACGAGGTCGAGCGCGTCGGCGTCGCGGGCGCCGGGGGTCTGGCCCATCGCGTCGCGGAGCACCTTCCCGCCGCCGAACGTGGCCTCGTCGCCGTACGCGCCGAGGTCGCGCTCGACCTCGAGCACGAGGCCGGTGTCGGCGAGCACGAGTTTGTCGCCGGTGGTCGGGCCGTAGAGCTCCGCGTAGCGCCTGCGCGAGATCGACGTCACGCCTCGCCCTCCGCCGCGCGTCGCTCGGCCTGCAGGTGGGGTGGGATGGCGTCTGGCGACTCGGAGAAGGCGACCACCTTCACCGTGCGCGCCTCGCCCGGCTCGAAGCGCACGGCCGTCCCCGCCGGGATGTCGAGGCGCATCCCCCGCGCGAGCGCGCGGTCGAACGAGAGCGCCGGGTTCGCCTCCTCGAGCGGGTAGTGGCTCCCCACCTGGATGGGCCGGTCTCCCGTGCTCGTGACGCGGAGCTCGGCGCGCGCGCGGCCCGGGGCGAGCTCGATCGGGCCGCGCGCGTCGTCGGTGACGACCTCGCCGGGGGTGAGCAGCTCGGCCTTGGTGGGCGAGGGGAAGGGCGGCGGCACGGGGAGGAAGCTCCCGTAGAGCGCCAGCGCGAGATCGCCGTGGTCGAGCGCGATCGGATCGTGGACCGTGACGAGCTTCGTGCCGTCCGGGAAGGTGCCCTCCACCTGCACCTCTTGGAGCAGCTCGGGGACGCCGGGCATCACCTCCGCGCGCCCGAGCACGCGGCGACCGAGGTCCATGAGCTCGGCCACGCTCCGCCCGTCGCGCGTCCACTCGAGCAGCTGCGTCGCGAGCAGCGCGACGGCCTCGGGGTAGTTCAGCCGCAGGCCGCGGGCGAGCCGCTTCTGAGCGAGGACGCCGGCTTGGTGCAGGAGGAGCTTGTCGAGGTCGCGAGGCGCGAGGTGCATGGGGTCGGGGTGCTGAGCGGTGCGCGCGAGCGCGCGGGGCGGAGCACCCTCACCAGGTCCTCCTCGACCTAGGATCGTCCCCGAACGTTTCCTCGAGGTTTCCTAAGACGAAGGACATCTCCGCGCCGAGCGCCTCCGCCGAGCGCGTCGCGAG
>DAORJJ010000517.1:0-5027 GCA_035439005.1 Polyangiaceae bacterium | reverse complement strand
TACCTTGTTCGGCCACGAAAAAGGCGCATTTACCGGTGCCCAGACGGCGCAGGCCGGCAAGTTCGAGCAGGCCAATGGCGGCACACTGCTGCTGGACGAGGTGTGCAGCCTGCCGTTGGAATCGCAGGCGAAGCTGCTTCGTGCCATCGATACGAACCAGTATCGACGACTCGGCGCGAGCCGGGACTCGACCAGCCGTTTCCGGTTGGTGTCGGCATCGAACCGCTCCTTGCAGGGCGAGGTCGACGCAGGGCGATTCCGCCTCGACCTTCTGCACCGACTCTGCGGGATCGAGCTCGTGGTGCCACCACTCCGTGAGCGAGGGGAGGACGTGCTCGCGCTCTTCCGGCACTATCTCGAACTCTTCGATCCGACCGGCGACAGCGCGCGCGAGCTCGATCGGGCCGTCGCGCTCGGCAAGCTGCTCGCGGAGCGCCTCGTGCGCGCGCAGCTCTCCCTCGAGCCCCGGCGCATCGCGGACATCTTCACCGAGCTGCTCGTCGAGGCGCGCGGCGCCTCCTCGGCGCGGGTCCTCGGCCGCCGCGAAGACCTCGCGGCCTTGCGGGAGACCCTGGGCGCCCTCGGGCTCCCGGAGGACGCCGTCGCGCTCGTCGAGGACGCGGGCCTCACGCGCGGCTCGCTCGTCCTCGAGAGCGATCTCGGCACCGTCGACGGTCGCCTCGAGACCCGGCTCGACCGCCTCGCCGAGGCGCTCGTCGCCGAGGTGCGCGCGCAGGCGCGCCGGGGCGAGCCGCGCTGATGCCGCCCTCCGAGCGCCCGCCCTCGCTGGCCCCGCTGCCGCCGCCCGCGTGGCGCCTGAACCTCGCGCTGTTCCTCGCGACCGTCGTCAGCGTGTTCGGCACGTCGCTCGCGTTCGAGCGCTCCGCGGCCGAGGCGTCGGCGCGCGCGGACGGCGCGCTGCCCAAGGTCGTCGCGTTCGTCACCGACCGGGTGGCCCTCGCGCACGCGGGCGCGTTCACCCTCACGCTCCTCGGCATCCTCACGGCCCACGAGCTCGGGCACTTCATCGCGTCGCGCATCCACCGCGTCGACGCGACCCTGCCGTTCTTCATCCCCATGCCGCTGCTGTCGCCCTTCGGCACCATGGGCGCCGTGATCCGCATGCGCGGCACCATCGCCACGCGCCGCGCGCTGCTCGACATTGGCGCGTCGGGGCCGCTCGCGGGGCTCGCCCTGGCGCTGCCGCTCTATGCCTACGGGGCCGCGCGCTCGCACGTCGTGCCGATCGCGCAGACCGCCGACAGCGTCGAGCTCGGCGAGAGCCTCATCGTAAAGCTCCTTGACCACCTGGCGCACCCCGGGATCCCCGAGGGCTCGGAGCTCTTCCTCTCGCCCATCGCGTTCGGCGCGTGGGCCGGCATGTTCGTGACGATGATCAACCTCTTGCCCGTGGGGCAGCTCGACGGGGGCCACGTCGCGTACGCGCTCTTCGGCCCCAAGCAAGACCGCTTCGCGCGCTTCGTGCACCGCGCCCTGCCTGTGCTCTTCTTCCTCCGCCTCGCGCAGCTCGTCCTCGTCGACGTGGCCGGAGGGCGCGGCCTCGCGCGGTTCGGCGCCCACCTCGGGAGCGCGCTCTTCTGGCTCGTGTGGTTCGAGATGCTCGCCATCCTCGGCAAGCTCTCCCCGTCGGACGTCGAGGCGGAGCGGCCCGCGCGGCCCACCCTCACCGTGCGCGCTCGCGTCGTGTGGACGCTCGCGCTCGTGATGTCGTCGGGCTACCTGCGCGCGCCCGACGAGCTGCCGGCGCTCGTGCGGCGCATCGGGGTGTGGCCGGCCTACGTCGCGTGGTTCCTCGGGCTCTTCGGGCTGCTCGTGGCCGAGGCGCGGCGCGGCGTGTTCCAAGAGCCCGCGCTGCTCGCGCACCCGCCGACCGGCGCCGCCCCCCTCGACGCGCCGCGGGCGGTGGTGGCGGTGCTCACGCTGCTCTTCTTCGTGGGCCTCTTCATGCCCACGCCGATCGCCATGTAGCCGCGCCGTCGCCGCGGGGCCTCAGGCTCGCGTCCGCGGCGGCGCCCCGTGCGCGGCGCCCTCGAAGAACACCGTCGAGAGCAGCGCGACCGTGCGCTTCACGGCGGCGGGCGTCGCGGGCAGGCGGCCGCTCGCGAGCAGCGTGGCGATGCCGTGCACGAAGGCCCACGAGGCGAGCGCGAGCTCTCGCGCGGAGAGATCTTGCCGCACGGCGCCCGCGCGCCGCGCCTCCTCCAGGGTGCGCTCGAGCAGGCGGTAGCTCTCGCTCGCGCGCGCCTTGTTCGCCTCGCCCTCCTCGAGCGGGGCGCTCAGCACGAGCCGGAACAGCGTAGGCTGCTCGAGCGCGAAGCGCACGTACGACTCGCCGAGGGCCTGCACGCGCTCGCGCGGGCTCGGCCCGGCGGCCGCGAGGGCGGCGTGCTCCGCCTCGGCGAGCTTCGCGAGGCCCTCGTCGCGCAGCGCGGCGAGCACGTCGGCCTTGCTCGCGAAGTGCCGGTACGGCGCGTTGTGCGTGACCCCGGCGACCCGCGCGAGCTCGCGCAGGGTGAAGTCGTGGTGTCCGCGCTCGGCGAACAGCGCGAGCGCCGCGTCGAGCAGCGCGCGCCGCAGGTTGCCGTGGTGATACCCCCGTGGCTCTTCGGTTGCGCGAGCGCCCATGGGCGAACCGTACAACGCCCGGCGAGCGCCGCACGTCCAATGTGGACAGAAGCCACATTTCGCTTGCCCGCCCCGCCGGCCTGGGTCAAAACCTCCCGAGCGGAGGCCCACATGTCCCAGGTCGACTCGTCCGAGCTCGTGAAGAAGAAGAAGTCCCCAGGCTCGGCGAACCGCCGCCGTGCGCACGGCGTGGTGGCCGACCGGGTCGACGTGGCCATCATCGGCAGCGGCCTCGGTGGGCTCGTGGCCGCGGGCTACTTGGCGCAGCAGGGGCTCTCGGTGTCGGTCTTCGAGTCCCACTACACGGCCGGGGGCTGCGCCACGCAGTTCTCGCGCGGCCCGAAGAGCGCGCGGTGGAACTTCGACGTGGGCCTGCACTACGTGGGCGACTGCGAGCAGGGAATGATCCCCCGCATCCTCCGCGACCTCGCGTCCGACGTGGGGTGGAACGAGCTCGACCCCGGCGGCTTCGACACGCTCGTGTTCCCCGACTTTCGCTTCCGCATCCCCGCGAACCTCGAGCTCTACCGCGAGCGCCTGGTGGAGGCGTTCCCCCACGAGCGCCGCGGCATCGATCGCTACGTGCGCCTCGTGCGCGGCGTCATGAAGGTGGCCCGCCTGATGGAGACCTACGAGGGGCGCCGGCCGCCGCTCGTCGAGCTCGCGAAGGTGGCGCTCGACGCGGTGCACCTCGTCCACCGCCAGAACGCGACGATCGGCGAGGTCCTGAAGGGCATGGTGCGCGATCCCAAGCTCGTGGCCGTGCTCCTCGGCCAGAGCGGCGACTACGGGCTCCCGCCCTCGCAGGTGAGCGCGCTGCTCCACATGGGCCTCGCGGGGCACTACTTCCGCGGCGCGTACTACCCGCGCGGCGGCGGGCAGATCCTGGCCGACAAGCTCGCCGCGCGCGTCGAGGCCCTCGGCGGCTCCATCCACCTGCGCACGCCGGTCGAGCGCGTGCTCGTCGAGGGCGGGCGCGCGGTGGGCGTGCGGCTGCCCGCGCGCTCGGGCGAGCCCCCGCGCGAGATCCGCGCCGACGTGGTGCTCTCCAACGCGGACCTGAAGCGCACGCTCTGCGAGCTCGTCGGGCCCGAGCACCTGCCGAGCGGCGTCGTCACGAAGGCCCGCGACTACAAGATGGCGGCGGCGCTGTTCATGACGTTCGTCGGGCTCGAGGGCGACGGCCGCGACGTGGGCCTGTCGAACTCGAACATCTGGCAGTTTGACGGCTACGACGTGGAGGGCTTCTACCGCGACGGCGACAAGGGCCACGGGCCCATCGGCGTGACCGGCTGCTACATCACGAGCGGCTCCATGAAAGACCCCGACAACCTCCTCCACCACGCGCCGGCCGGGCACACGGGCGTCGAGGTGATGGCTGTCGTGCCTTCGTCCCCGAAGCGGTGGGGCGCCGAGGGCGACGTGTACGCGTGGGACTACGAGCACGGCGACACCTACCTGCAGCGCAAGCGCGAGGTCGAGGACGGGCTCATCGACCGCTTGGACAACCTGTTCCCAGGCTCGAAGGCGCGGGTCGTCCTCCGCGAGAGCGCGACGCCCATGACCCACGGCCGCTTCACCGGCGCCACCGACGGCACGGGCTACGGCCTCGCGTGCACGCCCGACCAGTTCATGAAGTCCCGCCCGGGGTACCGCGGCCCGCTGCCTGGGCTCTACCTCACCGGGGCCTCCACCCGCGCCGGCCACGGCATCGTGGGGGCCATGATGGGCGGGCGCGCCGCGGCCACGCGCATCCTGCGGGACGTGGCGGCGGGCAAGGTCGCCCTGCGCTCGTCGCGCGTCGTCGCGCCCTGAGCGGCGCGCGGTCAGAGCAGGTGCGCCTGCGAGGCGAGCACGAGCTGGGCCGCGTAGTAGAGCGGGAGCCCCACGAAGCGGTTCGCGAGCTCGCGCTTGACGAACTGGTGCCGCGCGACAAATAGATCGGATATATAAAACATCCCGGCGCCCACCAGCAGCCACCCCGCGCCGCCGCGCCGCGCGGCGCCCGCCGCGAGGGCGACCATGCCGGTGATGACGACGACGTACGCGGCGACCGGGCCTCGCATGGGGCCCTTCACCGACGGCCAGAGCCACCGGAGCACGGGGACGGCGAGCGCGGCCATGACGAGCAGGGCGAGCAGGGTCGCCGCCGGGTCGACGCCGCGCACCAAGAAGGCGACGCCATACGCGACGTGGCCCAGCAGGAACGCGACGAGGCCGGCGACGAACGCGCCGCGCCCCTTCGGGATGAGCAGCACGTCGCCCACGGCGGCGAGCACGAGGCCGACGACGAGGACGCGGCCGAACGGGGTCGAGCGCCCCTCGAAGAAGCCGCCCCACGCGAGCCCCGCGACGATGAACGAGAGCGAGGCCGCCGGCTT
>DAORJJ010000516.1:0-5031 GCA_035439005.1 Polyangiaceae bacterium | reverse complement strand
GCCCCGATGCTTCACGATGTCACCATCGGCCGGCAGCGTAGCCGCTCGCGGGCGCCCGCGTCACGGGGTCAGGTGCCGCCGTACTTCTTGCAGCTCTCCGCCCCGGTGGCGAAGGTCAGCCCCACGGTGCACTTCTTCAGGCCGTCGTCGCACAGGTTGCTCGCGCAGTCGCGCGAGCTCACGCACGTGTCGCCGATCTCGAGCTTCTTCTTGCAGGTGCCGTTGCACAAGAGGCCGACATCGCAGGTGTCGGTCCCGACGCAGAGCTCGCCCAGGGCCTTCAGCTTGACGCACGTCTTCACGCCGTCGCCCGTGCAGAAATAGCCCGGCACGCACGACTCGCCCGGGTTCCCGCACGGCGTGTCGGCGCCCTTGATGACGGCGTCGGCGCAGAAGCCTTTGTCGCAGATGAGCGACCCGGTGCACTGGGCCGTCGCCGTGCAGGCCTTGTTCTTCTCGACGCTCCCGGCGAAGACCTTGAGGCACGCCGCGTCGAGCTGAGCCAGCTCATCGGCCTTGATGAGCGCCTTGTCGGCCCGGTACGCGGTCGATACCTGCAGAATACACAGTTCGGCGACCGACGGATTGTAGGTGAGGCCGAGCGCGGCGGAGGCGACCGTCGACGCCTTGCAGAAGTCCTTGCGCTTCGTGACGCACGCGTCCTTCTTCACGGTGCACAGATCGCTGACCGCGCACTCCGCGTCGGCGCGGGCCGCGCAGAACGCGTCCTCCGTGGCGTACTTGGGCCCCGCGGGGGCGTCGGAGGAGCCGCAGGCGACCACGAGCCCGAGCGCCGCGGAGGTCCCGAGGGCGAGCGCGGCACGGGCGAAGCGAAGGGGGCGAGCGAGGCGAGCGACGGCTCGGGGGGCATAGGTCATGGGCAGCTCCAGGGAAGTGAGGCACGGCGGCGGCCGGACCTTCCGACCAGCATGCCAGAAAGACGGACGGGCACCAAAGGCCACGCAACCGCCCGGGTCCTATGGGCGCCGAGTGCGTCGCCCGTCACGTGAACGCGTGAGCGCGGGCCCGCCGCCGGTGAGTCCCGCCCCTCGCCCCTCGCCTCTCGAGCGGAGGAGGCGGCGGCCTCGTCTCGCCTTCCACCTCCGCCCGTCCCACGACCTTGCTGGCCCGCCCGGGCCAAGGAGCCCCCATGCGCCGTCTCGCCCGCACTCACGCCCGCTCGCTCGCCGCCCTCGCCGCCTTTGCCGCCTGCACGGCGCTGTCCATGACGGCCGCCGCCGATCCGACCCCGAGCTACAAGGAGTCCCGGGTGGAGGGCGGCAGCGTGGTCAGCTTCGAGACCGACGGGCTCCGCGCCGACGGCAACAGCTTCCTCGGCGACACCATCCGGCGCCCGCCCGGCGCGGTGCGCGTCGGGCTCATTCGGCCGCGGTTCAACTTCGTCCCCGAGATGCTGAAGAGCGTCGAGAACCTCTAGCGGTCGGACGCACGTCCGCGGACCGCCCCGCGTCACGCTGAGAGCGCTTGCAGACACGGAGGCGCTTGGACTATGGTTCCGGCGCCTCGCGAAGGTGGCGGAATTGGCAGACGCGCTGGATTCAGGTTCCAGTGGGGTAACTCCTGTACGGGTTCAAGTCCCGTCCTTCGCACTCTCTCAACGGCCGCGGCGCCCCTTCGGGGTAGCGCTCGCGGCCGTCGGCGTCTGGGCCGCCCCGCGCCGCGGCGCGCCCGTGAGACCCGCTCGGCGAGCGGGAGCCGCACGACTCCGTTGAACCGGTGTTCACGTCGTGTTATTGGCGCGTCGTTCTCGGGCCGGACTTGTCGTCCGGCCGCGCGGTCCCCAAGAGGGCCGCCGGAAGCACACCGCTCGGAACGCAAGGAGAAGCGCCCGTCATGGTCCAGTCTGAGGTTTCGAAGGCCCTCCCGAAGGGCAAGATCGTGCAGGTCATCGGTCCGGTCGTCGACGTCGAGTTCCCCGACGGCAATCTCCCGCAGATCCTGAACGCCCTCAAGCTCGACAACGCGAGCATTTCCAGCGCCAAGGACAACCTCACCCTCGAGGTCGCGCAGCACCTCGGCGAGAGCACCGTCCGCGCCATCGCCATGGACTCGACCGACGGCCTCGTCCGCGGCGTCGAGGTCCGCGACACCGGCGCGCCGATCGCGATGCCCGTGGGGCCCGAGTGCCTCGGCCGCATCCTCAACGTCATCGGCGATCCGGTCGACGAGGCCGGCCCCGTCAACGCGAAGCGCACCTCGCCCATCCACCGCGCGCCCCCGCTCTTCCAGGACCAGTCGACCAAGGTCGAGATCTTCGAGACCGGCATCAAGGTCATCGACCTCCTCGCCCCCTACCGAAAGGGCGGAAAGATCGGCCTCTTCGGCGGCGCCGGCGTCGGCAAGACCGTCCTCATCCAGGAGCTCATCAACAACGTCGCGAAGAAGCACGGCGGCGTGTCCTGCTTCGCCGGCGTCGGCGAGCGCACCCGCGAGGGCTGCGACCTCTTCCTGGAGATGAGCGAGTCGAAGCTCGACACCGGCGCGCCGGTCATCTCGAAGACGGCGCTCGTCTTCGGCCAGATGAACGAGCCCCCGGGCGCCCGCGCGCGCGTCGCGCTCTCGGCCCTCACCGTCGCCGAGTACTTCCGCGACGAGGAGGGGCAGGACGTCCTCCTGTTCGTCGACAACATCTTCCGCTTCACCCAGGCGGGCTCGGAGGTGTCGGCGCTCCTCGGCCGCATCCCCAGCGCCGTCGGCTACCAGCCCACCTTGGCCACCGAGATGGGCGCGCTCCAGGAGCGCATCACGTCCACGAACAAGGGCTCGATCACCTCGGTGCAGGCCGTCTACGTCCCCGCCGACGACCTCACCGACCCCGCGCCCGCGACCACGTTCGCCCACCTCGACGCCACGACCGTTCTGAACCGCGACATCGCGGCGCTCGGCATCTTCCCCGCCGTGGACCCGCTCGACTCCACGTCGACCATGCTCGACCCGCAGATCATCGGCGCTCGCCACTACGACGTCGCCCGTCGCGTGCAGGGCACGCTCCAGAAGTACAAGGATCTGCAAGACATCATCGCGATCCTCGGCATGGACGAGCTCAGCGAGGACGACAAGCTCGTCGTGTCGCGCGCCCGCAAGATCCAGCGCTTCCTGTCGCAGCCGTTCTTCGTCGCCGCGCAGTTCACCGGCCTCACCGGCAAGCTCGTGCCCCTCGAGGAGACCATCGCGGGCTTCGAGGAGGTGGTCGACGGCAAGTACGACGACGACCTCAAGTACCCCGAGCAGGCGTTCTACCTCGTGGGCAACATCGAAGAGATGAAGGCGAAGGCCGCCGACCTCACCAAGACCAAGAAGTAGCCGCTTTTCGCCAGTGCTCGCCGACGCGCGCTCACCGCGCGTCGACGGGCGCTCGCCCCCGCCCCGCGCGATCCGCGCTCCGACGCCCGCATCGAGGATTCATGGCCACCGACAAGATCGAACTCGAGATCGTGACCCCGCGCGGGCTCGCGCTGAAGGCCTCCGTCGACGAGGTGACCACGCCGAGCATCGTCGGTGAGTTCGGCTTGATGCCGGGTCACCTCCCGGTGCTCGCGGCCGTGCGCACGGGCGTCATCAACTACCGAATCGGTCAGGAGCAGAGCAAGTGCGCGGTCGGCGAGGGCTTCGCCGAGGGCGGCCCCGCCAAGCTGCTCGTGCTCACCGAGGACTACATCACGAAGGAGGGCGTCGAGCCCGTGAGCGTGCGCGCCGAGCTCGCCGAGGTCGAGGCCCAGCTCGACAAGGCCACGCACGACGTCGACGCCGCGCCCGAAGAGGTGCGACGCCTCATCATCCGTGAAAACTGGCTCGCCGCGCAGCTCGAGCTCATCGGCGATCCGCCCGCGCCCACGATGAACCCCGTGGAGGACTTCGGCGCAGACGAGGACGACGAGGTCCACCTCGAGCCCGACACCGAAGCGGCGACGGGCCGGTGATCCCCGACCGGGCTCAACGGGTGGCCTGGCTCGCGGCGACGGCGGGCGTGGTGGCGCTGGCGCTCACCGTGTCCCTGGACAAGCCGTGGGTGTCGCCGCGAGCGCCACGCGACGCGGGCGCGGACGAGGCCTCGTCCTCCGCCGAGGCGGGGGCGCCCGCCGTGGAAGCGACCGCCTCCGACGCGGCGGCGCCGTCCGAAGACGCCGGCGCGCTCTCGCTGCTCACGCCCTCCCCGATGGACCTGCTGAACGCGACGGACGCGAGCACGCGGTTCGTGCGAATGGGCGTCGTGCTCGTGCAGTTCTCGGGCGCGCAGGGCGCGGCCCCGAACGCGCGCCCAAAGACGGCCGCTCTCGAGCTGGCGCGACGCCTGGCCGACGAAGCCAAGGCCGACTTCCACCAGGCCGTGACCCACGGCGACCCCGGCTCGGCCGACGACATCGGGCGCATCGGTCGCGGAATCCTCGAAGGACCCGTCGAAGGCCTGGTGTTCTCGATGGCGCCCGGCCAGACCAGCGAGCCCGTCGAGACGCCGCGCGGGTACTGGGTCGTCAAGCGCCTTCAGTAGTGCTATGGGGCGCGTCAATGGCAACCATTGACATCACGCAGTCGCACCGTCTCTCCCTCGAAGAGGCGCGCACCCAGGCAGAGGAGCTCGCGAAATCCATGGAGGCCAAGCTCGGCCTCACGTGGAAGTGGAGCGGCAACACGATCAACTTCGAAGCCCCCAGCGGCGCGGCGAAGGGCACCAAGGGCGAGGTCGCCGTCACCGAGCGTGACGTGCGCGTCGCGATCGATCTGCCCTTCATGCTGCGCGTGATGAAGGGCTCGATCGAAGACAAGATCAAGGAGCGGCTCGCGAAGTTCGCCTGAGGCGAGCGACCGAGGACGCGGAGCTCGCCGATCGACCGCGCGCGTCGGCCGGCGAGCTCAGGCGCGAGGAGACGCGTCATCGCGCAGCGCGCAGCCGAAGCGCCGTCTTTCTGTTGTGTCGCGGCAAGGTCGCGTAAGCTCGGCGGTCGCACAGCCCGCGACGCCTCCGTCGCTAGCGGTGGTGCTCCCACCCCGATGAACGCACCCGACTCGAAT
>DAORJJ010000515.1:1800-5053 GCA_035439005.1 Polyangiaceae bacterium | reverse complement strand
AGGCACCGCCTCTGGTTCGGTCTCGCGCGGCGGCGGCAAGGACGTGGAATCGCCGAGCGCGTACGCCAGCGCTGCGGACGTGGGCAAGTCGACCCTCGACTCGGCGAAGGCCATGCGCAAGCTCTTCCCCGTGCTCGACAACAAGGTCGTCCTCGTCGGGCACTCGCAGGGCGGGCACTCCGCGCTCTCCGCGCTCGCGCTGGCCCCCACGTACGCGCCCGAGCTGCCCATCGCCGGCGTCGCCGTGTACGCGCCGCTGTGGCTCTCGCAGCGCTCCTGGGGCGCGGCGCTCTACTCGGGCGTCAGCAAGGACTACCCCATCGCCACAGTCCCCAGCATCGCGGCCGTGTCGATCTGGTACCACTACACCCACGCCGAGCTGCTCGACGGCCCGGGCGAGGGCAAGAAGCTCTTCCCGGCCGACAAGGCCGACAAGATCAAGGCCTTCGTGGACGAGCAGTGCTGGGACGCGAAGTACCCCCAGCTCGAGGCCCTCGGCACGCTGCCGAACGATCTGTTCGACCCCGAGTTCGTGAAGACCGTCGCGCTCGTGGCCGCCGGCATCAACGACTGCGACCCCGCGAACGCCGCGTGCGTGAAGTGGGCGAAGCGCTACGCCGCCGACCGCCCGCGCCTCACGGGCGCGGCCGCGCAGACCCCGATGCTCCTGCTCTACGGCGCGAAGGACACCACGATCCCGAAGGAGCGCATGCAGTGCGCGCTCGACCGGCTGAAGCAGGATCAGACCAAGACCACCGTGTGCGTCGAGCCCGAGGCGACCCATAGCAGCATCGTCGACGTGCGCAGCGATTACGTGGCAGACTGGATCGCCAACGTGGCCCTGGGGGGGCCGGTACCTGCGGCGTGCCCGAGCGACGAGAAAGCCCTCGTCGACGACAAGGGCGCCGCCGTAAAGTGCGCGACTCCCCCGCCGAACGACTGACACGGACCCCACAGGAGAATGCGCGCAATGGCCTTTAGCAAAGACGTCCTCACGCTCGACTGCGCCCAGGAGACGGAGCGCATCACCGCCAAGCTGCGCGAGGCGGTGCTCGGCACGCTGAAGCGCAAGGGCGTGATCGTCGCGCTCTCGGGTGGCATCGACTCCAGCGTGGTCGGCGCGCTCTCGGTGCGCGCGTTCGGCAAGGAGCGGGTCTTTGGCCTTCAGCTCCCGGAGAAGGAGAACTCCGACGACACGCGCAACCTCTCGGCGCTCATGTGCAAGCACTTCGAGATCGACTTCGCCGTCGAGGAGATGTCGCCGCTGCTCGAGGGCGCGCGCGCCTACCAGCGCCGCGACGAGGCCATCAAGACGGCCATCCCCGAGTACGGCCCTGGCTGGAAGAGCAAGATCGTGCTCCCGTCGGTCGTCGACACCGACTCCTACCGCGTGTTCTCGGTCGTTGCCCTCAGCCCGGAGGGCAAAGAGGTGAAGGCCCGCCTGCCCCTGCCCGGCTACCTGGGCATCGTGGCGGCGACCAACTTCAAGCAGCGCTGCCGCAAGATGCTCGAGTACTACCACGCCGACCGGCTGAACTACGCGGTCTCGGGCACGCCGAACCTCGTCGAGTACGACCAGGGCTTCTTCGTGAAGCTGGGCGACGGCGCGGCCGACGTGAAGCCCATCGCGCACCTCTACAAGTCGCAGGTGTACGCCATGGCCGAGTACCTCGGCGTGCCGGAGGAGGTCCGCCGGCGGCCGCCCACCACCGACACCTACTCGCTCCCGCAGTCGCAGGAGGAGTTCTACTACTCCCTCCCCTACGACAAGATGGACCTCGCCATCTACGCCAAGAACCACGGCGTCTCGGCGGCCGAGGCCGCGCCGGTGCTCGGCGTGACGGCCGAGCAGGTCGAGCGCGTCTTCCGCGACATCGACGGCAAGCGGGCCTTCGCGAAGTACCTCCACGCCGCCCCGATCCTGGTCGCCGAGCCCACCGGCTGAGCGCGGGCTACGCGGGTCGCGCTCGCGCGCGACCCGCCGCGCCGTCGAGCTCGCCCCGGCCCGTCCTCGCGGACGCGCCGGGGTGGTCTCTTTTGTGGCTCCGCGGACGCGAGCCGTGGCGCCCCGTGCAAGCTGGCGCGCGGCGCGCGTTCATGCCGCTAGAGCAGCGGTGGAGACCAGCCGGCGCGGGCCTCGAGGCGCTTGAGCGCCTGCTGCGGGAGCCGCGCGAGCTTCCTGCGCAGGGAGCCCTCGGGGCGCCGCGTGATGGGCGCCTTGGGCGGCACCTCCGCGCCGGACGCGAGGCGCTCCGCGAGCGCGCCCACGGTGTCGACCTCGAAGTCGGCGCGGCGGCGGCCGAGGAACTCGCAGAGGCCGCGGAAGCGCAGCAGGTTCACCGTGTTCGGGCGGCCGAGCCGACCCGAGACCGAGTCGATGTGGCAGAGCTCGAACGAGTGCGTGACGATGGTCACCTCGTGGAGGCCGAGCGCGCGCGCCTTCTCGAGGTAGTCGATGGTCTCGCTCAGCGAGATAGCTGTAATCTGCACATGACGCTCACCGCCGCCTCGCTCGGTGAAGGTGCTGATGGGCAGCTCCCAGACCCCGTGCGGCGCGAGGAAGAGGCCCGAGCCGGCGCCCTCGAAGCGCATCGCGCAGTTCTTCTGGAAGTAGCAGGGGTTGTAGTTGGACGAGAGCGTGAGGCCGGCCTTCGCCATGGCGGCCCACGTGTCGTTGTTGGCGCCGAAGTTGCCGGCGCGGAAGGCGCGCACCTTGGGCACGCCGCAGGCCTCGAGGATGGCGGTGCCCTCGCGGAGGAGGGCGACCTGGGTCTCCAGATCGTACGCGCCGATGTCGTCGGGGGCGGGCGGCTCGCCGCGCGTGCGGTAGTCGGCCACGCGCTGGATGGGGTGGGTGTGGAGCTGCACGTCGTGGCCGCGGCGCACCATGTCTCGGCAGGCCGCCTCGAGCCCCTCGCGGCCGAACGTGTGGGAGCCGAGCGCCTCGGTGAAGAACGTGCCGCGGAGCCCCTGCGCCTCGAGCTCGCGCATGATGCGGTCGATGCCGAGGTCGCTCGGCTGGTTCGCGAAGCGGCCGAAGACGCGCACGTCGTACCCTTGGAGCGGGCGGTCCACGCCGCGCTCCTCCGCGCACTCCACGTCGACCGTGATGTAGACCCGGGTCTTCATGGGGAGACCTCGCCTTCGGCTCGGGCTCCCCATAGACCTTCGTTCGCCCCTTCGGCGCTCACTTCCAGGTTCATGGGGAGACCTCGCCTTCGGCTCGGGCTCCCCATAGACCTTCGTTCGCCCC
>DAORJJ010000515.1:0-1700 GCA_035439005.1 Polyangiaceae bacterium | reverse complement strand
TTCGGCGCTCACTTCCAGGTTCATTGCCGTCTCAGGCCCCGACCGCGGGCGCCCCGAGCACCTCGCCGAGGTGGGCCACGATGCGCGCGGCGCTCTTGCCGTCCCAGAAGCGGGGCACCTTGCCCGCCGCGCGCACCTCGTCGATGCGCGCGTACGCCGCGAGGATGGCGGCGCGCTCGACGCCGGCGAGCTGGTTGGTGCCCTCGTCGCAGGTGACGGGACGCTCTGTGTTCTCGCGGAGCGTGATGCAAGGGACCCCGAGCACCGTGGTCTCCTCTTGCACGCCGCCCGAGTCCGTCAGCACGCACTTCGCGCTCGCCGTGAGCTTCATGAAGTCGAGGTAGCCCTGCGGGTCGACCACCAGGAACCTCGCCGGGTTCAGCTCGATGCCCGCGTCCTCGAGGCGCTTGCGCGTGCGCGGGTGCACCGGGAACACGAGCCGCAGATCGTTCGCGATCTCGCGGAGCGTGGCGAGGAGCTTCTTCAGCGCGACCGGGTCGTCGACGTTGCTCGGGCGGTGCAGCGTGACGAGGCCGTAGGCGCCCGCCTCCAGGCCGAGGTCGGCGAGGACCGTGGACTTGTCGGCCTCCGAGCGAGCCGCCAGCAGCGTGTCGATCATCACGTTGCCCACGAAGACGGAGCGCTCCTCGGCCACGCCCTCCTTCGCGAGGTTCGTCGTGCCCGCGGGGTCGGACACGTAGAGCAGGTCGCTCACCGCGTCGGTGAGCTTGCGGTTGATCTCCTCGGGCATGTCGTCGTCGAAGCTGCGGAGCCCGGCCTCCACGTGGATCATGAGCGGGCGCTGCCGCGGGCGGCCCCGGTAGAGGTAGGGCTCGCGCAGGAAGTACTTCGACGTGACGACCGCGCAGCCGACCGTGGAGTTCACGTCGCCCACCACGAGTACCCCGTGGGGCTGCTCGGCCTCGATGACGGGTTCGAAGCGGCGCATGATCTCTGCGGTCTGCTGCGCGTGGCTGCCCGAGCCCACCTCGAGCTCGATGTCCGGCCGGGGGATCTTGAGGTCCTCGAAGAAGACCTTCGACAGCTTCTCGTCGTAGTGCTGCCCGGTGTGGACGAGCTTGGCCTCGAAGCGCGGGTCGCTGGCGAAGGCGCGCAAGATGGGCGCGATCTTCATGAAGTTCGGTCGCGCGCCTGCCACACAGAGGATCTTGAACGCCATGCTCGCGAGACTACCGGTGGCGCTCGCCCCGCGGGCACCAAAATCGTCGGGCGTCCCGGGCTCATGGCCGCCCGCGCTCCCCATCCGCGCGCATCCGCGCTAGACTTTCGGCGATGGCGGGACCCGACACCTTGCCGAAGGGCGGGCACGGCTCCCGGTCGCTTCCCCGCACTCCCCCCCCAGCGAGCGCCGTGGAGGCGCGGGAGCAAGCGTACGCGCCGGTGCCGGCGGCGAAGGTGGCGGAGCTCGTCGACCGCCTCGCCGGCGCCGACGAGGGCACGTTCGTGCTGTCGTGGCTCGAGTCGCTCGCGCTCGACGCGCAGCGGCCGCTCCCGCCCGCGATCGCGGTGCGGCTCATCCGCGCGACCCGCGAGGCGGGCCGCCTCGAGCGCGCGCGGGCCTTGGCCGAGGGGCTCCCGGCGCTGCCGCGGGGCTGGGAGCCCATCGAGCTCGCGCGCCTCGGGCTCGAGCGGGCTATCCTGGCGAACCTCGCGGGGCTCTCGCTCGACGCCGAGCGGGA
>DAORJJ010000514.1:0-5056 GCA_035439005.1 Polyangiaceae bacterium | reverse complement strand
CGCCGCCGAGCGCGGGCGCCGACGCCGCGAGCTCGGGCCCCACGGTCCCGCCGGCCCCGAGCGCCACGGCCACGGCGGCGCCCTCCGCGGCCGCCGCGCCGAAGGTGCAGAAGGGCAAGGTCGTCATCGAGAAGTCCATCGCGCGCGCCTACGCCGACGGCCTGAAGAAGGGGCGCACGGAGACCCTCGCGAAGCGCTACGACGCCGCGGTGGCGGGCTTCGACGCGGCGCTCGTCGCGCTCCCCGGCGACGCTCGGGCGATCTCCGAGCGCGGCTACGCGCGGCTGCTCGCCGGCAAGTACGACGCGGCGCGCGCCGATCTCCGGGAGGCGGAGTCGCGCACGAAGGATCCGAAGCTCCTCGCGCAGATCCACTTCAACCACGGCCTCGTCGCCGAGAAGCTCAACCGGGCAGACGAGGCGAAGGCGAGCTTCGCGCGGTCGAACTCGCTGAACCCCACGAAGGCGGCCGCGGCGAAGCTCACGGGGGGCGCGGCGTGCGAGGCGGTGGTCGCGCTCGGCACCGAGGGCACGTTCGTCGCGAACAGCTGGGCGGCCGCGTACGAGGCGCTGCGCACGGCGGATCCCCAGGCCTCGGCGGACACGAAGCTCGGCACGGAGGCCGCCGCGAAGGAGCGCCTCTGCGCCCGGGCGCCCGCGGGGCACTGCGAGGACGTGCTGTCGTTCAGCACCGAGGCCGAGGCGACGAGCTGGGCGTTCCACCCGGTGCTCAAGGTGGATGGCGGCTACCTCATCGGCAAGGAGGCGCTGTCGGAGCGCTACGACATGCCGTGCGGCGGTGACGAGAAGCTCGTGATCACCGAGTCCGGCGGCCTGCGCATGCTCAGGTTCGAGAACGAGACCGGCATGCGCGTGCCTGTCTGCGCGGGCACGAACGGCGACGAGCTCAGCGACTGCGGGCCGAACGACATCCCCGTCACGTCCGCCTGCGGGACCGCCCCGGCGTCGCTGGCCGTCGCGATCTTCGACGTCGCAAAGAAGAAGCTCGCCGCCACCGTCCGCGCGAGCGGCGACGACAAGAAGCCGCCGGTGGTCACGCTGGAGGGGCGCACGCTCAAGGTGTCGGGCGCGGGCTGCAACGTGCGCACCGATCTCTGAGCCGGCACCCGGGCATGGGCTGGCTCCAGCGCTTTTTTCAGGCCCTCGCGCCCCTCCCCTCCTTCGACGAGCTCGAGTCGGAGTGCCGCGCGCGGGGGCGCCGCCGCTCCCGCGCGAGCGCGCGTGAGGCGATCGCCGCGCACCCGCTGCTCGCGCCCCCCGCCGCGCGCGAGGCGCGCGACGCTCTGCTCGCGCGGCTCGACGGGCGCCTCGACGAGGGCACGCGCGACGCGTGCGAGGCGCTCCTCGGCGAGGCGCTCGAGGCCCAGGGGTTCCTCGCGCGCCCCGGGACCATCGAGGACGTGTGGCACCTGCGGGGTTTACTCGACCGCGCCGCGAGCCCCGAGTGAGGGCGGCCCCGCGAAGCCCGTGGCTGGTCGCGATCGTGGCGACCCTGGCGATGAGCGTGAGCTACCTCGATCGCCAGACCCTCGCGGCCATCGCGCCGACGGTCCGCGCCGAGCTCGCCATCTCGCACGAGCGCTTCGGGTGGCTGGGGTCGGCCTTCGCGCTCGCGTACCTCGTGTGCGCGCCGCTCTCGGGCGTGGTCGTCGACCGCTTCGGGCCCCGGCGCACGCTGGCGCTCGCGGTGCTCGCGTGGTCGGTCGTGTCGGCGGCGCACGCCGCGGCCTTCTCGTTCGGCGGCCTGCTCGTGTTGCGGTTGCTCCTCGGCGCGTTCGAGGCCCCGTCGTTCCCGTCGGCCGCGAGGACCATCCAGACCACGCTTCCGGCAGGGCGCCGCTCCGCCGCGATGGGGCTCTTGTTCACGGGCAGCTCGCTCGGCGCGATGGTGGCCGCGCCGCTCGCCGCGAGGGTCGCGCACGACCACGGCTTCCGCTTCGCGTTCCTCGCCACCGCCGCGCTCGGGCTCCTCTGGCTCCCCTTCTGGCTCGCGTTCGCGCCCGAAGACGACCGCGCCGCGGGTCCGCCGCCGGCGCACGCGCGCGACACGCTCGGCGCGGGCTGGCTCCGCTCGCTCGCCGCCCTCGCCGGCCGCCCCGCCGTGCTCCGACAGGCCGTCGTGATCCTGGGCTCGGCGCCAGCCCTGCTCGTGGTGCTCGGCTGGTACCCGCAGATGCTCGTGGAGGCCGCAGGCGTGAAGCGCGAGGACGTGGGCCACACCCTGTGGCTGCCGCCGCTCGTCTTCGACGTGGCGGCGGTGAGCTTCGGCGCCGCGGCGAGCGCCCTCGACGCGCCGTCGAACGCGTCGCGCGCCTCGGGCCGCCCGCGGACTCCCCACCGCGGCCTGATGGCCCTCGCCGCGGTGCTCACGGCGACCCTCGCTCTCGTCCCGTGGGCGGACGGCGCGTGGCCTCGCGTCGTGCTCGGCAGCCTCGCCATGGCGGGAGGTGGGGGCATGTACGTGCTCGGCACGGCGGAGATGCTCCGGCGCGTCGGGCCCGGCGAGGCGGCGGCCGCGAGCGGGCTCTCCGCGGCCGCCCAGTCGCTCGTGCACATCGCCGCGAACCCGCTCTACGGGGCGTGGCTCGATCGCACGCACCGCTGGGGTCCCGTGCTGGGCGTCGGCGCGCTCGCCCTCCCCGCGGCGCTCGTGTGGGCCGTCACCGCCCCGCGCGACGCGCCGCTCGCCGACGGGTGATCTCCCGTGCAGGGCGCCTCGAGATGGTGCGCTGCGAGCCCGGGCGGGCGTGGTCGCAGGGGCCCTCGTCCTATTGGGCTCCGTCTCGGGTCAGCTTGACCACCGCGTCGCATTCGGGCCGGGCAGCGTCATAAGAGAGCCTGCCCATGGCCACTTGGCATCGCAAGTCCTGAACCGAGAGGCTCTTCGGGTATCGACTGAAGAGCGCCTTGCCCTTCTCCCAAGCCCCCTTCGAGTCGCCCATGGCTTGGAGCGCCTTGGCCTGGCGGAACGTCTCGCGGTCGGGCGGAGACAGGCCTCGCACGTCCTCGGCGATGAGCTCCGCGGGAGCCGCGGTCGCGACGGCGACGAGCCCGGAAGGCGGCACCGGCGGGGCGGCGAGCTTGGTGAGGAGTGCTCGCATCTCTTCGCGATCCCTCGCCACGAACGCCCCGCGGGGACCGGCCTCGTCGAGACGCTTCGAGAGGTCCTTGGCGAGAGAACGATCGTCGGGCTCGCGCGCGCCCCGGTGGCGCAGGGTGGTCTGCATGAACCCGACGTTCTCCGGGCCGAAGCTGCTGCGCTGGGTCGCGTACTCCGGATTCATGAGGCTCGCGGAGACATCGTCGTGGAGGGCTCCGAGGGTGTGGCCGAGCTCGTGGAGCAGGATCGCCGCCGCCCGGTGTCTTCGTCTTCCCGTGGTCAATCGCCGGCGCTCTTCGTCTCCGAGCTCGTCGAGGTTGCGCTCGATGGCGTCGACCTCGTCGGCCCGGGACGGCGCGCGCAAGACCAGGTGCCGACCGAGGACGCGGGCATAGCCAAGCTCGTGGAACGAAGCGCTGGCCCGAGGCAGCGCGCCGAGGAGCCCCACGTACCAGTCGGCTCCATCTCCGCGCTCCTTCGCCGCGAGCGCGCCGAGCGCCGCGCTCAGGTCCTCGTCGGGCGTCTCCCAGATCGTGAACGACTCGACCTCGAGCCGCACGCCGATACCCGCCAAGACGCGGTTCGCCTCGTCCACCGACTCCTGGAACTGCCGAGGAGCGTCCACGACCTGCGCCGTGTAGCGAGGTGTCGCGAGCGCCCGAACCCGCAGCTTGGTCTGCGTGATCGCGCCCGTCCCCTCGGCGCGCGAGAGCTCGGGTGGCGCGGCCCGCACCAGCGCGCGCTGCTGCTCGCGCTTCCCTTCCCCCCACTGGGAGTTGTAGCAAGCGGCGTTCGCCGCGCACACCGCGCACGCCAGCGCGGCGAGCCAGGCGATTCGCCCCTTCGTCATCGCCCGAACGTACCAGAGCGGGCCTCGCCGTCCATACACGGTCAGGGGAGCCGATCGCCGATGCAGGGTACCCTCTCCCGCACCCTCTCGCGCCGCCCTCGGGCTCGCCCGAGCGCGCTGTTCGCCGTCGCCGCGCGAGCGCCGCGCGCCGGCACCCCGTAGTATTCCGCCAGTGCCGCTCCTCGACCTGCCGCCGCCCATCGTGCTCTCTGCGCCCGCGAGCCCAGGGGCGCGCCCGAGCGCGTTCACGCGCGGCACACCCCCGGGCGTGCTCCCCGCCTTCCCTCACACGGTCACGCTGGCCCTGCCGTTCGGCCCCTTCCCGCGCGAGGTCGCGCTCGCGGAGGGCGAGGTCGCGACGCGGGCGTGGTCGGAGCTGCCACGCACGGCGGTGCGGCTGCGCGTGGTCGGCGTCGACGGGGCGCAGGTGAGCTCGACCGACGGCGTGTCCACGGTGCGCTTCCACACGGCGGAGTGGCCCGCGGAGCTCGTGCCGCGGGCGCTCGCCCAGACCGTGCTCGTGGTGGACGGCGCGGGCCGCATCACCGACGCCGACATCCACGTGAACGGGCTCGACTACACGTACGCCGTGGACGGCCGCGAGGCGCCGGGCGCGGTCGACCTGCGCTCGGTGCTCGTGCACGAGCTCGGGCACCTGCTCGGCCTCGGCCACTCGGCCGATCCGGTGGCCACGATGGCGCCGTCGGTCTCGGGCACGCGGGCGCGCACCCCAGAGCGCGACGACGAGCTCGGCGTCGCGACGCTGTACCCGGGCCCCGCCGGCGCCGCGCGATGCCCGGACATTCCCTGTCCGCCCGGCTTCGCGTGCCTCGCCGGGGCGTGCGAGCGGCGGGGCACGCCGAAGGTCACGTGCGCCCCGTGCGAGCGGGTCCCGGGGGCGTGCGACGGGGCGGGCGCGGAGAGCCGCTGCGTGGACGTCGACGAGGGCGCCGCGCGCGTGTGCGCCCCCCGCTGCGACGCGGAGCACCCGTGCGGTCCGGGGTTCACGTGCCAGAAGACCACCAGCGCGGGCGACGAGCAGTGCGTGGCGGTCGACGGGTGCCGCGCCCTCGGCGCGCCGTGCGC
>DAORJJ010000513.1:0-5068 GCA_035439005.1 Polyangiaceae bacterium | reverse complement strand
CTGCGTCGCCCGCGCGTCGAGCCCGAGCTCGCGGCACACGCGCCGCGCGAGCCGCTCGTTGCGAGCGGGATAGCCCTGGTCGAGCGCGTCGTGGTCGTCCGCGGGCGCGTCGTCGGCCCAGCGGGGGAGGGCGCCGCGCGCGCGCGCGACCTCGGCGATCGCGTCGCGCACTGCGGGTGGCACCGGGCCGACCACGAGCGGCACGCCGGCCTTGGCGATGCCGGCCTTCTCACGGGCGATGGAGGGGAGATCGGGGCCCAGCCGGTCGGTGTGGTCGAGCGCGATGCGCGTGATCGCGGTGAGCCGCACGCCCGGCGGGGCCACCACGTTCGTGGCGTCGTGCCGGCCGCCGAGGCCGACCTCGAGCACGGCGAGCTCGACGCCGGCCCGGCGGAACGCGAGGAACGCGGCGAGCGTCGCCACCTCGAAGAACGTGAGGTCCGGGCCGAGCCGCAGCGCCTCTGCCAGCGCCTCCGCGAGCGCCTCGTCCGCGAGCACCTCGCCCGAGACCCGCACGCGCTCGGCGAAGCGCGCGAGGTGGGGCGAGGTGTAGAGCCCGGTGCGAAGCCCGCTCGCGCGCGCCGCGCCCTCGGTGAGCGCCGAGACCGAGCCCTTGCCGTTGGTGCCTGCAATATGCACGGAAGCGAAGGCGCGCTCGGGGTTCCCCGCCCGCGCGCACGCCTCCGCCATGGCCTCGGTGCCGAGCCGCACGCCAAAGGGGACGCGCGTGTAGAGCTCGCGGAGGGCGTCGGAGAGCACGGTCGCTCTAGCGCGCGCGGCCGTCCAGACGTCGTCGGCTCTTCGCGGGCGCGGGCACGACGCGTGGCGGGCCGAGGTGCTCGAGGATCGACGAGATCTCCGCGCGCATGTCGAGGCGCGAGGTGATGCGGTCGACCATGCCGTGGGCCAGCAGGAACTCGGCGGTCTGGAAGCCCTCGGGGAGCTTCTGGCGGATGGTGTTCTCGATCACGCGGGGGCCCGCGAAGCCGATCAGCGCGCCGGGCTCGGCGAGGTTCACGTCGCCGAGGAACGCGAAGCTCGCCGCGACGCCGCCGGTGGTGGGGTGGAGCAGCACCGAGACGAAGGGGAGGCCCTTGTCGCGGAGGCGCTCGCGCGCGGCCACGGTCTTCGCCATCTGCATGAGGCTGAGGATGCCCTCTTGCATGCGCGCGCCGCCGGAGGCCTGCAGCAGCACGACCGGCAGGCCCTCGTCGGTCGCGCGCTCGAAGAGGCGCGCGATCTTCTCGCCCACCACCGAGCCCATGCTGCCGCCCATGAACGCGAACACGAACGCGCCGTAAGCGATGGGGCGGCCGCGCAGGTGGCCGAGGCCGGTCTCGATCGCCTCGCGCGCGTGGGTGGACTTCTGGGTGGACGCCACGCGCTCGGGGTACGCCCGACCGTCGGAGAAGGTGAGCGGATCGCCCGGCGCGAGGGCGTGGTCCCACGCCTCGAGCTTGCCGCCGTCGAGGAGCAGCTCGCGAAAGCCGCGCGCGCCGAGCTTGTGGTGCTTCTGGCAGAGCGGGCAGACCTCGGAGTTCTCCGTGAAGCGCTCGACCGCGAGGGTCTCGCCGCAGCCGTCGCACTTCCGAAAGACGCCTTTACCGAAGCTATGCTTCTCGCTCGCGTCGAGGCCTGCGGTGGGCTTCTTTGGCCAGGTCATCGGTCTCTCCCACTAGCACGCGAGGCGCGTGGCTTGCACGCGTTGCACGCGCCCGGGCGCCGCCGCGTCAGCGCCGCGTCACGGCCGCGTCACCGCTCAGGGCGAGCGCCGCGAGCGCCTTCAGCGCCGCGCCCTCGAGCCGGACCGGCAGCCACTCGCGCTGCACGACCGCGCCCCGCCGCTCGTAGAACTCGATGGCCCCCACGTTCCAGTCGAGCACGTGCCAGTCGAAGCGCGCGCAGCCGGTGTCGAGGGCCTCGCGGGCCAGCGCCGCCATGAGCGTCGTGGCGACCCCCGCCTTTCGGTAACGGGCGCGCACGAGGATGTCCTCGAGGTGCAGCGTGGGCCTGCCCGTCCAGGTGGAGTACTTCCGGAAGTAGAAGGCGAACCCCGCGATGTTGCCCTCGATCTCGACGATGAGGACGTGAAAGAGGGGGTGCTCGCCGAAGCCGTCGCGGAGGTAGTCGTCGCGCGTGGCGGTGACCGCCTCCGGGGCGCGTTCGAACTCCGCGAGCTCGTGGACGAGCGCGAGGATCTCGTCCACGTCCGCGGGGGTCGCCCGGCGCAGGGTGAGAGACGGGGGCGGCGCCACCGAGCGCGGGGGAGCCACGGCGCGCTACTTGGTCGCGGGCGGGAAGTTGCGGCAGGCCGCGTCGAACGTGGCGAGCGCCTGCGAGAGGCCCTTCGTGAGGTCTCCCTCGCAAATCGACGAGAACGTGCCGTTCTTGCCGGCCTTCGCGATGAAATCCTTCAGCCGGACCGCCTCGGCGGCGCTGCCGAAGCCCGCGGAGTTGCACGCTTTTTCGCCGGCGATGACCGCGGCCGCCCAGCGCGCGCGCTGGTCCTTCAGCACGTCGAGGTACCCGAGGTAGCTGTCGACGGTGCCGCGGGGCTGGTTCTCGACGCCGCCCTCGTCCTCGTCGGTGATGATGACGAACGCGTAGAGCGCGTCTTTCCGGATGAAGCCCGCGTTCGTGGGGTGGTTGCCGCTCAGCTTGATGGCCTCGAGGCCGCGCTCGATCGAGCTGCCGCTCGTCCCGAGGGATGCGCGCGTCGAGAAGATGTTCGCGAGGCCGGGGTCGCTGCGCTCCAGCCACGCGCGGCTCAGCCCGCCGCCGTTCGCGAAGGCGCCCTTCAAGCCGCTGTCGGTGTCGGTGCTGGTCACCGCGAGGCGGTAGTCGAGGGACGCGCCGCTCTTCGTCTTGTACGCGTTCAGGACGTCGACGAACTTCGGGAAGTTGGTCTTGAGGTTCGCCTGCTCCTGGGCCATCGAGCCGGAGTTGTCGACCACGAACACGATGTCCATCTGCCGACACTCGTTCGCCTCGGCCGCCGCGTCCGGGGTGGCCGCGTCGGCGAAGCCGAAGCCCCCGCCGTTGCCGTTGCCGTTGCCGTTGCCGTTGCCGAACGGATCGGTCCCGGCCGCGCCGTCGGACTCACCGAACTCGGTCCGCGTGTCCGAGCTCCCGCATGCGGCCGAGCCGAAGCCAAGGAGCGCGCCGACGGTGAGGACTGCTGCAAGCGTCTTTCGCATACCGTAGGGGTAGCATTTGGAGCGCGAGTTGCCGCCAAAAAATACGGGTTTTCCGGCGTGATCCTGGTGCATTTTCGATCCGGTCTTTCTGCGATCCACGGGGGCGCTCCGCGCGCTCCGATCGCATGTACGTCGCGGGCGGCGACTTCTTCCCTTCACTCCGCCCCCTCCGCCCCCCCCGCGTGCGGGGCCGCGGAGGGCGCGGGATCAGGCGACGCTCATCGTGGCGAGATCGGAGGGCACGAGCAGCGTGGGCTCGGTGCGCGACTGGACCTCCTTCGCGGACACTCCGGGAGCGACCTCGCGCAGCACGAGCCCCTCGGGGGTGACGTCGATGGTCGCGAGCTCGGTGATGATGCGGTTCACGACGCGGCGGCCCGTGAGGGGCAGGTCGCACTCCTTCAGGATCTTGGGCGAGCCGTCCTTCGCGGCGTGCTCCATGATGACGACGACGCGGCGCGCGGCGGCGACGAGATCCATCGCGCCGCCCATGCCCTTCACCATCTTGCCGGGGATCATCCAGTTGGCGAGGTCGCCCCGCTCGGACACCTGCATGGCGCCGAGGATGGCGAGGTCGATGTGCCCGCCGCGGATCATCTCGAAGCTCTCGGCGCTCGAGAAGATCGCCGAGCCCTTCTGCATGGTGACGGTCTCCTTGCCGGCGTTGATGAGGTCGGCGTCCACCTCGGCCTCGCGCGGGTAGGGGCCGATCCCGAGCAGGCCGTTCTCGCTCTGGAGGATGACCTCGACGCCCGCGGGGATGTAGTTGGCCACGAGCGTCGGCATGCCGATGCCGAGGTTCACGTAGTACCCGTCGCGGAGCTCCTGCGCCGCCCGCTGCGCCACCTGGACGCGTGAGAGTCCTGAAGTCATGCCGTCACCGTCCTTCGCTCGATGCGCTTCTCGTAGCCTTCTCCCTGGTAGATCCGCTGCACGTAGATACCTGGCGTGTGCACGTGGTTCGGGTCGAGCTCGCCCACCTCGACGAGCTGCTCCACCTCGGCGATGGTGATCCGCGCGGCCATCGCCATCATCGGGTTGAAGTTCATCGCCGTGTGCCGGAACACGAGGTTGCCGTAGCGGTCGCCCTTCCACGCCTTCACGATGGCCACGTCGCCGCGGATCGCGGGCTCGAGCACGTGCACCTTGCCGTCGAACTCGCGGGTCTCTTTCTTCGCGCTGTACTTGATGACCTTGCCGGCGTCGTCGTACTTGAGGGGGAGGCCGCCGTCGCTCACGGCGGTGCCGGCGCCGGTGGGCGTGAAGAACGCCGGAATGCCGGCGCCGCCCGCGCGAATCCGCTCGGCGAGGGTGCCCTGCGGCACGAGCTCGACCTCGAGCTCGCCCGAGAGGTACTGGCGCTCGAACTCTTTGTTCTCGCCCACGTAGCTCGAGATCATCTTCACGATTTGTTTGTTGCGGAGGAGGATCCCGAGGCCGAAGTCGTCCACGCCGCAGTTGTTGGACACGACCGTCAGGCCCGCGGGGCCGAGCTCGCGCAGGGCCCGGATGGAGTTCTCGGGGATTCCGCAGAGGCCGAAGCCGCCCGCGAGCAAGGTGGCCCCGCTCTGCACGATCTTGCAGGCCTCGAGGGCCGAGTTCATCACCTTGTCCAACGCTGACTCCTTCGTGTGGCGGCGAGGGTCGACTCCTCGTCTCGCCCGCGCGAGGGTATTTCCATCCTCGCCGTGCGTCCACCTCCATCCGCACCTGCCCCCGGCGCGCGTGCGGCGATCTTGGCCCACGGAGCCGGCCCGTGATGGGGTGGTGACGCCTTGAGCTCCGCCCCCTCCACCCCCGCCTCCACGCCCTCCACCGCCACCGCCCTCGCCACCGACGCGGGGCTCGCCGCGCGGGAAGGGAGGCCTCGG
>DAORJJ010000512.1:0-5079 GCA_035439005.1 Polyangiaceae bacterium | reverse complement strand
GCGAGACGAGCGCGGGCGACGCGGGCACGGGCGACGCGGCGGTGGAGGCGGCCCCGCAGGCGTGCCTCAGCCCCATCCAGGAGCGAGACGCGAACCCGCAGCCCTGCCTCGGCGCCCCGTTCGAGGACGCGGCGACCCGCGACGCGGCGCCGAACGACGGGGGCGACGCGAGCCCGCAGCCGTGCCTGTCCGCGCCCCCGCCCGACGCGGGGGACGCCAGCGACCAGTAGCGCGAGCGCGCGGTTCCTCGCGGCTCAGTCGAGGGGCACGGGCTTCAGCGCGTCGCCCATCTGGCCGGGCAAGGCGCCGAGATCGGTCGTGTTGCCCTGGCCGAGCTGGCCGAGGCTGTTCTCGCCCCAACACTTCACCGCGCCGTTGTCGAGCGCGGCGCACGTGTGACGGAGGCCCACCGCGATGTCGACCGCGGTGCGCGCGGCGCCGAGGTTCACGGCGGGCAGGGTGTCGCCCAGATCGCCGGGCTGGCCGCCGCGGTCGGACGTGTCGCCGAGGCCGAGCTCGCCCTTCGAGCTGTTGCGTCCCCAGCACTTGACCGCGCCGTTGTCGAGGCGCGCGCACACGTGGTTGTCGCCGAGCCCCACCTGCTTGACCGTGCGCCCCGCCCCGAGGTTCAGCGTGGGCAGCGAAGTGCCCATTTCGCCCGGGGCGCGGCCGCGGGAGGTGCGATCGCCCGTGCCGAGCTGCCCGTACGTGTTGCGGCCCCAGCAGACGACGCCGCCGTCGACCAGGATGGCGCACGAGAACTTGTTGCCCACCGCGACCCGCGCCGCGGGCCGACCGCCGAGGTCGACCGGGGAGAGGGCCGCGCCCATTTGCCCGGGAGAGGCGCCGCGCCGGTTGGTGTCGCCGAGCCCGAGCTGCCCGTCCTCGTTGCCGCCCCAGCACTTGACCCGAGCGTCGTCGAGGACGACGCATGTGTGGTTGTTGCCGACGGCGAGAGAGATCGCGGCGCGCCCTCCGAGGTCGACCACCGGGAGGCCCGTGCCCATCTCCGCGGGCGAGCCCCCACGGGGCGCGACGTCGCCGAGGCCGAGGCGCCCGTCGATGTTGAGCCCCCAGCATTTGACATTGCCGTCTTGGAAGAGCACGCACGTGTGGTCGTTGCCGGCGGCGAGCGCCGAGAGCGTGCGACCCGGCGCCGCGTTGACCGCCGGGAGCGCTCCGCCCATCTCGCCGGGGAGCCCACCGCGCGACCGCGCGTCGCCCAGGCCGAGCAGGCCGCTCGTGTTCGCGCCCCAACACTTCACCGTCAGGTCGTCGAGCAGCGCGCAGGTGTGGTTGTTGCTCGCGGCCACGAACGTGACCGAGCGGCCCGGGCCGACGTCGACCGCGGGCAGCGCCGCGCCCATCTGGCCGGGCCCGGCGCCGCGGCCGACGGTGTCGCCCAACCCAAGGATACCGTTCGTGTTTCCGCCCCAACACTTCAGCGCGCCGTCGCGCACCGCGCAGGAGTGATCGTAGCCCGCGGAGACCCGCACGCTCTTCGGCGCGACCGCGTCGGGCGGCGGGGCGGGCGCGTCGGCGCTCGAGGTCGCGCTCGACGAGGGCTTCACGGTCTCGTCGCCCGGGAGCGTGCACCCCGCGGGCGAGGCGCACGCGTCGGGGTCGACGGTCGCGGCCACGCACTTGCCGAGGTAGTCGCACGTGGTGTCTTGCGAGCAGACCACGCCGTCGCACGCGAGGTGCAGCACGAGCGGCACGCGGAGGCGCGTGTGCGGGACGAACGCGAGCTTCCGGCGGCTCACGACGCAGCCCTTCGCGTCTTTGTCGGTGCAGGTCGTCGGATCGCGGTCGATGCCGAGCACGGCCTGGAGCGTGACGGGGCCGTCCTTCGCGCCGCTCGGCGTGATGACCAGATCGCCGAGCTGCCCGTCCGAGAGCCACGGCTCGCGGTACACCGCCTGCGGCGACGTGCCGGGGGCGATCTGGCCGCCCGCGCTGGACCACAGCGCCATCGTCACGTTGGGGCGATAAGGCACGTTCGTGCGCACCAAGGCGGTGATCTGCGTCGGGTCTTGGCAGGAAGCGAGGAGCAGCGGCGCGGACGCCACGGCCCCCGCGGCGAGCGCGAGGGCCGCGCGACGGATCGAGCGCCGCGCCCTCACTAGAACTGCACCCCGAGGGGGCGCGAGGCGCCGACGACGACCGTGCCGGGCTCGAACGTGCCGCGATCGGGCGATTTCTCGGTGGTGACGACCACCACGGTGGTGACCACGCCGGCCGCGACCACCGCGGCGACGCCGCCCCAGAACCACCACTTGTGGGTGATGGGGGTGATGTACTCGGGCGTGAGCGTGAGCTCCTTGCGCTCGCCCTTCGCGAGCGTCACCTCGCGCTCGGCCTCGCGGTAGCCCTCCTTGCGCACGAGCACGCGGTGCGCGCCGACGACCACGTCGTGCTCGATGGGCACCTTGCCGAACGGGTTGCCGTCGACGAACACGAGCGCGTCCTCCACGGGCGAGCGCACGACGAGCACGCCTGTCACGCTGCGCGCGACGAGCTTCGCCTCGAACGAGGCGGTGCCGCCTGGGGGCAGCGACACCTCGCGCGTGAAGGTCGCGTACCCGTCGGCCGACACCTCGAGCGTCGCCTTGCCCGCGTTCACGCGCAGGGGTGCGTCGATCGGCGTGGTGCCCACGGTCTTCTCGCGCAGCCGCACGCGCGCGCCCGGCACGTTGCTCGTGATGCGCACGGTCGTGACCTTGCCGCGCTGCTCGGTGATGAGGCCCGCGAGGCCCGGCACGCGCGACTTCAGGTCGGCCGGCGCCTCGGCGTCGAAGCGCTCGAAGTACTCGAGAGCGCGAGGGAAATCGGCGAGCGCCAGGTGGACGCGCGCGAGGTTGTAGAGGACCGCGGGGTCGTGGCAGGCGGCGAACGCGCGCTCGTAGAGGGGCAGCGCCTCGGCCGGGCGACCGTGCTCCATCGAGCTGTCACCCTGGTCCTTCAGGGCCTTGGCCTGGGCGGTGGCGGCGCAGCGCTCGGCGCGCGCCGTGCCCGGCGCTCCCGCGAGCACGACGAACCCAAGCAGCGCGCCCGCGGCGACCTTCGCGAGCCCAGCTCGAGCGTCCATCGGGCCAGCGTAACGTATCGGTGATCAGAGGTGCAACGGATCGTCCCCGCCCTTGCCCGCGGGCGGCTTCACGGGCGGCTTCGCGGTCGGTTTCGCGGACGCCGGCGCGGCGGGCGCGACGGGCGCGTGTGTGGCGAGGGGCTGCCCGGGTCGACGCGGGGTCGCCTTCGCCGTCGCGGAGGGCGGGGCGGGCGTGGTCGACGGCTCGCTCGGAGTGGGCGGCGCGGTCGGGGGTGGCGCCGCGAGCGCGGTCGACGCGACGGGCACCGGCTCCGGCGGTGCCTCGCCGGCCGCGGCGGCGCTTGGCCGGCGCGAGAGCAGGATCACGACGATCGCGATCGCCGAGCCGAGGCCCACCACCGCCGCGCCGGCGGCGCCCACGGCCCACCGCGCGGTCTTTTGGCCCTGATCGGCCGGGGCCACGAAGGTGCGGAACGTGCGCGTCTCGGCGGGCGCCGCGGCGACCAGCGCCGGCAGGCCGCCCGCGGACGAGAGGGAGATGGTGCGCGCGGCGACGACCTCGGCGGCGCTCGGGCGAGGGGGCTCGACGCGAGGCTGCGGGCCGCTGCGCGAGCGCGCGGTCCACGCGCGGAACGACGCCGACTGCGCGCCGCGCGTGCCGAACGGCGCGAGGGCCTCCGCCAGGCTCGCCATGTCTTGGTAGCGCGCCGCCGGATCGCGCGAGAGGGTCTTCATCACAACGTCCGCGAGCTCGCGCGGCAGCGTGGGATCGACCTCGCGGATGTCCTCGGGCTGGGTCGTCGCGATGGCCACGGCCATCTGCGCTGCGTTGTCGCCGCGGAACGGGTACCGCCCGGTGAGCGCGCGGTAGAGCACCACGCCGAGCGACCAGATGTCGGCGCGGTGATCGATGGCGCGCGAGCTCAAGACCTGCTCGGGCGCCATGTACTGCGGCGTGCCGAGCATGGTCTGCGTGGTGGTGAGCTCGTCGTTCTCCGCGGTGATCTTGGAGATGCCGAAGTCCATCACCTTGACGATCGAGCGGCCGTTGGTCTGCTCGGCCATGAAGAGGTTCGAGGGCTTGAGATCGCGGTGGACGATGCCCGCCCCGTGCGCCTCCGCCATCGCCGCGCACGCCTGAATGATGAGGTCGACGAGATCGGTGGGCTCGACCGGGCCGCTCTGCTTGAGCCGCTGCGCGAGATCGTGCCCCTCGAGGAACTCCATCACGATGAACGGGAGGCCGTGGGCGGTCTTGCCCACGTCCACCACGCGCACGATGTGAGGCGACGTGAGCGCCGCCGACGCGCGCGCCTCGCGCTCGAAGCGCGCGAGGGCCTCGTGGTCGTTGAGATCGGCCGGGAGCAGGAACTTGAGCGCGACGCGCTGGTTGAGGCGCGTGTGCATCGCCTCGTACACCACGCCCATGCCGCCCTTGCCGATCTCGCGGACGAGCTCGTACTTGCCGTCGACGATGTCGCCCGGGCGCGGTTGGACCAGGTCTCCCACAGGTACGATGTTGCCCGTCCGGCCTTTCGCGCGCAACCTCCGCGCGCCATCCCTCGGCCACGGCGACGCCCCTGAACAGGCGACCCGGCGAGCGCCTCGCGGGTGTGTCGGGAGAAGACCAACGCCACCCGACCGCGACCGACCCCCGACCGCGACCGCGACCCCGACCTCGACCCCGACCCCGCCCGCGACCCGAAGGCCGCGGGCGGCGAGCGCGAACCCTCAGCGGCGGATGAGGCCCGTGAGGAGCGCCACCAACCGATCCCCGAGGACGACGCATCGGTCGGCCGCTTCTTGGGTGGCGTCCCCCGCGTGGGCGGCGATCTCCACCGCGGCGACCGCTTCAACCGCTTCGCCACGGGCGATGGCGAACACGCGGGCCTTGTCCGCGCGGGAGACGCGTCCGGCAGCTTCGGCGCAGTTGAGGCATGTGCCTTTCGCGGCGCGCACGGCTTCTTCGCGGAGCTTGGCGTCGCGGATGTTCGCCGCCTTGACGGCCAGGAGGAGCTCTACGGAGACTG
>DAORJJ010000511.1:0-5119 GCA_035439005.1 Polyangiaceae bacterium | reverse complement strand
CCGTTCGCGCCCCCGCAAGCCCCGAGCGCCCCAGATGTCGACGCCGTGTCGACGAAGCCCACCCCGCCGCGCGCGATGGCCGCGGCGGTCCTCGCGTCGACCAGCCCCGGGCAGGCGCGCATCGAGGCGCTGCAGTCGATCCCCGCCGAGGTCTTCCGCGCGGTGCAGAAGGGCACTCTGCCGGACGCGCGGGGTGAGGCCGCGCTTGATCTCGCCCAAGCGTGCGTCGCGGAGGGCCGCCACGACGCGGCCGAGGCCATGCTCGTGGAGGCGACGAGCGCCGGCTCGGCCGTCGCCGCAGATCTGCTCGCCGGTCTCCTGGAGGGCGATCCACAGCGGCGCACCTTGGCGATGAAGGCGCGGCGCCTCGCCGCCGAGCTCTCGCCGGGAGATCCACGCCGGCTCGCGGCGCTGCACCGCGCCGCCACGGCGGACCAGAACGCGAACCTCGAGCGCGCGCTGGCCCATCTGCAGGGGTGCCTCCAGGGCCACGACGTCGCGCCGCCGCCGGAGCTCCACTTCCAGGCGGAGCAGCCCGGCATGCTCGAGGTCCTCACGCGGCCGAGCCGCGGCGGCGTCGGCGAGGCCTTCCGCCTCGTGTGGGAGCACGCCGCGCCCACGCTGGTGCGCAACGCGGGCGTCTCCGCCGAGGGCCTCCGCCGGCTCTTGCCCGGAGAGCCAGGCGTCGGGGGCGCGGTCTTCGGCGAGGTCGTGCGGCTGCTCGGCCTCCGGAAGGCGGCGCTCTACCGCGGCGAGGCGCCGGGCTACCCCTCGGCGCGGGGCCTCTTGCTCGCGCCGCCGGCGGGCCTCCTCGAGGGCACCCTCACGGACGCCTCGCCGGAGCTCCCGTTCCTCCTTGGCGCCGCGCTCGGCGCGTCGCAGGCGCCCCAGGTCGTGCTGCTCGGCCAGCCCATCGAGAGCGCACGCACCCTCTTCCGGGCGATGCTCGGCGCGTTCGGCCCGTCCATCGGGGCGCTCGCGATCGACCGCCACACAGCCGAGCTCGGCGAGGCGCTCTGGCAGACCCTGCCCGCGCGCGCGCAGCGGCGCCTCACCGACCTGCTCGCGCAGTCGACACCGGCGAGCTTCGACGACGCGTACGCCTCGGCGCGCCTCGCGTCGCTCCGCGTCGGGCTCTTCGTCTCCGGCGATTTTCGCCAGGCTGTGCGCGCGGTCCTCGTCACGGTCGGGCAGGACCCGCGGCTCGCCGACTCGCCTGGCGCCGTGATGGACCTCACGAGCGAGCTGCCCCTCCTCGCGGACCTGTACCGCCTCGCGCTGCGCCCCGAATACGCCGACGCGCGGTTCTTCTTGCCGGGTCGCTCGGGCGGCGGCGGGCAGCCCGCGCCATGAGCCGACCGGCCCGCGAGCTGCTGCGGCGAGGGTTCGCGTGCGCCGCGTGCGCGGCCGCTGTCGCTCTGTTCGCCGCGTGCATCATCGCCGAGCCGCCGTCCGACCTGCCCGAGCTGCCGAGGTTCCGCCCGACCATCCTGCGCGGGTCGGTCGTCCCCTCCACGAGCGGCGTCCTCGGCGCGTTCCCCGACCGCTTCGTCGTCCCGGTCGAGCTCGTCGATCCCAACGTGACCCTGAGCTACCGCGTCTACATCGACTACAACCCGATCACCGGCGAGGGGCTCGATTTTCCGGGCACGATAGGGCCTGGTGGCACGCCCTCACGCGTCCGCGTGATCGACTTCAAGGCCACCGCGCCGCCGGATCTCACTCGGTGCCACGTGATCGAGTTCCTCGTCGCCGAGTCGTTCTTCGCCGAGTTCGAGGGCAAAGGCGCGCACGCCCCGCGCGAGCCCGGGGGTGACAGCGTGACCTGGTTCTACAGTCCAGGCGGTGACCTCAGCGGGTGCCCGGTGGTCGACGCGGGCGTGGTGCCCTCGGGCGACGCCGGGGGCGACGCCGACGCGGGGGGCTCGTGAGCCTCGACGCGGGGGGCGTGAGCGCCCGGCGCGCGCTCCGACCCTTCAGCGTCGCGGTGGCGGTCACGGTCGCGGCGTCGTGCGCGCCCATCGCGGGCTCTCCCATCTCGTCGGCGCCGGTGAACACGTGCGAGTCGGGACCGTGCGAGCGCTACGACCAGCCGGGCGCTCGTCCGACCTGCACCGGCGCGGGTCGCTGCGAGGTCGCGGGCCGGCCCGAGTACCCGTACGTGCTGGTCCTCGCGATCCCGGGGACCTCGTTCTTCGCTCCCAACCAGACCATGCTCCTTCGGAGCCAAGACCTGAGAGGCGGCCCCGACTGCCCGGCCGCGAGCTGCATCTCGCTTCCGCCGCTCATCGACGTCTCGGGCGCCTACCGCGTCTCCCGCGAGGCGGCGGCGCTCGTGGGCCTCGACCTGGGCGCGGACACGCGCTCCCTCCCGGCGCAGACCGTGTTCCTCCCGGAGATCGTCCTCGACGACGGCGCGCGCGTCGAGGCGAGCGACGTCGGGCTCCCCGCGCAGCCCGTGTTCACAGACGCGCTCCCTGGCCCAGGGTACCGCGTCTTCCTTCCGCCGGGCCCGTTTCGTCGCATCGCGTACCCGTCGCCCCCGCTCGACGCGGCGCTCCCGCCCGTCGCGTCCGCCGTGTCGGTCCGCGTCGACACGGTCCAGAACAACATCCCCTCGTTCTCCGACTCGTTCGAGGTAGGCCGCGCGCCCACCGGCCTCGACGACCCGAGCGGAGAGTCGCGGACCGCGCAGGTGCGGCGCGCAGGCGGCCTCGACGGCTTCGTCGCGTACCTGCGCGATCGCAAGACCGAGCGGCGCGTGTCCTCGGCGCGGGCGCTCTCGGGCGCGCTCGCCCAGGTCCGCCTGGACACCGTGGCCGAGAACGGCACGGGCGGCGCGCTCCGCGACGGCATCGACATCGTCGTGGCGCCCAGCCCTCGCTGGCTCGCGGTCCCCACGCTGGTCGATCGCATCATCGCCGGCGCGGGCCTTCGGCTCGTGTACCCCGACCTGCCCCCGCCGACGCCGGTCGTGGCGCGCGTCGTCGGTCCCGCCGCGTCCGGCGGCGTGGGCGCCCGGGTCTCGTTCGAGAGCGCCGCGATCGAGACGCTGGACGGCACGGCCACCTCGTCGCTGTCGTACCGGGCGACGGTGCGCACCGACCCCGACGGGCGCCTCGCGACCGTGCTGCCGCCGGGCACGTACGACGTGTTCGTCGAGCCGGAGGACGCCGCGCGCGTCCTCGGCAAGGCGCGGCAGAGCGTGACGGTGCGCGGCGCGGGCGCCGAGCTCGAGCTGCGTGTGCGTCCGAAGGGGCGCTTGTCGGGTCGAGTGCGACTCTCGGACGGGCGACCGCTCGCGAACGCCCAGCTCGAGTGGAACCCGTCGGCCGCCAAGCGCCCCTCCACGGGGCTCACGCCGCGCCCGGCGCGGACATCGACCGACGAAACGGGCGCGTTCTCCGTGCCGCTCGACGAAGGAGAGTACGATCTCGCCGTGGCGCCAGAGCCGCTCACGGGCTTCCCGCGCCTCGTGTCTCTCGGCAAGCCGGTCGGGCCCAACGACGCGACGCTCGAGGACGTGGTCGTGTTCGCGCCGACCCGGCTCGCGTGGACGATCAAAGATCCGAGCGGGCGGGCCCCCATCGTGCGCGCTGTGGTGCGCGCGTTCGGCTATGTTGCGAGTGAAGCGGCGTATGTCGAGGTCGGCTCCGCGCTGACCGACACGACCGGCCGCTTCGAGATGCTCGTCGGCCCGCTCCCGAAGTGAGCGCCGACGCCGCGGACGTCCAGGAGAGTGGAAGTATGGAGCACCAAGACAACGTCCCCATCGTGGCGCGCCTCGTGCGTCGCGGCTCGGGCGACGCGGGACCCCAGAACGTGTCGATCCTCGCGCTGGCCGCGGCGGCGTTCGGCGCTCAGCAGCCGCCCGACCGCACGCCCCCGACGGGCTTCGACCCGGCGACCGTCGCGCTCTTCGAGGGGCTCGTCGAGTGCGCGTACCTCGTCGCGAACGCCGACGGGGTCTTTGACGAGCTGGAGCGCGAAGCGTTCGAGCGGCTCATCCACGCGTCCTGCGGCGGCGTGGTCTCGGGGCGCCAGATCTCCGCCCTCTTGGACGACTTCGAGGCGCTGCTCGAGGAGGACGGCGTGGACGCGCGCCTCGAGGCGGCGGCGTCGGCGTTCAAGCGGAGGGTCCACGCCGAGGAGGCCCTGCGCGTGGCCGTCGCCATGGCCCACGCGTCCTCTGGCGTGAGCGAGGAGGAGCGCGCGCTCATCGACCGCCTCGCGGCGCGCTGCGGTCTCACGGCGGACGACGTGGCCGCCGCGTACGCCGAGGTTGAGGCCGAGCTGGCCCGCGCCCGCGCGTAGCGCGTAGGAGGCGCCTCAGTCGAGGGCCTCTCGCGACATCGCGAAGAGGGCGGCCTCTTCGTCGCGCCCCGCGTCGCGGGCCTCGCGCTCGAGCCGCGCGAGCACCGCGCGCTGGTGGACGAGCAGCTCGGGTCGTCGCGCTTCGGGCGCGTCGTCGAGCCGCGCCGACAGCAGCGCCAGCAGCTCCAGGCTGCGGCCGAGCATGGACAGGAGCTCCACGAGCTCGTCGACGACGGCGTCTTGCGTCGGATCGGCGCGCAGCCGGTCGACGAGCGCCTCCACGCGCGCGGCGAGCGCGTGCTCGTCGGGCGCGCCGTCGAAGCTGACCCGGGTCTCCGGCGCCGACTCGACGGGAGCGTCCACCGGGTCCGACGGGGGGTGGGAAGCGCCGAGCACCGTGGCGTGGACCGAGCGGCGGCTCTCGTCCTCGTAGGCGTCGGGCGGCGCCGACTCGCGCACGAGCGCGCGCCGCTCGGCGAGCAGCTCCCGCGAGGAGGGGAGCAGCGAGAGCCCGAGCTCCAGCGTGCGGAGGGCCGCGACCGGGCTCCGCAGCACGTCGGCCTCGAGTCGGATCGCCTCGAGCAGCGCGGGGAGGAGCTCGTCGTGTGTGAGCACGTGGGCCTGTTCGCGGAAGGCGCCGAGCGCGAGGGAGGCCCCCGCGGCGTCGCCGAGCGCGGCGCGGCACCGGGCCTCGACGAGCCGCCCGAGGCCCGCCTCGGGTGTGTTCGGAGGGATCGCCGCCGCGCGCGCCGCGGCCGCGGGCAAATCGCCGAGCCCCTCCTCGAGCAGGCGAGCGAGCGCGAGG
>DAORJJ010000510.1:0-5135 GCA_035439005.1 Polyangiaceae bacterium | reverse complement strand
CACATGGCCTTCTGACGATTCAGGATCGGCGGAACTGGGTTCCGCCTTAGCCGAGGAGGAGCGAGGGCAGCACCTCCCCCGCCTTCCCGAGGACCACGTCGTCGAACGCGTCCGCGTTGTCCGGTCGCTCGAGGCCGACGTACACCGTCCGGACGACCTCGCCCGAGGAGCGGCGGTAGTCCATCTCTCGCACGAGGCCGGCGGCGGGGTACACGACCCCCGAGCTCCCGACGCACAGGAAGACATCGCAGGCCTGCACCGCGCGCTTGATGCGGTGGAGGTCGAACGGCACCTCGCCGAACCACACGATGTGGGGCCGCTGGAGCGCGCCGCACGCACAGCGCGGCAGCGCGTCGAAGGCGCTGCGCTCGTCGTGGAAGGGCGCCTCGGGGCACTCGGGGTCGGAGCAGCGGGTCTTCATGAGCTCGCCGTGCATGTGGACCACCTGCGTGGAGCCTGCCGCCTCGTGCAGCGCGTCGACGTTCTGCGTGCACAAGAAGAGCCCTTCGCCGAGGCGCCGCTCGAGCTCGGCCAGGGCCAGGTGCGCCGGGTTGGGCGCGACCGTGAGCGACTGCGCGCGCCGCTCCGCGTAGAACCGCCAGACGAGCGCCGGATCGCGCTCGAAGCCCTCGGGCGAGGCGACGTCCTCGACGCGGTGCTCCTCCCAGAGTCCGTTCGCGTCGCGGAACGTGCGAATGCCGCTCTCGGCGCTCACCCCGGCGCCCGTGAGGACGAAGACCTTGGTGCCTGGCGAGAGGGAGAGCGGCGCGCGCATCGCTCCACTCTCCGCGCGGCCGTGCGCGGTGTAAAGGCGCGAAAGGCGCGCGGCTAGGTGTCCGCGCGCGAGCGCACGATCGCGGGCACGCCACCGCGCGGCCGGAGCGTCGCGAAGTCGTCCTCCGTGATCGTGCGCTTCGGATCGATCTCGAAGCGCCAGCGGCGCAGCAGCGTCGCGAGCACGATGGGCCCCTCCATCATGGCGAAGTGCACGCCGATGCAGAAGCGGGGGCCCGCGCTGAAGGGCAAATAGGAGCTCTTGGGGCGCAGGGCCTCGCGTTCGGGGAGCCACCGGTCGGGGTCGAAGGCGTCAGGGTCGGGGAAGCTCTCCGGGCGGTGGTGCTGGGCGTGGGCGCTCACGAGCGCCAGGGTGCGCGCGGGCAGCGTGGTGCCGCAGATCGTCACCTCCTCGAGCGTGCGCCGCGCGAACATCATGATGGGCGCGTAGAGCCGCATGGTCTCGCGGAAGACCCGCGTCAAGAACGCGAGCCGCTCGGGCTGCCACTCCGTGATGGGCCCGTCGCCGAACGCGTCGGCCTCGGCCTGCGCGCGGGCCGCGGCCTCGGGGTGTCGGGCGAGCAGGTAGAACGCCCACGCGAGCGCCGTCGCGGTCGTCTCGTGCCCCGCGACGAAGATCGTGATCGCCTCGTCGCGGACCTGCTTGTCGCTCATGCGGGCGCCCGTCTCGGGGTCCTCCGCGGTGAGCAGCCGCGTGAGCAGATCGTTGCGCGCGCGGCCGCTCCGCCGACGATCGTCGATCATCGCCTGGATGCGCTCGTCGAGGAGCGCGACCGCCGCGAGGAGCCGGCGGTCGCGCACGCCCGGCAAGAGGAACGGATCGGTGGCGCGCTCGTGCGCCCGCGCGAAGAGCGCGCCGAGCCGCCCAGGCGCCTTCGCGGCGAGCGTCTCGGTGCTGTCGAGCAAGAAGAGGTGCGCCACGAGCGCGGGGCTCGCGATGTGCGCGTTCACCCACGCGAGGCAGGTCGTGAGCGCGCCGCCGAGCGCGTCCGCCTCGTCGAAGGTGTCCGCGTCGAAGAGCGCCTTGCCCACGACGCTCATCGCGATCCGCGTGGTCTCGTGGGCGACGTCGATCGACGCGCCGTCGCGCATTCCGTCGGCTGCGCGCTCCGCGACGAGGCGCATCGTCTCCGCGTAGGTGTGCATCGGCGCGGGCTGGAAGAGCGGCGACATGAGCTTGCGCTGCCGCCGCCAGAGCGCCCCCTCGCTCGTGAAGAGCCCCTGGCCCGCGAGCCGGTAGAGCAGCACGCGGATCCCCGGGGATTTCTCGAAGCTCTTGCCCTTCGTGACGAGCACCTCGTGCGCCGCCTCGGGCGTGCAGGTGAACACGACGGGCAGGTGCATGATGCGCCCGCGCACGAGCGGCTCGTCGAGGAGCGAGAGCTCGCGCTGGAACGCGAGGCGCTCGGAGGTCGAGACCCCGAAGGTCCCGAAGAGCCCCACGTCGGGCATGCGGCGGAGGGTGTCGAGGCGGGCCATCGCCTGCGAGCTTACCTGGCTTCGGACGCGCCGCGCGCGCTCAGCAGGTCTCGTGCGGGTGCGGGTAGGTGTCGACGTCCTCGTCGCCCTCGCGCTTCGTGAGGCAGGTCCAGTCCTTCTCGACGAGGATCTTCAGCGCGCGGCCGCCGTCGAGCGGCTGTGAGCCTTCGAAGCCGACCTGCTCGGTCGCGGCCCAGTCGCGCACCACCGCGGGCGGCGCCTCCACGCGCACGTGGGCGCCCTCCAGGGTGGCCCGCACGTGCGGCACGTTCGCGCTGGCGATCGTGTAGCTGAGCGCCGCGCCGGCGCCGAACTCGACGCGATCGGTGACCTCGCCGCCCTCCGCGAGGCGCGCGACCTCGGAGCGGGTGAGCCGGAGGCGCAGCGAGTTTCCACGGGTTCGTAGCTTCATGGGGGCGGCTCCCTTCGAGCGTGCGGGTCGGCGTCGGTGTCGGCGGTGTCGGGGCGGGCGGCGTCGGCGGCGACGTCCGCCGGCGTGTCCCAGTCGCGAAGGCTACCACGCTCCTCGTCGGTCAACGACAGCTCGACCGTACCGGCGAGGGCCAGGAGCCCCTGGAGATCGTGGCGCCGCTCGGCGAGCCGCGCGGCGACCAGGGGGCGCAGCGTGGCGACGTCGTAGCGCGCGAAGAAGGGCTCCCAGCGCCCGTCCCGCCGCGCCGCGACCGCCGGCGCGGGCTCATGCGCGAGGAGTCGCGCCACCAGCGCCACGTCGAGGTACGGCATGTCGCACGCGACCGCGAGCGCGCCCGTGGCGCCGCGTGACGCGGCGTGCTCCAGCAGCGCGGAGAGTCCGCCGAGCGGGCCGACGCCCGGGGGCCGATCGGTCAGCGCGACCGCGGGGACGTGCGCGTACTCGGGCCGCGCGCCGACCAGCACGCAGGGCACGCCGAGGCCCTCGAAGAGCGCCAGCCAGCGGGCCACGAGCGAGCGCCCGTCGCGGGTGAGCAGCCCCTTGGGCGAGCCCATCCGGCGAGACTCGCCGCCCACGAACACGCCCGCCATCGTCGCGCTCGGAGGGCTCACGACGGGCGCGCTAGTCCGCCGGCTGCGGCGCGTCTTTGAAGGTGAGGGTGCATGGAGCCTTCGCGCACGTCTCCTCGATTTCGTGGCTGGAGAACAACACGGTCATGTGGACCGCCGACGCGTACGCCCCGACCTCGTGGCAAGCCGCGAGGGAGGTGACGGTCGCCTGTGTGGTGGGGTTCGTCGCGACGCCGACGAGGCAGAGCGCGCCCGCGCGCGGCGACGCGTTCGTGAACACGACGTGGCCTTCGGTCTTCGCGAGGGCGGAGATCGTGCGACCCATCGACGCGAGCTTGAGCACGGGCGCGGCCTTTGGGGGCTTCTCTTTGCTCGCCTCCGCGAGTCGCTCGGCGGCCTCGCGCAGCTCCTCGCGGAGCTCGGCCTCGGCCCGTCGGTGCTTCACGTACGCCACCGGGACGATCACGCACGCGGAGGCGATCGCCAGCCAGAGCGCGCTGCGGGCGACCTTCTCGACGCGGTCGAACCACGCCATGTCGAGCGCGCGGCGCGCAGGCGCGGGCATGGGAGTCGCGCTCGGGGCGGGCGCCGCGCTCGCGTTCGTCGCGCTCGGGGCGGGAGTCGCGCTCGGGCCCGGCGCCGGCGCGCGCACAGGGGGCGAGGGGATGGGCGGCAGCGGGGCGTGCGGGGTCGCCGAAGGGATGGTCGACGCGAGGACGGAGGTCATCACGTCCGGCGTGAGCGCCCCGAACAGGGCCGACTCGTCCGCGCGTGGCGGCGAATGCCTCGAAAGAACAGAGGAAATGGTCTCCCAGGTGTCGCTGTCGAGCTGCGCGATTTCCATGTCCACGTGGAGCTTGCCGAGCTCGACGCCCCGCCGAATCTTGGTCAGCGACACGGGCTCGGGCGCCTGCCGACCGTCCTTCGCGCGCACCCTCCAGACGCGCGCGTTCCACTCGTCGTCCGTGCGCTGCCCCATCCCGCCAGGAGACCACCGCCGCGGGCGGCTGCACAAGCGTCAACCGGCTTGGGCGACGCGCTCCGCGTCGGAGGCGGCGATCTTGCGACGCACCTCCTCCATGTCGAGGGCGCGGACCTGCGCCACGAGGTCGTCGAGGCTGGCGGCCGGCACGAGGCCCGGCTGGGAGAACAGCAGGATGCCGTCGCGGAAGATCATGAGCGTGGGGATCGAGCGGATGCGCAGCGCCCCCGCGAGCTCCTGCTCGGCCTCGGTGTCGATCTTCCCCCAGGTGAGGTCGGCGTGGCGCTCGGACGCGGCCTCGAAGATGGGACCAAACGTGCGGCACGGTCCGCACCAGGCCGCCCAGAAATCGAGGACGACGATCCCTTCCTTCTCGAGGGTGGCGTTGAAGTTCTCGGCAGTGATGGCGATCGTCGACATGGCGTTCCCTTCTCGTGGAGGCGTCGGCCTCTCCTCTCCCTTCGAGCCGGCCGCCGCCGGAAAGGGTTCGGCCCTCCCGCGGACGACTTACGGCATTGTGGGGAGCCGACTCCCCATTTCACTTGAAGCGCGCGCCGTTCATGCTTCGCTGAGGGTCTGAGGAGGAGCACGTCATGAAGCGACTCGGTGTTTGGTTCGTGGGCCTCGCGTCCGCAGGGTGCCTCGTCCTCTCTGGTTGCGCGGGCACCGATGAGGCGACCGGCGCGTCGGGCGCCAGCGTCGTCGGCGCCGGCGCGGGCGGGGCCGGCGGTGCGGGAGGTGCGCCTCGCGGGCTCGAGCTCGACTGCGTGCCGCTCCACCCTGGGTTTGGGCCCAGGCCTCCTCACCCGGGCGCCGCGCCGCCCCCGGGCGCGCCGCCCCCGGGCGGTCCCGGCGTACCGTCCATGCCGATGGCCGG
>DAORJJ010000509.1:0-5139 GCA_035439005.1 Polyangiaceae bacterium | reverse complement strand
TGTGATCGGACCCTGGCTCGATCCTCGGGCCGCTCGCTTCGCCCTTGAAGAGGGGTCAAAAGTTCGAGAAACTGAGGGTTTTGGGACGAGAACTAGATAGCCTCGGCCCTTGCTCGATGGCGTTCTCGCGCGGGGTTGCGGGCCCGCAAGGACCCCGCGGTTATGGGACGTGCCTGCCTCGGGCGAGGGGGCGGCGCTCCGGTCACCGCACGTGGCTGCCTCGGGCGAGGGCGAGGCGCTCCGGTCACGGGATGCGGGCGAGGGCGAGGCGCTCCGGTCGCGGGCCGAGGCTACCGGGGCGAGGGCGACGCGTTCCGGTCACGGGCCGCGGCTGCGCGGGCGAGGGAGAGGCGCTCCGGTCACGGGCCGCGGCCGCCCCGGGCGAGGGAGAGGCGCTTCGGTCACGGGCTCTTGCCGAGTCCGCACCGCCTCACCCCCGCCTCACCCTCCCCTGCGGCGCCGAAGTGCCGAGTCCGTCACTCTCGCCAGCGGCACCGAAGTACCAGGCCTTCACCGTCTCACTCTCGCCAGCGGCACCGAATTGCCCGATCTTCAACGCCTCACCCTCGCCAGCGGCGCCGCAGTGCCGAGTCTTCACCGTCTCGCTCTCGCCAGCGAAGCGTCGACTCGGGCCCAAAACGCCCCGCCAGGCGCGCTCGCGTGGCAGACGAGCTCCACGCTCTCGCGTGGCTCTCACCTCGGCCTCGTCATCAAGACGGCACCGTGATCACCCAGACCCTCCTTTGCCCAACAGAGCATTGCAGCCGATGGTCACCGAATCTTGCCCGCATTCGCGTGCAAGATTCGGCGCCCACGACTGAATGCTAACGTTGGGCCTCTTCAGTTTGCGAGATGTCCTCATTCTCGATGGGCAGCCGTCATCCGAGACCGAACCGTCGCGTCGCGCCCTCGCCAGCGCGCCCGCGTCCCGTGACCGGAGCGTCGAGCACTCGCCCGCTGTGCCCGAGTCCCGTGACCGGAACGTCGCGCTCTCGCGCGAGGCAGCGAGGGACTGGCAAACTGGCGGCGTCGGCCGTGTAGGCCCTCGCTCTCGGTCGTGATCGCCCGCCCGAACTCTCCCGCGCTCTCTGCCCGTTCGTTCACCTGAGACGTCGAGCGAGTCCGGGAGGTTTCGCCGGGAAGTGGCCGCCGCCGGCGAGGTCGCGCGAGCATGCGGAAACAAAAGGGGTGAGCCCGAGCGTCTGGTCACGCTCGAGCTCGTGTCGGTGCCGTGCAGCTGCTTTGGAAGTGCCCGCTCTCCGACGAGCGGTACGTTAGCGAACGAGCGTGGGAGAGTGCAATTCTCGACAGCTGTCCGCTCCACGCGGAGGGTGGCTGCGGGTTGGAGCGACTCGGGACGTACGCGCGCGTGGCGCCGGCGGGCGCGCGGGTGCCGCGCTGGTGGTGCCCGAAGGCGGGCGTGTCGATCAGCCTGTTGCCATCGTTTCTCTCGGCGCGGCTGTCGGGGACGCTGGCGGAGGTCGAGGCCGTCGTCGCGGCAGTGGAGTCGGCGGGCGGCGTCGGTGCAGCGGTCGAGGTGGTCCACCCGGCGGAGGCGGACGAGGCGATCGGGCAGGCGGGGGCCTTACGGTCGATTCGGCGCAGGGTCACGGCGATACGGGCGGCGCTCCTCGCGATCGCGACGCTCATGGCGGAGCGCTTCATCGGGGTGCAGCCGACGCTCGCATCGTTTCGCGCGGCGCTCGGGCGCGAGAGGGTCCTGGTGCTCGTGCGAGAGCTCGGCGAAAGGCATCTCGGCGCGTTGCCGGTGCCTCTCGGATTTCGTGCTCGGGCAAGTGGGTGAAGCGGAAGCGCGCTGGTCGGTCCACAGGAAGCGGGTCCTGACCTCGAAGGCGACCTCGACGAGTGTCACGGAACGCCGCTTGGAGCAGGTCCGAGCGAGCCACCGAAGGACACCGCGATGCAGACCAAGACCGAGAACATCCATCCGACCGAAGTCGACGAGCGTCGTCGCGAGGTCGCGCTGTTTCGCTACGGCGTCATCGCCGACCTGGTGCAGCTCGAGCCCCATCATCGCGGCCTGTACGCGCTGCTCACGCAGAAGGCCGCGCACGAGTACACGATCCCGGGCTCGCTTCGCCGGCACGTAGCGGCGGAGACGGTCCGCGGCTGGCTGCGCGCGTACCGTCGCGCCGGCTTCGACGGGCTCGTGCCTCGAGAGCGGGCCGACCAGGGCAGCTCGCGGTCGATCCCTGCCCACGTCGTCGACCTGCTCTGCCAGCTCAAAGAGGACGCGCCGGAGCTGTCGATTCCGACGCTGCTCAAGCTCGCGCGCACGCAGCACGGCGAGGTGGTCACGAGCGAGATCGTGCTGCCCGAGTCGACGGTGCACCGCGTCCTCGCGCGACGCGGGCTGATGAAGAAGAAGCCCGAGGAGCCGACGAGCAGGGACCGCCGGCGCTTCGAGCACGAGAGCGCGGGCGATCTCTGGATGAGCGACGTGATGTACGGGCCGAAGATCCGCGAGGCTGGGCGGGTGCGGCGGACGTACCTCATCGCGCTGATCGACGACGCGACGCGGGTGGTGCCGTACGCGAGCTTCACCTTCTCCGAGGGCGCGGTCGCGTACCTCGCGGTGCTGGAGCAGGCGGTGCGCCGTCGCGGCATTCCGAAGCGTCTCTACGTCGACAACGGAGCCGCGTTTCGCTCCAAGCAACTCCAGATCGTGTGCGCGAAGCTCGGCACCGCGCTCATCCACGCGAAGCCGTACTCGCCGCAGGGCAAGGGCAAGATGGAGCGATGGTTTCGCACGGTCCGTATGCAGCTGTTGCCGCTCCTCGGTCCCGCAGAACTCGCCTCGCTCGACGCGATGAACCGCGCGCTCGCCACGTGGATCGAGGGCGAGTACCACCACGCGCCGCACCGAGGGCTCGGCGACGAGAGCCCCGCCGACAAGTGGGCGCGCACCAGCGAGGGCGTGCGCATGCCGGCCGCCGACCTCGGCGACCACTTCCTCGCCGAGCAGAAGAGAAGCGTGCAGAAGGATCGGACCGTCACCCTCGACGGCGTCGCCTTCGAGGTCGACGCGGCGCTCGTCGGCGAGCGGGTCACGCTGCGCTTCGATCCCGCGCGCAAGCCCGAGAAGCGCGCGGTCGAAGTGTGGCACCAGGGGCGCCGCGTCGAGACCGCCCGCCGTGTCGACGTCCTCGCCAACAGCTTCATCAAGCGCAACGGCACGACCAAGAACCTCGAGATCCCCAAAGGGTCCGTCGCCGACCCAAGCGACGGCATGGCGATGCGCGACCTCGTCGAGGACGACGACAAGGGGCTCTTCTGATGTACCGAAAGGCCTTCGCGCTCACGCGCCACCCCTTCGACAAGGATCTCACCGCCGACGAGCTCTTCGAGTCCGCCTCGCTCGCCGAGCTCAGCGCGCGGCTACGCCATCTCGTCGACATGCGCGGCATCGGCCTTGTCACGGGAGACAGCGGGTCGGGTAAGACCACGACGTGTCGGCGGCTCGTCGCGGGGCTGCACACCGGACTCCACCGCGTGCTCTACGTCTCGATGACGACTGGCAACGTGATGGACCTCTACAAGTCGATCGCCTGGGAGCTCGGCCTTCCGACCGAGCGCAATCGCGCCGCGCTCTTCCGGCAGATTCGCGCCGAGGTCTCGCGCCTCTGCGCGGAGAATCGCCTGCGACCGGTGCTCATCGTCGACGAGGCGCACCACCTTCGAACCGACCTCCTCGAAGACCTGCGCCTGCTCACGAACTACGCGATGGACTCCGAGAACCGCCTCACCGTGGTGCTCGTCGGCCATCCCGAACTGCGGCGGCGCATGAGCATGGCCGCCCTCGACGCCCTCGCGCAGCGTATCGTCGTCCGCGCGCACGTGCGCGGCCTGCTGCGCGAGGAAATGGGACCGTACCTCGCGCATCGGCTTCGGCTCGCCGGCACCGAACTACCGCTCTTCGAGGCGCCCACCGTCGAGGCGATCTACCAGGCGTCGAGCGGCCTACCGCGTAAGGCTAACGGCCTCGCGCATCACGCCCTCTTCGCCGCAGCGATCGCGAAGGCGAAGGCGGTCACCACCGAGCACGTGCAGATCGCGATGCAGGAAGTCGCGTAGTCGGCCGCCCAGATCGCAATGACGCCGGAGTGCTCGCGCGTGCTGCGCCGGGCTCCGGCGTCTCTCTTTGTGCAAACGGGTCCTGAGCGCGGAGGCGTTTACGCACTGCGAGAAATCCTGGCGGTGGCTTCACGAGAGAGCGCGAGAGTTGGGCGGTGGGATAGTGCGAGAGACAACAGGCCGCCTCCGCTTCTTAGCTGGACCCTCTCGCACGCGTCGGCCTCGGTTTTAGTCGGATCGGCTCCCCTCCCTCGCGGCACCGATATCCGGAACCAAAGCGCCTCGCCCTTGCCCAGGTCAGCCGCGTCGAACGGCTTGCGTCGGTGCTCTCGCGTCTCCCCGCTTCCTTCGCACCTCAGTCGTACGGGCGTCAGATCCCCCCGTTTCGCGCCATCGACGACCTCCTGCCGTTCCAGTGGCTGTCGCAGCCGCTGCCAGCGGTCGGCTCGGCTTCGGTCGCTCCCGGCACCCTCTTCCGCCCGCCGCGTAACCGCGGTACGCTATGCGCACTCGCTGAAACCCAATGGCCACCACAACGGCGCACTCCGCCCGGATGCAGAGGGCGTACCGATCACTTGAAGGCCTCTCGGTTGGAGATGCGTTCGGACAGCGGTTCTTCACCTCGCCCCATACGGTAGAGCGCCTCATTGAATTGCGGGCCGTGCCCGCCGGACCATGGCAGTTCACCGATGACACGGTGATGGCCGTGTCCGTGGTTGACGTTCTCTCGGACACGGGCGAACTCGACCCGGACCTGCTCGCCGACTTCTTCGGGGCTCGGTACCGGCTTGACCCCGCGCGAGGCTACGGGGGGACGGCCCACGGCATTCTCGGTCGCATCGCTGCGGGGGAGCCGTGGCGAGAGGTCTCGCGGAGCGTCTTCGGCGGCGGTGGATCGATGGGCAACGGTGGTGCAATGCGCGCCGCTCCGGTGGGCGCATATTTCTTCGACGACCTGGCCGCCGTCGTGGAAGCCGCCCGTCATTCGGCTGGGTGTAGTTCCGAAACTGCCGTTCATTTTCGGGCATTCCTGTCGATGGGCAC
>DAORJJ010000508.1:0-5143 GCA_035439005.1 Polyangiaceae bacterium | reverse complement strand
CGCCGTCCGCCGCGGTCGCCGTCGCCGGTGACGCGCCGCCGCCGCGTGGCCCTACTCGCCCAAGAGGTGCACCACGAACTCGCGCGTGTGCGGCGCGTGCCGGTGCTCGAACAGATAGACGGCCTGCCACGGAGAAACAGCGTCGCGACGCCCCCTGTGAGCCCGCTGGCGCGGAGCTCGCGCGCGACGCGCGCGGTGCTGACGGAGCATGACGCGCATGGGTGCCTCGCTGCGGCGCCGCCGTCAATCGGTGGGGGACGGGGTGGCCGGGTGGTGCACCTGCGATCCACGCGAACCCTGATATTCCGCTGCCGACGTGCGGAACTTGACCTTGCGCACGTCGACCTTTCGACTAGACGTAGCCCATGGCACTCTTCCGCGCTCTGTCCGTCCTTTGCGTCTCGGCCCTCGCGACCACCCTGGCCCTCGGGTGCAGCTCGGCCCCCGTCGAGGAGGGTGACGACGGCACGTCGGTCGACGACATCACCCCCGAGTCGGCGGCCACCATCTGGACGCTCGCGGAGCTCTGCGACTCGAACATCACGCGCCACTCGGCGGTGAAGGCCCAGGAGACCGCCGCCGGCGTCGTTCGCTGGCAGTGCGGCGATCGCGACGGCGTCGACGGCGAGCTCGACCGCGGCCAGGAGTACTGCGAGTACATGGCCGTCTCGAACGGCCGGAAGATCACCAAGGCCACCGAGATCACCAAGGGCAAGCCCCTGCAGTGCCTCTTTACCTCGGTCTACTCCGACGTCGACGGCCAGAGCCAGTACGACGCCTCGGGCAAGAACACGTACTCGTCCGGCGCGATCGACGGAGAGCTCGCCGCGGCGCTCTCCACGAAGGAGAACCTCGACGCCTCGATCGACCCGAAGCTCGTCCGCATGAAGGGGCGCTTCAACACGCGCGGCGCCGCCACCACGCTCATCGCCGACTCGATGCGGCTGTCCGCCGAGAAGGGCACCACGAAGGAGCGCGCCTACCAGCGCGCCGCGGCCTGCTACCTCGCGAGCAAGACCGCGACCCCGGAGAACCGCGCCAAGCTGAAGAGCATCTGCGAGCGCAACGGCCTCGCGAGCTCGAAGAACTGGAAGAGCGTCGAGGCCTTGGGCGTGAAGGTCGCGGCCGCGAACACCGAGGGCTACGAGCCGCAGCAGTCGATGTACGCGTGCATGTCGGTCAACCGCCTGCAGAACGGCGGCGTCGACTGGCGCATGTCCGACCCGCACATCACCGAGATCGTGGTGCGCGCGTCGCTCGAGTGCGGCTGTCGCTACGACGCGCTCCCGACCGCGCTCGGCGGCTTCCTTCAGGGCACCTGGGCCGCGGCCGACAAGCTCCCGCCCGGCTGCCGGCGCGCGAAGCTGAAGGACGGCACCGAGTCGCAGCAGCTCACCATCTGCGACGTGCCCGCGCAGCGCGTGGCCGAGCTGGAGAACGACTTCGACTACAGCGAGAACCTCTCGAAGCTCTGCAACGAGATGTACGGCAAGGACATCGTCATGACCGCGCCCGCGCGGGCCGTCGAGAAGGCGGGCAGCTGCGTCTACAAGACGGCCAGCGCGTTCTGCGCCGACTGGACCAAGGGCGCGAAGTGAGGCTCTCGGGCCGCGCCGCCCCGCTCGGCTTGGCGTGGGCGCTCGCCTCGGCGATGGTCCTCGGCGTCGCCGCGCCCGCGTGCAGCAGCGCCCCCGCCGACGAGGTCGAGCAGTCGGAGGAGGACATCGCCGAGGCCGACGGGCTCTTCGGGGACGACCGCGTCGCCGACGTCCTGCGCAAGGACCTGAAGAAGGTCCCCGCCAACTACGAGCAGGCCGAGAAGCTCTTTGGCATGGGTCGCGCGTGCGCCCGCACCGACTCCAAGGAGGTCTTCGTCGTCGAGGAGGCGCAGACCCGCGGCGAGACCGGCACCGCCAAGACCAGCACCATCCTGCCTCGCGCGATCGTCACGGGCTGCAACACGCCCGACCGCGTCGCGCCGCCCGAGGTCTACGACCCGCAGTGGGGCAGCTACAGCCTCATGATGGCGCTCTTCAGCGATCCCTACAGCGAGGCGGCCAAGCGCGGCGACACCATGGTGTTCGACCGCGTGGAGGTGATGGCCCTCGATCGGCGCACGGGGCTCTACAACTTCTACGTGTTCACGCCGGGGCCCGATCCCGCAGGGCCGGGCGTCATGCAGCGCGTGCGGCTCATGCCGAACAACTCGGTGCTCGTGTACGAGAAGAAGCCCACGTCGAAGCGCACGACGAAGGCGCCCAGCACGAAGGACCGGCAGTGCAACGACTGCCACGTGAACATGGGCCCGCTCATGAACGAGATGTCCGAGCCGTGGACCAACTGGGTCTCGACCCACAAGCTCCTCCCGGCCGACACCAACATCAGCGGCGCCACGAAGGAGATCGTCAGCGAGAGCGCCTCGCTCGACAAGAGCCACACGCGCCTCAGCTTCGCCAACGACCTCGAGAAGATCATGGTCGCGGGCACGGCGGCCTGGAACGAGGGCCTCCCCAAGCAGGACGGCACCGTCGTCGACCGCACCGGCTTCGTGCAGGCGAACCTCGACGGCGACCAGCCCAAGGGTGTTGGCGGCCTCCTGAAGAGCGTCTTCTGCGAGACCGAACTCCGCTACACGACGGGCTTCGAGACCGTGCCGCTCGAGGTCTTCGCCGACCCGTTCGTGTTCGGCAGCGCGCTCGTGCGGCCGCCGTCGTATTCGCTCGACGTCTTCCCTCGCATGATGCCGGTGCGCTCCGAGATGGACAAACGCATCGAGCGCGGCCTCCAGAAGAAGGGCGTCCTCACGTTCGCCACGGTCACGGCGGCGCGCCTCTTCGACGAGAAGAACGACATCTTCTCGCCGACCCGCTGCGCCCTCCACGCGAAGGTGCTCGTGAACCTCCCGACCGACCCCACCAAGGTCGACGCCCACGTGCGCACGGTCCTCCGCGCCGCGGTCGACGGCGCCATCCCCGAGGGGCCGCGCCGCGAGTACGCCCGCGTGCTGCTCGACGACAACGCGAAGGACAAGGTCTCCGCGGCGCGCTCCGCGTACCTCGCCGAGGCCGTGCCGCGCATCAAGGCCGAGTTCGACAAGGTGCAGACCGCCGAGGGCCGCGCAGCGCTCAAGCTCCGCTCGACCGAGCGCAAGGCGCTCGCCCTCAAGATGTTCCCGGGCGCGCGCGTGCCGCTGCCGCTCCTGCCCGCCGAAGAGTGAGCCGCGACCGCGGTCGACAGATTTTTCTTTTTATTGTCAAGGGGTTGAGAAAACCATGAAGCTCATTCGTCGCACGCTCCTGCCGCTCGTCGCGCTCTCGACCGCCGCCCTGTCGGGCTTCCTGCTCCCCGCCTGCGGAGGCGCAGACACCACGCCCTCCGAAGAGACCGCCGACGACGACATCACCGTGGCCGGCGTGCCCGACGACACCTTCCTCACGAACGTGCTCGGGGGCGCGAAGTGCACCGTCATCGTGAAGGGGAAGCGCACGCGCACGAAGGGCACCGCGGCGTGCCCGACCACGCTCACGGCGATCCTCGACAAGCTCGAGGGGGTCGCGCCGGCCGCCGCGGCGCCGTCCGCCTCGTCGACGGGGTCCGCCGCGCCCTCCGGTTCGAGCACCGCGCCGCCCGCGCCGGCCCCTGCGCCCGCGTCGAAGCCCGAGTTCTTCATCGTGTCGGAGCTCGGCGACCGCCCCTCCCTCGACAACACCTACCGCTTCGTCATCGCGGGCGGCGCCGGCGTCTCGAGCGACAAGCTCTACGTCGCCTCCTTCGCCTCGGGCCAAGGGGCTCCTCAGGGCGGCACCGAGGTCATGGCTTGGAGCGAGAAGATCCAGGCGTTCGCCTACTACAAGGAAGAGGGCGGCAACTGGGTCCGCAAGGGCGACGGCGCGATGGTGCCCTCGCAGGCGAAGGGCGCGAAGCCCACGTTCGAGTGCATGGCCTGCCACACGTCCGGCGGCCCGATCATGAAGGAGCTCCACGACTCGTGGGCGAACTGGACCTCCACGTGGATGACCGTCGCCGATCCGAAGTCGCCCGACGCCACCTTCAACCGCATGTTCGGGAAGGTGACCCGCGCCGACGACATGGAGAAGCGCGTCATCGCCTCCGAGCACCTCCACGTGAAGGGGCGCGTCGACCGCGCCAAGGCGGGCGGCGACCTGAAGGGCGTCCTCACGCAGCTCTTCTGCGACGTGGGCGAGGGCACGCTCATCGCGGCGCACTCGAAGAACAGCCAGCGGTTCGGCACGGTGAGCACGTTCTCGAGCATGCTCCCCGGCGCGTTCGTCGTGAGCCCGCTCTTCCGCGCGCCGCGCACGGGCACCGGCACCGAGCTCGGCCTCGAGAACAACCTCAAGTTCAGCCTCCCGCAGGTCGACTCGCTCTCGATCGACGCCAAGGCGTACTCCGAGACCCTCGCCAAGTTTGGCAGCAAGATCGGCGGCGAGGTCGGCGACTCCATCTTCCCGATGAACGGCCCCGAGAAGAGCTACGCCGACGTCGACGTCGTCCAGGAGCTGCTCCGGCAGGGCCTCGTCGACGCCGACTTCGTCGCCGACGTGCTCATGACCGACTTCACCACGCCGGCGTTCTCCGCGCCGCGCTGCGCCCTCGCCGACGCCCTGCCGACCACCTGGAAGGACCCCGCGGAGCTCAAGGCCGCGTTCGCCGCGAACCTCGCCAAGTCGACCGCGCGCGGCGCGAAGGGCCTCGCCGCCCGCCTCGCCAAGGCCGACGACGCCGCGGCCCACACCGCGACCCTCGAGGCCTACGGCAAGGCGTGCGCCGACCGCAAGACCGCCAACGCCGCGGCCTTCACGGAGGACACGCTGCGCATCCTCTCCCAGCGGCGCCTCGAGTTCGTGGACGTCTACCACAACCTCGTGGAGTCGGACGCCCTCCTGCCGGTCGACAACCTCGGCTCGAAGCCGGGCGCCCAGCGCTTCAACGGCACCACGTGCGTCCTCGAGCCGCAGTCGGCCGCCTTCGTGGGCGAGCAGTAAGGTCGCCCGCGCCGCCGCGCGGTTTGCCTGACCTAGCTTAGCTAGTTCTCGTCCCAGAACAGTAAGTGCGCGGAGCCATTGAAATTTATCGCGTCCGTGATGGAAATAGAAGGCTCGCGCCCCGTGTTTTCTCGGTG
>DAORJJ010000507.1:0-5156 GCA_035439005.1 Polyangiaceae bacterium | reverse complement strand
GACGCCGCCCGCGCCGTCGGCGTCGACCCCGCGCGCGCCCGCGACCGCGAGTGGCAAGGTGAACGGCGCCCCCATCCTTCACTGAGGCCCGCTGCGGCGAGGCGGGCTCGCCTCCGTCCGACGCGCGCTCGCTACGGCGCGGAGGCGGCGCACGCGACCGGCTTCAGCGTCGCGACGTCCACGCCCGCGGCGACCTTGCCGGCCTGCTCGAGCAGCTCCTTCACGGGGGTCGTGTCGAGGCGGGTGACCGCGGTCTCGCGCCGGGGCGAGGCCGCGCGGCCGCGGCGGTGCGACTGGATGCCGATGAGCCGCCCGCTGGAGGTCTCCACGACGGGCGCGCCGATGTCGCCCGCGCACGGCGCGCGATCGAGGGTGAGCCGCCCGTCCTCGCGCTCGATGACGCGGGCGCGCTTGACCTCCTTGCCGCCGTCGCAGCGGTCGAAGCCGAGGGCGTCGACCTTCGCGTCGGGCCCGGGCGCGCTCGCGAGCTCGAGCGGCTCCACCCACGCCGCCGCCTCGCTGAGCACCAGCACGGCCAGATCGACCTCGCGGCGCTTGCACGCGGGGATGACGATGTGGGACGCCTTCCGCTGCGCCCACGCCAGCGAGCCCGAGGCGATCTCGACGCGCACCTGATCCGCCTTCTTGCCCGGGTCGAGCGCGTGGACGCCCACGTCTTGCTTGAAGCACCGCCGCGACGTGCCGACGAGGCGCGGGCCGAGCACCACGCCCGCGCACGTGACGTCGCCGGCGTGGACGTGCACCATCGCTCGCTCTTGCTTCGTGCTCACGAGCGGGTGCTCGGGCTCGGCGCCCTCGGGCTCGTCGGCGTCGGGGTCTTCCACCGCGGCGGTGGGCGCCACCGTGCCGGTGCCCGAGAGCCCAGGGCGCTCGAGGTTCACGAAGCCCACGCGGCCGCCGCAGCCCGCGACCCCCACGCCCGCGAGCGCGAGCGCCGCCCACGAGGCGAGGACCGCGAGCGCCGCAGCGCCCACCCACGACGAGCCGCCACGAGCCTGTTTGCGCACCAACCCAGCGTACGGCGGATCGGCGGACGCCGCGGAGAATTATCGACCAGGCAGTCAGCCCGCCCTGGGCCAGGTGAACGCCGTCGGTCGGACCCCGACTGCTGCTAAGCTCGGCCCCCGTGAGACCGCCCGCGACCCCGCCCGATCCCTCCACGACCTCGCGGCGAGTCGCGCACGTCTCGCGGCGCCTCGGCGGGGCCGCCGCGCTGCTGCTCGCGCTGAGCACCCCGGCGCGCGCCGCGGAGCTCGACGCCGAGGCGCTCATCTCCCAGGGCATCGCGCTCCGCGAGCAGGGCAAGGACGACCAGGCCCTCGTGCTCTTTCGCCAGGCCGAGGCCAAGGGGAAGACCCCCCGCGCGACGGCCCAGGTGGCGCTCGCCGAACAGGCCCTCGGGATGTGGGTGCTCGCGGAGGCGCACCTCGGGACAGCGCTGGCGGCGAAGGGCGATCTCTGGATCGAGAAGAACCGGGCGGCGCTCGAGGGCGCGCTCGCGGTCGTGCAGAAGCACGTGGGCGCGCTCGAGGTGCGCACGAACGTCGCCGCCGCGGAGGTGTACGTCGACGGCGCACTGGCGAGCTCGCTGCCGCGCGAGGCCGCGCTGCGCGTCGAGGTCGGGCCGCGCCGCGTCGAGGTGCGCGCGGCCGGCTACCACCCCGTGGCGCGGTCGGTCGTGATCGCCACCGAGACGCTGGCGCGGGAGACCTTCACCCTGGCGCCGCTGCCACCTACGCCGCCGCCCACCCCACCGTACGGCGCCGGCGGGCGCGGGGGTCCCCGAGAGGCCCCCCCGATCGTGCTCACGACGCCCACCAACGTGCCGCGCACCGTGGGCTGGGCGCTCGTCGGCGTCGCCGGCGGCGCGGCCGTGTTCGGCGGCGTGTCGTTCCTGATCCGCGAGGTGCAGACCGGCCGTTACAACGACCGCACCGACTGCCCCGGGGTCGACAAGCCGAGCCAGCCCGCGGTGTGCCAGTCGATCCTCGACGCCGAGGCGACCTGGCGGACCGTGGGCATCGCGTCGTTCGTGGGGGCCGGGGTCCTCGGCGCCGCCGGGCTCGGCCTCGTGGTGTTCGCGCCGAGCCCCAAGGCGCCCGCGGCCCCCAAGGTCGCGTGCGGACCGGCCGCGCTGGGCCTCCAGTGCGCCGGGACGTTCTGACGACCGGCGCGCGGCCAAGCGTGGGCGCCCGGTGAGTGCTAGGGTGCCTCCGCCATGAAGAAGCGCTCACGCCACTCCGCCGCCGACCGGCTGCTCCCCGCGCTGCTCCCCACCCTGGCCGCCGTGGCCGTCACCGCGGCCGCTTGCGGGAGCCGCGGACCGCTCGACGACACGCCCTACGGCGGCGGCGCCGGCCCCGACGCCTCGACGAGCGCCGACGCGAGCCCCACGCCGACGCCCATCCCCCTCCCGCTCGACGGCGGCGCCGACGGCCGCACCGGGCCCGATCTGCCGCCCATCGTCGACTGCGGGCTCTGCCTCGCGAGCGAGTGCGGGCAGCCCATCCTCGCGTGCGTCACGAACCCCACGTGCCAGCAGGCGTTCCAGTGCGTGCTCACGACCTGCGGCGGCGCGCTCGATCCGGCCTGCATCCTCGGGTGCGCGAAGACCTCGCCCGCGGGCGCGCTGCAGCTCCTGTCGATCTTTCAGTGCGTGACCGGCAAGTGCGGGCCCGACTGCGGCGAGGTGCTCGGTCAGCTCGGCGGCGGCCTCCCCGGCGTGCCTGGCACGCCCGGGCGCGACGCGGGGCCGCCACCGCGTCCCGACGCCGGGGCCCCGCCACCCCCGGGTGTGCCCTTCCGCGAGCCTGGCGGCCGTGAAGCGCTCGAGCGCGCGTTCTCGGCGTGGCCCGAGCTCCTCACGCCGAGCCGCTGACACTCGCGCGCGGGCGCGCGGCCCCCCGCGCGCTCGACCCGGCGGGGCGGCGCGCCCGACTGGCCGAGCGCAGCAGCGCTCCCTTGCCTATCTTCGCCTTGAACGCTCCGGCTCAGGGCCCGCAGAAGCGGGTGCCGACGGCTTGAAGCCAACGGCCGTAGTTGAGCCCGTACGTCGCCGGGTTGCAGAAGGCCGCCGCGCCAAACAGGATGGCCGGGCCCGCGCACTGGGCGGCCTGCCCCGAGCTCGCCGCGCACTGCCCGCCAGGCTGGGTGGTGCTCGCTTTGCACGCGTCCCCCGCGCCCACGGGGCATGCGCCGCAGCTCGTGCCGAGGCAGTCGGCGGCGCAGCCGAGGTTGCGCAGGCACGTGGGGTTCACGAAGGGCGAGACGCACGCCGCGAGCCCCTTGCCCAGCGACGGGAGGTTCGGGTCGAAGAAGGGCGCCTGGAAGGTCGCCATGCACGTGCCGCAGCCGGGCTCGGTGGCCGCGAGGAACGCGAAGTACGCGACGCACGGGGGCGTGTCGTACCCGCCGGCGCACGCCGCCGACGCGTTGGAGAGCGCCGCCGCCGAGCACGCGTTGGTGTTCTGCGGCAGCACGGGCTGCGAGACGCCGGGGGGGCACGCGGCGTACGGCGCAGGGCACGTGGCGGCCCCGCCGCACACGCGCGGCACGGCGAGCGTGTTGCAGGTGGTGCCGGCCGCGGTGCAGTCGCCGCAGGCGGCGCCCGCGGACCCGCAGGCCCGGTTCGTGAAGCCCGCGAGGCAGCGATCGCCCTGGCAGCAGCCGGGGCAGTTGGCGGCCGAACAGGCCGGCGAGGAGCACGTGCCGCCGGGGTTGCAGGTGCCGGCGCCGCAGTCGCGGCAGGCCTGGCCGCCCGCGCCGCACGTGGCCGGGGCGGTGCCCGGCACACAGGTGTTCCCGTCGCAGCAGCCGGCGCAGTTCGCCGGGCCGCAGGTGGGCGCACCGGTGCACACGCCGCCGGCGCCGCAGGTCTGGTTCGTGCCGACGCAGTTGAGGCACTGGCCGCCCGCCGCGCCGCACGCCGTGTCTTGGTTGCCGGCCGTGCACACGTCGCCGATGCAGCACCCGGCGCAGTTCGCCGGGCCGCAGGCCGGGGGCGTGACGCAGGTGCGCCCGTCGGGCTGATCGCGCGGCGCGCAGACCTGGCCGCGCGGCGTGCAGTCGTTGCAGGCCTCGCCGCCGCGCCCACACGAGGTGCTGTCGATGCCCTCGGTGCACGTGCCGCGCGCGTCGCAGCAGCCGCCGCAGTTCATGGGGCCACACCGACCTATGCCCTCGCAGAGCCCGCCGCCGCCTGGGAGCGCGCCGCAGGTGGTGCCCTGGGCGGTGCAGTTTTCGCAGGCCTGCCCCTTGGCGCCGCACGCCGTGCCGTCGGTGCCGATCTGGCACTTGTCGCCGACGCAGCAGCCGGCGCAGTTGGTGGCGTCGCACTTGGTGCCGCCGCACACGCGGAGCTTGGGATCGCACGCCTGCCCCTTGGAGCCGCAGTCGACGCAGGCGCCCGCGCCGGTGCCGCACGCGAGGGCGTCGGTGCCGGGGAGGCACACCTGGGTGCCGCCGGTCGTGACGCAGCAGCCGGACCCGCAGCTCGTGGCGTCGCAGGTGGCCACCTTCTTGCCGCACGCCTTGCGGGTCGCGTCGCAGGTGTCGAACCCCGAGCCGACGCAGTCAGTGCACTTTCCACCAAGGTTTCCGCAGGCTTGCACGTCGGTGCCGACGCGGCACACGCCGCTCGCGTCGCAGCAGCCGGTGGGGCACGTGCTCGGCCCGCAGGCGGCGGCGTCGGGCGGCGGCGCGTCGACCCGCGCGTCGACGGTGGCGCCGCCGTCGAGGATGGCGTCCTCGAGGCTCGAGCGCCCACACCCTGTCCCCGCGGACGACGTCAACCCCGCCAGGCCTGCCACGAAGAGAGCGGAGGTGGCGACGCGGGCGGCCGTGGAGGCCTTGGCGGCGCTCCCCTTGGGTTGAAAGTTGTTCTCTCGCATGTGCGTTCGGTCCGGGCCCGCTCCTGAGGCCTGGCGCGGCCTGGCGCCGCGACCCATAGGCCGGTCTGGAACCGTAGCGCGGGACGGCCCCGCAGACCAACTCTCTTGGGTGCAAATCCCGGTTCGCTGGAGCCCGCCCGCGGGCTGAAGCCCGGGGCAGGCAGCGCTCACGGTGGCGGCGCGCGAAGCCCGCCGCCCCGGCGGGCTCCTGCGGCTCTCGTCGCGACCCCAACGGCGAGCCCGCCC
>DAORJJ010000506.1:0-5165 GCA_035439005.1 Polyangiaceae bacterium | reverse complement strand
CGACCGCGCAGGTCTTCGCGACGCCGCACTTCGGCGCCCCGGCCCCGCCGCAGTCGACGTCGGTCTCGGTGCCGTTCTTCACGCCGTCGGTCGGGCTCGGCGCCTGGCAGAGCATCCCGGTGCACACGCGGCTCGTGCAGTCGGTGCCCGCGAGGCACCCCTTGCCCACGCCGCACGCCGGCGCCGTGGGGCCGCCGCAGTCGATGTCGGTCTCGGTGCCGTTCTTCTGGCCGTCGATCGCCGGGGCCTGGCACACGTTCCCGACGCACACGCCGCTCGTGCAGTCGTTCTTGTCGCCGCAGCGGAGGGTGTCGCCGCACTTTGGCGCCGCGGGGCCGCCGCAGTCGATGTCGGTCTCGGTGCCGTTCCTCGTGAGGTCGGTCGCGCTCGGTACCTGGCAGCGCAGGCCCTGGCCGTCGCCCTTGTCCTTGCAGACGCCGCTCGCGCAGTCGAGCCGCGTCAGGCACTTCTTGCCGTCTTCGCACACCTTCTTGCTGATGCCGCCGCAGTCGATGTCGGTCTCGTCGTTGTTCTGCACGCCGTCGGTCAGCGAGGCGATCGCGCACTTGTTCGTGGGCAGGCAGATCTTCGATGGGCAGTCCTCCGGCTTCACGCACTCGGGGGGAGGCGCCGTGTCGGGCACGCTCGCGTCGGTCGCGGTGCCGGTCGCGGACGGCCCCGGCGGCAGCCCCGGGATGCCCGGCGTCGTCGCCGTCGGGTCGGTCGTGCCCCCGCCGCCGCTCGGCGTGGTGTCACCACAGGCCACGGGCAGCGCCACGAGCAGCCCAAGCACCACGAATCCGGTCACGCGGGTACGGTTCATCAAGGAAGCCTCCTTCACGCAGCGCGTGACGAACAAGCGTACCCTGACTTGCGCGTCCGTGCACATCGAACCGCCGCGGTGTCGCCGGCGTCCAGCACGCGACGCCGCTCCGCTCGCGAAGGCGCGCGCCTCTGGTTGACACCCCCTGGGCCTGGTGGTAATTCGGCGCGTCCCCAGTGAGGCCTCTGGCCCAAGACCGAGAGAGAACGGAAGAACCACGCCATGAACACCCCCATCCTCGCGGCCCTCGAGTCGACGCAGCTCCGGCAACTCCCCGAGTTCCGCGTCGGCGACACCGTGCGCGTCCACTACAAGATCGTCGAAGGCGACAAGGACCGCATCCAGGTCTTCCAGGGGGTCGTGTTGAAGCGCCACCGCGCGGGCGCGCGCAGCACGTTCTCGGTGCGCAAGGTCAGCTTCGGCGTCGGCGTCGAGCGCATGTTCCTCTCGCACTCGCCCCGCATCGACAAGATCGAGGTCGTCTCCCGCGGCGTCGTGCGTCGCGCCCGGCTCTTCTACCTCCGCGAGCTCCGCGGCAAGGCCGCCCGCGTCCGCGACCAGAAAGACGCCTGAGTCTCCTCGGGGCGCCCCGCAGGCGCGCCACACCGACGCGACCCCACACACCGTGCGGTCGCGTTTGGTCGTTTTGTGGCGCCGCTCGTCACGCCGACGATGCCCACGAAAAAGCCCGCCGCGGGAGGCGGCGGGCGAGAGACGGGCAGGTGTCCGCGGGCCAGGCGCGCGGTCCGAACCTTCAGGCCTTCTTCGGCTGAACCAGCTGCCACCGCTCGCCGAGGTACGAGCCGATGAGCGTGAAGAGCACGCCGATGGCGCCCATGATGACGTAGAGGAACGCCGGGAGGGTGCGCACGGTCTGGCTCGCGTGGAGCAGGTACGTGGACGGGAGCGCCACGAGGAACGCGGCGATCATCGGCTCGATGAAGGTGCGGCCGGGGGAGATCATGCCCACGAGGAGCCCGCCGACGAACCACACGGGGATGCAGACGATCATGCCGTTGCCGCCCTCGAAGTCGAGCGCACGCACGAGCCACGGCAGCCCGAAGACGACCGCGGCCGTGAGCAGCCCCTGCACGCCGAGGGCGATGAGCGTCCACTGCGGGCTGATGCCGTCCTGCTGGTACTTGCGGTCGCCGTCCTCCGACCGGACCTTGTCCAGGGCCTCCATCTTCGAGCCGCACGAGCCGCAGCGGAGGGCGTCGGCGGGGTTCTTGGTGAAACCACACGAGGGACAGGTGGTGAGCTTCGCGGCCATTGCGCATAGCCTACACGGGGTGCTTGGAGGTGCGCAAAGGCTTTGCTGCTTCTCGGGAACCTCCGCGTGCGCCCGGTGTCCTTAGGGTGTACCCTTTTTGAATCCTCGCTCGTTCCCCGGGGTCCTTTCCGTGACGTTCGCCGCCTCCCACGCCCCCGACTCGCAGGCGACCCCGCCGATCTCGGGCTCGGGTGGCGAGCCGTCGCTCGCCGACGAAGAGCTCGATCCGGAGCTGCTCGCCCTGCCCGATCCCCCGAAGCAGGGGCGCGTGGCCACGGCGCTCCTCCTCCTCCTCACGGCCTTCGCCTCGGTCGCGATGGTGGTCGCGCTCCGCCGCGACGTGGCCTACGCCTTCGCGAGCCGGGTACCCCGGGAGCTCGGCGAGCTCGCGCCCGGCGCGCTCGGGGCCGGTGGCGTCAAGGGCAACGAGCTCGTCCACCTGCACGCCCGAGTCGGCGCGGCGGGCGCCATCCGCTACGAGCGGCCGTTCGAGTCGGTGAGCTTTCGCCTCGCGCCCGTGGTGGGGCACCCCGACCTGTGGGTCGAGCTGCACGTCCCCGAGGGGGCCGAGTCCGGGCGCTTCGCCCCGCCGCGGGAGTTCTCGGGCCGCCTCGTGCCGTTCGCGAAGGCGGGCCCCAAGCACCGCGGGCTCGAGGCCTCCATCGCCGCCTCCACCGGGAGCGTCGTGCCCGAGGGGGCCTGGATCCTCGCCGAAGGAGAGCGCCCCGAGAACGCGCGCTGGGCCGTCGCGCTCGTGGCGCTGTTCGCCGCGTTCGCCGCCTGGAACGTCATCACCCTGACGCGGCTGCTCCGACGCGTGCGCGAGTAGCGGCCGCACCGATCTCTTGTTTTTGCAGGCGCTCCAACGAGCGCTCTTGGCTTCAGCTCAGCGCGTCACGGGGCGCAGCTCGTTCACGTGCAGGGGATCGCGCTCTTGCGCGCAATGGGGCACCGTCGCGGAGCACCGCGCGCGCACGCCGGGCGCGTCGTCGGGCGCGCGCCGGTCGAGGAACCCCTCCCGCGCCCGCGCGCAGAGGGCCGGCTCGGCGCCGAGCGCGTCGAGCGCGAGCGACTGGACGCGGAGCAGGTCGGCGTCGCGGGGCTGGAGCGCGAGGCCCCTCGCGGACACCTCGAGGGCGCGCGCGTGCGCGCCGGCTCCCCCCAGCGTGACCGCGAGCGTCGCCAAGAGGGTGTCGTCCTGGGGCGCGAGCCGCGCGGCCTGCTCGAGGTGCGTCGCGGCCTCGGCCCACGCCCAGTCGGCCCGCAGCGCCTCCGCGCGGACGCGTGCGAGCGCGGGGTGCGGCCCGACGAGCTCTTCGGCCCGCCGCGCGGCGCCGAAGGCGGCCTCCCGGCGCCCCTCCTTCGCCTCGAGGTCGGCGAGGAGCCCGAGCGCCGCGGCGCGCTCGGCGTCGCTCTGCGCGCGGCCGATGGCGAGCGCGAGCGGGTACCGCCCGAGGTCGAGGTGCTCCTGCAGCGCGTGCGAGAGGCCCTGCGCCCACGCGAGGGCGCGCGCGTGCTCGGTGGGCAGCGGCGCCCGCGACGCGACGGCCCCGGCCCCGAGCACCACCTCGCTCGCCCCGAGCGTCGTCACCGGCTGCGGCGTGCACGGGTCGAAGGCGCGCGCGCGGTTCTTGGGGGACTCCGCGGCGAACGCTCGGCCCCGCGGCGTGGTCGCGTCGGCGCAGGCGGCGCGCTGGAGCGCGAGGCTGCGGGAGCGGTGCTGCAGCGTCGCGCGCACGGTGAGGGGGAGGCGCGCCCCCTCCGGGACCGTGAACCCGTAGCGCACCGCCGCCGCGTCCCTCGGGGCGAGGGTGTTGTCGTAGACGAGCGCGCGAAACTCGTGGGTCTCGCGCTGGCGGAGCGCCTGCCCACGGCCGTCCGCCAGGTGCGCGAAGAGCCGGTGCGCGGTGGGGTCTTCGCCGGTGGCCGCGTGGCGGGTCCCCGACTCGAGCGCGCGCGCGCCTCTCGCGTCGGTCACGACGATCTCGATCCACGTGTCGTGCGCGTCGAGCACCCCGCCCGGGAACCTGTGGCCCACGCGCTCGTTCTTCACGACCACGTCGACCAGCAGGCGCTCGCCGGGGTCGATGGCGATGGGCTCCCCGGTGACGAACACCTGCTCGCCGCCCGCCCGCGTCACACCAGCGATGTCGATCGTCACGGATTGTTTTAGAAATTCGGCGACCCGCGCCCGCAGCTCGGGGTCGCGCTGGGCGTCGGCGAGCCACGTGTGGCCGCCGAGGAACGCGTGCGAGGCGAGGGTCCCCCGCTTGGCGCCCGGATCGCCCGCGACGGCCGGGACGCGCGGCATGTGGCACGCCCGGCAGTCGCGCTCCGGAACCGCTTCGACCCTCGCCGCCTGGCTCCCGGCGTAGGCGGAGCGCCTCCACGCGCCGGCCTCGTCCTGACCGGGGAGGTGGTGGGCGTTGCCGGTGGTCGTGTCGAGGAACGAGCGGTGGCACCCGAGGCAGAGGTCGCCCTCGCGCAGCACCGGCCGCGCGACGCGCTCGCGGTGGGCCCTCAGGCTCGCCTGATCGCCTTCGCGGGGCACCGGCACGGGCGAGGGGTCGAGGTCGAAGCTGCCGTTGCCGTCGGCCCGCACGCCGGTGATGCCGTGGCAGACGCGGCACGACACGCCCGCGTGCGCGCGCGGATCCTCGGGGCGCACCTCGCGGTCCATCGCGCCGTCGACCAGCAGCGCCACGTCGTGGCACGCGGCGCACATGCGGCTCGCCTGCTTGCCGCGCTCCGCGCGCAGCCGCTCGACGGCGACGCGGTACACGGGGTCGTCGAACGACGCGAACGAGTGCGCGCTGGCCTTCCACCCCGCGAAGGCGTCGGTGTGGCACTCGGCGCAGCCGTCGACGTCGGCGAGGCGCGCACCGTCGCCCGGCCCGCGCGGCGCGAGTCGGAGCTGCGCCGGCGCGAGGTCGGGCGCACCCTCGGAGGGCAGCGCGGCGGCGAGCGGGGCGCGCGCGCTCCGTGCGTCGTCCGGTGTCGGCTCGGTCGGTCGCGGCGACGTGCAGCCCACGGCGAGGCCAACGCCGAGCAGCGCGGCGCGCCGGAGGG
>DAORJJ010000505.1:0-5170 GCA_035439005.1 Polyangiaceae bacterium | reverse complement strand
ATGGCGGCCCCGAGCCGAAGGCGAGGTGTCGCCATGCTTGCGGGCGCAGAGCCTGCGCCGCGCGCACCTCGTGCGCTCGCCGTCCTCGGGGCCCCACGCCTCACGCGCTCGGCTCGACGCTGGGCACGCGATGTGCTGCTCTCGGCGCGTGCCGTCCCCCGTCCTGGAAGCGCGCGGGCTCGCGAAGACCTACACGATGGGCGCCGTCGAGGTGCGCGCGCTCGGAGGCGTCGATCTCACCCTGGTCAGCGGCGAGATCGTGGTCCTGCTGGGCGCCTCGGGCAGCGGCAAGTCCACGCTGCTGAACCTCCTCGGGGGCCTCGACGCGCCCACGCGGGGCGAGCTCCGGTACCGCGACCGCGTCCTCTCGAGCGCCGACGAGCGCGAGCTCACCCGGTACCGGCGCGAGCACGTCGGCTTCGTGTTCCAGTTCTACAACCTCATCCCGAGCCTGACCGCGCGCGAGAACGTCCAGCTCGTCACCGACCTGTCGGACGATCCGATGACGCCCGAGGCGGCGCTCGCCCTCGTCGGCCTCGGCGAGCGCATGGATCACTTCCCGGCGCAGCTCTCCGGCGGCGAGCAGCAGCGGGTCGCGATCGCGCGGGCCGTCGCGAAGCGGCCCGACGTGCTCCTCTGCGACGAGCCCACAGGCGCCCTCGACTGCGCGACCGGTCGGCTCGTGCTCTCGGTGATCGAGCGCGTGAACCGCGAGCTCGGCACCACGGTGGCGATCATCACGCACAACGCCCCGATCGCCGCCATGGGAGATCGGGTGATCGTCCTCTCCGACGGCCTCGTGAAGAGCGAGACCGCGAACCCCACGCGGGTCGCGGCCGATCAGATCTCGTGGTGATCACGGCGCTCTTCCGCAAGCTCTTGCGCGACCTCGTGCAGCTCCGCGCGCAGCTCTTCACCATCGCCCTCGTCGTGGCGTGTGGGGTCACGTCGTACGTGGCCACGGTGGGCACCTTCCGGGCGATCGAGGGCGCGAAGGAGCGCTTCTACGAGGCCCACCGGTTCGCCGACGCGTGGGCGCCGCTCGAGCGCGCGCCGCGCTCGACGAAGGCGCGCCTCGAGGAGATCCCGGGCGTACAGACGGTGGAGACGCGCATCGTCACGAGGGTCGCCCTCTCCATGCCGGCGCTCCCCGAGCCGGCCTCCGCCGTGCTCTCGTCGCTCCCGCCGAGCGGTGTCCCGGCGCTGAACGCGGTCTACCTCCGCCGCGGGCGCCTGCCCGACCCCACGCGCGCCGACGAGGTGGTGGTGAGCGAGCCGTTCGCGAAGGCCCACGGGCTCGAGCCGGGCAAGAGCACGGTGAAGGCGGTGATCGAGGGCGAGCTGCGCGAGCTCCGCGTCGTGGGCATCGGGCTGTCGCCGGAGCACGTGTTCACGCTCTCCGAGCTGCTCGCCGCGCCGGACGATCGGCGCAACGGCGTGCTGTGGATGAGCGAGCCCGCGCTCGCCTCCGCGTGCCGCATGGAGGGCGCCTTCAACGACGTGGCCGTCCGCCTGCAGCCGGGCGCCTCGGTCGACGGGGTCGTGAGCGAGCTCGACCGCGCGCTCGTCCCCTTCGGCGGGAGGGGCGCCTACGCGCGCAAGAACCAGCCCTCGCACCGGACGGTCACCGGCGAGCTCGCCCAGCTCGAGGGCTTCTCGTCGGCGGTCCCCGTCATCTTCCTGGGCGTGGCCGCGTTCCTGCTCAACGTCGTGCTCGCCCGCGTGGTGGAGCTCCAGCGAAACCAGATCGCCGTGCTCCGCGCGCTCGGGTACCACGGCGCCGAGATCGGCCTGCACTTCCTCGAGCTCGTGGTGGTCGTCGTGCTCGTGGGCGCGGCGATCGGCGTGCCCCTCGGCGCGTGGGTCGGTCGCGAGTGGACCAAGATCTACCAGCCCTATTTCCGCTTCCCGGCGCTCGAGTTCGAGCTCGACGCCCGCACCGTGGCGGTCGCCGTGCTCTCGACGCTCGCGGCGGCGCTCGTCGGCGCGCTGCGCACGGTGCGCGCCGTCGCGAAGCTCTCTCCGGTCGAGGCCATGAACCCGCCGCCGCCGCCGCTGTTCGGCACCTCGCTCGCCGACCGCCTCGGCGTGCTCCGCTTGCTCTCGTCCTCGGCGCGCATGGTGGCGCGCGAGACCCTCCGGCGGCCGTGGCGGCTCGCGCTCTCCGCGTTCGGCATCGCGCTCTCGATGGCCATCGTCGTGGTCGGGCGGTTCCAGTCCGACGCGGTCGACGAGCTCCTGAAGATGCAGTTCGGCATGATGACCCGCGAGGACGTCTCGGTCGCGCTCCGGCGGCCGGTCCGCGTCGACGCCCTGCAGACCTTCCGCGGGCTGCCGGGCGTGCGGCGCGCGGAGGCCGAGCGCGCGCTGCCGGTGCGCTTCCGGAGCGGTCGCCTCTTTCGGGACGGCGGGCTCACAGGTCAGCTGCCCGGCGCCGATCTGCGCCGCGTGGTCGAGTGGCCGGGGCGGTTCGTCCCGCTCGAGGCGTCGGGGCTCGTGGTGAGCCGCAAGCTCGCCGAGGTCCTCGGCGTGCACGTGGGCGACCTGCTCGAGGTCGAGGTGCTCCTCGGGCGCCACGCCCGCGGCTCGCTGCGCGTCGTCCGACTCATCGACGACCTCGCGGGCCTCGGGGCCTACGCGCCCCTCGACACCGTGGCGCAGCTGCTCGGCGAGGAGCCCACGATCTCGTCGGTGTACCTGGAGATCGATCCGCGCGAGGAGGCGGCGCTCGACGCGCGGCTGCGCGGCATGAGCAACGTGGCGGGCGTGGGCAAGCGCGGCGAGATGCTCGCGGCCATCGAGCGCCAAATGGCTGAATCCATGGGGGTATTCACCACCGTCATCACCCTGTTCGCCGCGATCATCGCGATCGGGATCGTCTACAACAACGCGCGGGTCGCGCTCTCGTCGCGCGCCCGCGAGCTCGCGAGCCTGCGCGTGCTCGGCTTCACCCGGGCCGAGGTGTCGTCCATCCTCCTCGGCGAGCTCGCCCTCCAGGTGGTCCTCGCCCTGCCGCTCGGGGCGCTGCTCGGGCGCGCGCTCGCGGTCGCGACGCTGAGCTCGGTCGACCCCGAGCAGTACCGGTTTCACCTCGTCATTTCGACGCGCACGTACGTGCTCGCCGCGCTGGTGGTGCTCGTCGCCTCCGCCGCGAGCGCCCTCGCGGTGCGACGCCGCGTCGACACGCTCGACCTCATTGGTGTCCTCAAGACCCGGGAATGATCCATGGAACCTGAACAGACAACCGTCGCCAAGAAACGCGCGCGCGCCCGCGTCGCGCGCCGGGTCGCCCTCGGCGTGGGGGGCGCCGGCGCCGTGGCGCTCGTCGTGTGGGCCATGCGGCCCAAGCCGCTCCCGGTGGAGCTCGCGCCCGTGACGCGAGGCGCGATGGTCGTCACCGTCAACGAGGACGGCACCACCCGCATCAAGGACCGGTACGTGGTCTCCGCGCCGCTCCTGGCGAACGTCGCGCGCATCGAGCTCTCGCCCGGCGACGCGGTGAAGAAGGGCCTCGTGCTCGCGCGGCTCCTGCCGATCGAGGCGCCGCTCCTCGACACGCGCTCGCGCTCCGGGGCCGAGTCGCGCGTGCTCGCCGCGTCGGCGGCGGAGCGGCAGGCGCACACGGGCATCGAGCGGGCGAAGGTCGCGCTCGAGCTCGCCCAGAAGGACCACGAGCGCGTCCTCGCGCTCGCGCAGAAGAACGCAATCCCCGCCGTCGAGGTCGAGCGGTCGGAGTACGCCCTCCGCAGCCGCCGGGAGGACGTGGCGAGCGCCCAGCTCGGCGCGGCGGTGGCCGACCACGAGCTCGAGGTCGCGAGCTCCGCCCTGCGGCGCACGACCGCGGCGAAGACCGCGAAGCCGGGCGCGCCCAGCGGCGGCGAGCAGTTCGAGGTCACCTCCCCCTCCGACGGCCTCGTGCTCCGCGTGCTGCACAAGGAGGGAGTGGCCCAGCCGGGGGCGCCGCTGCTCGAGGTGGGCGATCCCGCCGCGCTCGAGATCGTCGTCGACATCCTCACCGCCGACGCCGTGCACGTCCGCGCGGGGGCCAAGGTGCGGCTCGAGCGGTGGGGCGGCGAGAACGCGCTCGCGGGCCACGTGAAGAGCGTCGAGCCGTCGGCCTTCGTGAAGCTGTCGGCGATGGGCGTCGAGGAGTCGCGCGTCAACGCGGTGATCGATCTCGACGAGCCGCGCGAGCGCTGGCGCGGCCTCGGCGACGGCTACCGACTCGAGGCGCGCATCGTCGTGTGGGACACGGCCGACTGCGTGAAGGCCCCCGAAGGCGCGCTCTTTCGGCGTGACGACGGCTGGGCCACGTTCGTCGTGAAGGCGGGCGTGGCCGAGCTGCGCCGGGTGAAGCTCGGGCGCCGCAACGGCGACGTGGCCGAGGTCGTCGAGGGCCTCACCGAGGGCGACACGGTCGTGCTGCACCCGAGCGAAAAGGTGACCGAGGGCGCCCGCGTGGTCGGCTACTGAAGGCGCGGAGGCTCACGCGACCGAGGCGCGCGTTTTGTGTGCAGAATGCACCTGGGGGGGGTGCTCCCAACGTTCTCTCCCGCGGGGTCGTGTTCCTGCTTGCGCGCGCGCGGGCGCGGGCCGCATCCTCGCCCCCGCATGTGGTCCTCCGTCTACGCGAGCGCTTGGCACCACCCCGGGGTCGCGTGGCTGGCGCTCTCGCTCGGAGCGCTCGCGCTCGCGTCACGGCTCCGCTTCCTTGGCGCCTACCTCCTCCTCTTCGGCGTCGAGCTCGCCGCCGACGCGCTCGCTGGCGCGCCGTTCGTCCACCTGCCCCCCGCGGTCGGCAGCGCGCTCGGAGTGGCGTTCGTCATCGCGGGCGATCTCCGCCTCTTCGTCGTCGTCGAGCGCTGCGCGAGCGCGCGCGGCCTCGACGCGCGCGCCGTGGGCCTCGCGGTCGCGAGCGCCCTCGTCGTGCCGCTCGGCTCGGCCGCGGCCCGCCTCGCCGTGCCCAGCCTCGCCGCGAACGAGCGCGTGCAGTACCTCGTGTACGAGGCGATGTTCGCCGCGCTCGCCCTCGCGTGGCGGCTCGTGGTGCTGCCCGCGAGGCTCCGTCAGGCGACGCCCGAGGCGCGCCGCTGGGCGCTCTCGGCGACCACGTTCGTGCTCGCGCAGTACGCGCTGTGGCAGGTCCAGGTCCGCCATCAGCATCATGGTT
>DAORJJ010000504.1:0-5172 GCA_035439005.1 Polyangiaceae bacterium | reverse complement strand
CGCCACGAGGCCGAGCAGCTCGGCCGCCGCGGCGCGCACCTTGGGCTCCGCGCTCCCGAGCGCGGCGGAGAGGGCGCCGGCGGCGCCCTTTCCGCACCGCTCGAGCCGGCCGCGCGCCTTGCGCGAGGCCTCGCGATCCGCGTCGATGACCCCGCGCAGCAAGAGGCCCGCGGCGGCGTCGCACGACTCGGCGGCCGTGGCGACCTCGACGGCGCGCGCGCGCGCGGCGCCGTCGAGCGCGCCGTACGCCCGCTCGAGGGCGACGAGGCCCGGTCGCCCCGCGCGCTTCAGGAAGGCGGTCGCCTCGGCGGCTCCTTCGCCCTTGAGATCATTGACGATATCGTCGAGCGGGCGCGCCTCGAGCGTCGCGTACGCGGCTACCCCGGCGAGCCCTACGCGCGGGGCCGTCACGCCGCCCGAGTAGGCGTCGCCGAGCACGATCGAGAGGCAGTCGGTGTGGAGCGGCGCGGCCAGGCGCACCTCCACCTGCGCGCCCGCGCGCGCCGCGGCCTCCTCCGGGATGACCAGGTCGCGCACCTCGCCGGGCGTCACGAGGTAGAGGGTGCGCGGGGCGACCACGTCGGCGCCGAGCGTGAGCACGAGGCGGTCGAGGCCGAGCTCGCGGGTCGTGCGGAGCGTCACGAACTCCCCCTGGCCGGCGCCCGGGCGGTCCTCGAACCACGCCGTGTCGACGCGCCCGTCGAGCAGGTGCTTGCCGAGCCGAGACGCGCCGCTCTCGCCGCCGAGCGTCAGCGCCGCCGCCACGGGCGGCTGCGCGGGGGTCGTGAGCAGGGTGGCGACCAGGTGCCGCGAGCCGGCCCTCGCCGTCGGGGAGAGGCGCTGGTACGTCGCGCCGCGGAGGGTGAGGGTCTTCGGGTCGAGGCCCCTCGGGCGGAGAGGGGTCGCCTCGTCGCCGCACAGCGAGGCGTCTTCGTGGATCTCCGAGATCAGCACCGTGTGCGCGCCGTCCGGCCGAGCGATGAGGTCGATCCGCGCCCCCTCGCGCTCGCCCTCGTTTCCCCGGACATACCCGGTGCGCCCCGCGAACACGGGGGCCTCCAGCGATGGCGCGAGGATGGCCTCCCACGTGCCCTCGGCCAGGGGCACGACCACGTGGGCCACGCTGCGCCCGAGCCCGACGGGCACCGCTCGCACGGTCGCCGGCCCGAGCGGCCGCGCATCGCGAGCGCCGTCGCCCTCCACCCGCAGGCTCACGGGCGGAGCGCCCGGCCTCCCGAACCTCACGACGCCTTCGGCGCGGCTCACCGTCACGGTGAGCGGCGGCAGCCCGCCCTGCGCCGGCACCTCGAGGTCGGCGGCGCGCGCGGCGCCCTCCCCGAGGAGCCACGCCAAGAGCGCGAGCCCCGTCGCCTGCACCGCCCGCCGTCCACCGATCCGAGGTCGCGTCACGGGGCGTGAGTTCAGCACGAAATCGGCGCGAGCGCGCGCGCCTCCTCGCGCTGGGCACCCCACCTTTTTTGCCCGGTCCGCGCCCCCCGTGCCAAACGCTACGGAATGCGCAAGCGGTGGCTGGGGATGGCGGTGCCCGTCGTGGCACTCGGGCTCGTGATCGTCGGCGTCAAGCGCGCCCCTTCGCCGAAGGCGGCGCCGGCGGCGGCCGCCCCGGCCGCGATCGTCGACGACGCCGAGGCGATCGCGCTCCGCCAGCGCACCGCGCCGACGCCCCCTTCGCTCGCGGGCCTCGACCTCTCGCGGATCGTCGTCGACAAGAGCGGCGCCGTCGCCCTCCTGTCCGAGCGGCGGACGGCGAAGCTCACCCTCGAGCCTCGCCTCCAGCACCTCGCGACCTCCTACATGAACGCGCAGCACCTGCCCGAGGGCGTGGTGGTCCTCATGGACGTCGCCACGGGCAACCTCCTGGCGTACGCCAGCCACATCGAGGGCGCGCACGCGCGGGACCTCGCGGTGGAGGCGACCGCCCCCGCCGCCAGCCTCTTCAAGATCGTGACCGGGACCGCGCTCGTCGACACCGCCGGCGTGAGCCCCGACCACAAGGAGTGCTACTCGGGCGGCGAGCAGCGCATCCTCGCGCACGACCTCGTCTCCGATCCCGCCCGAGACAAGTGGTGCGCCACGCTCGCTGGCGCCATGGGGCGCAGCCTGAACACGGTGTTCGCGCGCCTCGCGGTGCGCCACCTCAAGCCGGAGTCGCTCGAGGCCACCGCCCGCTCGCTCGGGTTCGGGGAGCCCCTCGCGTTCGACGTCCCGGTGCAGGCGAGCACGCTCACGATGCCCACCGAGACGCTCGCGTTCGCGCGCACGTCGGCGGGGTTCTGGAACTCCACGATCTCGCCGCTGCACGCGGCGTGGCTCTCCGCCACGATGGCCCGGGGCGGGGAGCCGATCCGCCCGCGCATCGTCGCCGAGGTGACCGACCCGAGCGGCAAGAATGTGTACACTGCACCTGCGCCGCAGCCCGGAAAGCGCCTCGTCCCGCCCGCGGTCGCCGCCGCCGTCACGCAGATGATGGACCGCACCGTCGCCGAGGGCACGTCGTACAAGGCGTTCCACGACCTCAAGGGGCACGCGCACCTGCCGGGCGTGCCCGTGGCGGGCAAGACCGGCACGCTCACCGACGGCGAGAAGCAGCGCTACTACACGTGGTTCACGGGCTTCGCGCCCAGCCACCCCCAGCCCGGGCAGAAGCAGGTCGCCGTGGCGGTCCTCGTCGTGAACGGCCCGGTGTGGCGGGTGAAGGCCAACGTGGTCGCCCGCGAGATGCTGCGCGGCTATTTCGCGCTCGAGAACACGCCCCAGGTCACCTTCCCGGAGATCCACACGCCCTCGGTCGCGCGCCGCAAGGCCAAGTAGACCCGCGCCCCGCTCAGCGCGACGGCTCGACCGCCATCGGCACGAAGCACTTCCTGCAGCGCGCCTCGTAGGCCGCCGCCCCGCCCACGAAGAGCTGGCCCTCGTTCGCGACCACCCGCTGGGACCGGCTCGCCTCGCCGCCGCACCGCGTGCACACCGCGTGGAGCTTGGTGACGTACTCGGCGATCGCCATGAGCGCGGGCATGCTGCCGAAGGGCTCCCCGCGGTAGTCCTGGTCGAGGCCCGCGCAGATGACGCGGACCCCGCGGTCGGCGAGGCGCTGCGCGAGGTCGAGCACGCCCGCGTCGAAGAACTGGACCTCGTCGATGCCGACGACGTGGGTGGTGGGCAGCACGAGCGCGCCGAGCTCCTCCGGCGTGGCCACCGGCGTCGCGTCGGCGGTGAGCCCCTCGTGGCTCACCACGCGCACCTCGTCGTAGCGGTTGTCGACGCGCGGCTTGAAGAGCTGCACCCGGAGCCTCGCGAGGCGGGCGCGCTTGACGCGGCGGAGCAGCTCCTCGGTCTTGCCGCTGAACATCGAGCCGCAGACGACCTCGATGCAGCCGCGGAGCTCGGAGACGTCCGCGGGTCCGTCGGAGCGCGAGGAGAGGTGTTCGGCGAGGCGCTTGCGGTCCATCGAGCGTTCGCCTTAGCCCGTGCGCACGCGGTCAAGAAGCCCCGCCGGCGAAAATTCCACCTCGCGCGCGTCGATCGCGTGGTGGGCGATGAGCCCACCTGGCCTCTTGTGCAGGCCGAAAAGAAGGTCTCCATCCGGTAGACGAAGGGGGACTCGATGCTATCCTGACAGGGTGGAAGTCGTGCTCCGCAAGCTGGGGAAGGGATCACGGGCGGTCGCAGGCCGCTTGGTGAGAGCCCCGCGCAAGGGCTCGGTCGTGGTCATCGAGTTCCCCGACGGCATGCACGAGTACGTCACCACGCCGGTCAAGCGCGTGCTCCGCATGGCGGGGCGCGAGGTCTTCTACATCGAGACCGTGAACAGCCGCTATCGCCTCGAGGTGCGCAACCGCGAGGACGCCGTCGCCGAGAACACCGGCTGAGCGTCCAGGGCGCCGCGCTCGGACCGATCGCGCTTGACATCGGCCCACAAAAAGACATGATCCGCGCCCCTCACGGCGTTCCCCCGCGGGTCTTCGCCACCATGAAATAGGAAGTGCTCGATGGGTAAGTTCGATCGCCGAAACTCGCAGAAGATGAAGCGCCGCAAGGCCCAGACCAAGAAGAAGGAGCGCATGGCTCGCCTGCGCGCCCCCGAGGTCAAGAAGACCTCGTCCGCCCCCAAGAAGGCCGCCAAGAAGGCCAAGGCCTGAGTCGCCGCCGGGGCGCCTCCCGGCCCCACGAGCGAAGCCCGAGCCCTGCGCCGCAGAGCCCGGGCTTCTCTGCGTTCGCGCTACGACAAGAGCGCGGCGGGCAGGCGCCCGGTGAGAAAGTGAACGGTGCTGGGCTCGCGGGGCGAGGAGGGCAGCCCGGGCCCCTCCTCACCGAGGGGGCCGAGGCCCATCGTCGCCGGCCACGCCGGCTCGTCGCCGGGCGCGAGCGCGACGAGGCCGCTCTGGAGCACACCGATGACGTGGGTGTGCCCGGCCACGCGGCAGCCGAGCCGCCGAGAGAGCGCGCGCGCGAAGGCGTGGCCGCTCGGGCCGCCGAAGGCCTCGCACGTGCGGAGCCACACGAGCGGCGCGCGTGCGCGCGCGAGGCGGGCCGCGATCGCGTCGAGCGCCTCCGCGTGGGCCGAGGACGCCAGCTCTTCGACGCCGAGGCGCTCCTTGCCCACGAAGACGCAGCCGAAGCGGCCGTGCCCCCAGAACTGCACCTCCTCGAGCGCCGCGTCGGGCTCGTGCGAGGCGAGGAACCCGAGCGCCTCGGACCACGAGGCGACGCCGCGCGCGGCGTCGAGCCGCCCGAGGCCGCGGTAGAGCGCCGCGCCCGCGCCCCAGGCGGTGGAGAGACCTGGAGCCCACGTCCCGCCCTTGCAGGTGGCGTCGTAGGCGAGGAGGCGGAGCCCGCGCGGGTCGCGCGGAGGCGTCGAGGTCATGGGGTCAGCGTGCGGACGCCGGGGCACGCGTCAAGGCGTGTCTTCCGCCGGCTTCGCGGGATCGCCCTGGCCGAGGCGGATCGTGTCGAACTGGTTCTTGCGGGGCGTGGCCTTGGGGACGTCCTGCGGGGCGCCGGGCTTGCCGCCGAAGAGGCCGACGTCGCCGCCCGCGACCTCCTCGGAGACCAGGAGCCAGCCGTTGCGCTTGTCCTTGAAGGTCTGGGTCACCGTGGTGAGCCGCAGATCGCCGTCGTCGACCGGCTGCCACGCGACGTGCACCGTGGCTC